>JBCCZC010000206.1:0-9825 GCA_039188505.1 Pseudomonadota bacterium | reverse complement strand
TCTGTTTCCCATGCCCTAACGCGTCGAGGCCGGGAGCCTCGAGGTCGGCGCGGTTCACGAGGCCTTCTATCGCTATCACCGCTGGTTCGTGGGCAACACCCACGAAGGCGTCGCGCGGGTTCGGGTCAGCAGGGCTGGCGAACATCTGATCGAGATCGAAACCCTGAGCGACACCAGCTACATCGCGACCTATCTCGCGGTCGAGCGGGTGCGGCTCGAAATGCGCCCGCGGCCCGACGGCCGGACCGAGCTGACGCTGCACATCGCGTTCGAACGCCGGCTCAGTCCGGCCTCGTATTTCGGCCCCCTGATGACCCGTACGGTCGAGGCCATGGCGCAACATCTGCTGCGGGAGGTCTTCATCGATGCATGAGCCCCGCTTCGAAGCGTTTGCCGGGCAGGATGCCTGCAGGGGTCGGGTGCGGTGGTCGCCGACGACTTCCATCTGGGTGACGTCGATGCTCCTGGTCACCTGCCTGGCCGGCCCCGTAACCCTGGCGGCCGATACGCTTCTCGTGTTCGCCACCACGACTGCGATGACGCTCTGCCTCGGCCACTCGCTCGGCATGCATCGCCTGCTCATCCACCGCAGCTACGCAACCTGCAAGCCGCTCGAGTACGCGCTCGTCTGGCTTGGCGTGCTGGTGGGTCTAGCCGGTCCGCTGGGAATGATGCGCACGCACGATCTGCGCGATTGGGCCCAGCGCCAGGCCCGCTGCCACGACTACTTCGGCCACCGCCGCCGCTGGTACCAGGACGCCTGGTGGCAGCTGCACTGTCGCCTCGAGCTGGCGGCCCCGCCGACGTTCCGTCCCGAGCGTGCGGTCTCCGAGGATCCCGTCTATCGGTTCCTCGAGCGAACGTGGATGGCACAGCAGCTGATTCCCGCCGCGTTGCTATTCGCCTGCGGCGGCTGGGGTTGGGTCGTGTGGGGTGTTTGCGCCCGGGTGACCGTCTCGGTCGGCGGACACTGGCTCATCGGCTACTTCGCCCACAACGACGGGCATCAGTCGTGGCGCGTCGCGGGCGCCGGCGTCCAAGGCTTCAACCTGCCGTTCTGGAGCCTGCTGACCTTCGGCGAGAGCTGGCACAACAACCACCATGCCTTCCCGGGTTCCGCGAAGCTCGGCCTGCATGCCGGAGAACTCGATCCCGGCTGGTGGGTCCTCAAGGCCCTGGCCGCTGCGGGACTGGTCTGGAACCTGCGGCTGCCGGAGGACCTCCCGCCGCGGGCGGAACTTCGGCCGGTGGGACCTCGGACGCGCCAGGCCTGCGCGAGTTTCGAGCCGAACCGGAATCGGTACCCAGGGGCTGTTGGATTCGCGGCCTCAGGAGGCACGACCAAGCTGACTGAGAATGCGAGACGCCGGCAATAGTCCACGACTCGGGGACCAGTGCTCAGCGAGCACCCGTGCGATCTCCTTGTCCAACCTGCCGGGATCGTCCGCGTGCTCGAGGTCGAAGATTTCCCTCGAGCCGAGGCTGATCAGACTTCCCTTGTTTCGCCGCAAGCTCACGCCGATATCCCGGAGGAACTGATCGACTGCATCCCATTTCCGGTCCACCTCCTCCTTCTTGGAGACTGACCTGAATGCATCCTGATTCGGAAGAACCGGGGGGACGAAAATGAAGCTCTTGTGGCGCGCCGTCTCGTTTTCGAGCAGGTGCCGGAGTTCAGCAACGACACCTGGGCTGTCGAAAGGGATGATGATCACCAGCCCCGAGTGCTCGGCCAGCCTTCGAAACAGGCCGACCCAGTCCGCATCCGAGGAATCGAGAGTGATCGCGGCGACACTGTCCCTCCAGCTCGGCAGCTTCACCTTCCCGAGGGTCACGACGATGCCCAGGCGATTCAGGCCGCGTACGAGGATCGGCAAGATCGAATAGGCCGATTTCGGCGCTCCCGCACCCCGTCGCATTTCAAACCCCTTCGGCGCATCGAGAACCTCCGTGGCGTCGAAGGGCCGCAGTAGCAGGATCATGGGCTTCGAGCTCAGTCGCGCTCGAACCCGCGCGAGCGGACTGCTCAGCCAGCGTCGTAGCCAGAGCATCAGCAGGAAGTAAGCGACAGCAGTCCCGAATGCCGCGGGCACGGCGAATGGACTCCCGCCATTGATGTCGAAGATGACGATCGCGCGGTTCGCGACGACGAACGACGTCGCTGCACAGAACAGCACGTACCCATTGAAACGAAGATTCGACCAGAGGGCGCCTGCAGTCTCGGCATTGGCCCATACGTATAAAACACCGGTCGCGAAGATCGCCAGAAGGCTCAACTGCAGCGCGGCAAGGCCCAGGTTCCCGCCACCGTCGATATGTCCACGGATGCCGAGCCAACCGACGAACACCAGCGCACCCACCCCATCAGCGGCGAAGCGTCGGGCGTTCAGGCCGCCTTCATGGTCGGCCATGGCGGCCAGCATGACGCTCCACCCCGCCGCGCCTACGAAGAGCATTCCAGTGATGACCCACTCATCGAGCATATGAGCGACTCGCGTGGGCCTGTGGAATACAGGTCGTCGCTGGGCTCTCGGCGTTGGGCCTGCTGCCAGGCTGTTCGATCAGCTGCCCTTGAACTCGGCGCGCCGGCGTTCGACGAAGGCGGCGCAGCCCTCGCGGAAGTCGTCCGTCGCGCCCATGGCAGCGATGCCCTCGATCTCGCGTTCCATCTGCGCCTGGGCGGCGGTCTGGAAGCTGTCGGCGAGCAGGCGGCGGGCGGTCGCAAAGGCCTTCGTCGGGCCGGCGGCGAGCGCGGCGGCGCGCTTGGCGACCACGGCGTCGAGCTCGTCCGCGGGAACGACCTCGTTGACCAGGCCCCAGTCGAGGGCTTCCTCGGCGCTGAGCCGCCGGTTGGTCAGCGTCAGCTCCATGGCGCGCCGGAGCCCGACGAGCCGGGGCAGGAAGAAGGTGCTGCTGCCGTCGGGGCTGGCGCCGATCGCCGTGTAAGCCATGGTGAAGTTGGCCTTGTCGGAGGCGATGGCGAGGTCAGCGCCCATGAACAGTCCCATGCCGGCGCCGGCCGTCGGGCCATTGATCGCGGCGATGACGGGCATCTCCAGCGCCAGCAGGTGGTTCACCGCGGCGTGGAGGTGCAGCACGATGGAGCGGATCGCACTCGGCGCGGCGTCGCCGGCCGCGTTGAAGCCCACCACATCGCCGCCGGCGCAGAACGCCTTGCCGGCCCCCGTGACTACGAGGCAGCGGGCATCGCTGCGCGCCCGGAGCTGCTCGAGCGCATCGCGAAGTGCACTCGCCAGGGGCTGGTCGAAGGCGTTGAAGGCGCTTTGGCGGTTGAGCACGATGCGGGCAACACCGTCCTCCACGGTGAATTCGATGAGGTCGCTCAAGGTCCTGGCTCCGGGATTCGAATCGGGCGGCAAGTATGCCCGATCAGGTTGTGACCCGCATGTCGTCGGGCGCGTCGGCCGGCTCCAGAACGATGGCGTACTCCCGGACCCGGACATTCCGGATCAGCACTTCGTGTTCGGCAAGCTTCGACAGGTGATACTCCGGAAACAGGGCCGCGACTTCGTCCTCCGGAACGGAGAACGGCGGGCCGATGAGGCCGGGATCGTCGTAGTCGAAGAGGATCGCGAAGATCGGCGTCCGGGACGCAGTCAGGCTCGCCAGCTTGTGGGCATAGCGCAGGCGCATGGCGGGCGGTAGCGCAACGAGGGCAGCGCGGTCGTAGACGGCGTCCACGGCGTCGAGATCGTTGCGCATGAGTTCGAAGAAGTCCGCCACGAGCACGGACAGGCCGTCGGCCGCGAGCCGGCTGCCCCACGCGGCCTCGGCGCGAAACGGCTCGATGTCGTGTTCGGAGAAGAAGGCGTCGGCGGCGACGGGGCTCATCTCGACGCCCTGGACGCGGTGACCGCGGCGCCGCAGCCACATCATGTCGAGAGACTTGCCGCACAGCGGGACCAGCACGTTGGCGGGCTCACGAGACATCCCGGGCCAGTGAGACTCAAGCAGCGGATTCACATCCGTCTGGTGGAACCCGATGTCGTCCTCTTCCCAGCGTTGATGCCAGAAGTCGTATTCCATGCGGCGCGAATTCCCGATCGAATGGCGCCATTATCCGCCCGGCTCGACCGGCCCGGCATGACCCCGATCAACGCTCCGGGGCGGCGGGCGCCGCCCCGGAGGCAGGTCACGCGGTTTTCAGCTGATCCGCGACCGGCAGCGTCGTGACGAGCTTGCCGGTAGCCGCGAAGAGCGCATTTGCGACGGCCGGCGCGATCGGCGGCAGACCCGGCTCACCGACGCCGGTCGGCGCTTCGCCCGAAGGCACGATATGCACCTCGACGGCGGGCATCTCGTTGATGCGTAGTGGGCGGTAGCTGTCGAAATTCCGCTGCTGGACGACGCCCTCCTCGAGGGTCACGGCCTCCCGCAGGAAGGCCGACAGACCGTAGGCGATACCGCCTTCCATCTGCGCGGCGACGACGTCCGGGTTGATGGCAACGCCGCAGTCGACGGCACAGACCACCCGGTCGACGCTGAAGGAACCATCGTCCTTGACCGTGACCTCGGCCACCTCGGCGACGAAGCTCGCGAAGGACTCGTGAACCGCGATCCCGCGGGCCCGTCCGGCCTCCAGCGGCGTGCCCCACCCGGCCTTCTCCGCGGCCAGCTCGAGCACGGCGAGGTGCCGGGGCTTGTCCTTCAGCAGATCCCGGCGGAGCTCGTAGGGGTCGACGCCCGCCTTGTGGGCCAGCTGATCGAAGAACACTTCCGTCACGTAGCCGTTGTGCGTGTGGCCGACCGAGCGCCACCACAGGCCGGTCACGCCCACCTCCATCAGGTGCTGCTCGACCGCCAGGTTCGGAATCGCGTACGGCAGACCGCGGGCACCTTCGACGGCGCTGCCGTCGACCCCGTTCTGGATCATCGCCTCGAACGCCGATCCCTTGAGGAAGGAGCTGATGGCCATGCGATGGCGCCAGGCGTCAATCTTGCCGTCAGCGACGGTTCCCTCGAGGCGGTGCACGCTCAGCGGACGATAGCGGCCAGCGGTCATGTCGTCCTCGCGCGACCAGTGGAGCTTCACCGGCGCCCGGCCGCCGATCGCTTTGGCGATCATCACGGCCTCGGCAATATAGTCGCTGTCCGGCACCGCCCGGCGACCGAAGCTGCCGCCGGCGTAGTGCGTGTGGATGATGACCTTGTCGGGCGTCAGTCCCGTAATCCCGGCCGCAACCATCTGGTCGACGGTCTGCAGCTGGGAACCGGTCCAGATCTCACACTGATCGTTCGAGAGTTCGACGACACAGTCCATGGGCTCCATGGTGGCGTGGGCCAGGAAGGGAAACTCGAACTCGAGGGAGAGCACGTCGTCTCCGCCTTCGACGGCGGCAGTCGCGTCACCGTCGCCTCGCGCAATCTCGCCGGGCTCGGCAAGCGCGGCCCGGTAGGTCTCCGTGAGCTCGGCGCTGCCGCGCATCTCGGCGCCCGAGTCATCCCATTCGATGGTCAGCGCCTGGCGCCCCTTGAGCGCCGACCAGTAGCTGTCCGCAAGCACGGCAATGCCGCGCGGGATCTCCACGACATCGACCACGCCCGGCACCGCCTTCGCGGCCGTGGCGTCGAAGCTCCCGACCTTGCCGCCGAAGCGCGGCGGGTGGGCGACGACCGCTTCGAGCATCCCGTCGCGCTGGATGTCCAGGGTGAAGACGGTCTCGCCGCTGGTCTTGCCCGGGGTGTCGAGGCGCTGAACGCGCGTACCGATCAACGTGAAATCCGCGGGGTCCTTGAGCGAAGGGTTGGCCGGCGGCGTGAGCTTGCCGGCCGCATCGGCAAACTCGCCAAAGCTGCCCGACTGCCCCGATGCCGCATGGCTCAGCATGCCCTTGGCCACCGTGATCTCGGCGGCCGGCACGCTCCAGGCGGCCGCCGCCGCTTCGACGAGCATCGCGCGTGCCGCTGCGCCGGCCTGCCGGAGCTGCATCCAGGAATTGGCGATCGACGTCGAGCCGCCGGTGCCCTGCACGCCGAATGCGGTGTTCACGTAGACCTTCGCATCAGCGGGCGCGAACTCCGTCTGCATCTGGGCGAAATCGGCGTCGAGTTCCTCGGCAACGATGGTCGCCAGGCCGGTGGTGATGCCCTGGCCCTTGTCGAGGTGCTTCACGACCACGGTCACGACGTTGTCGCTGCCGACCTTCACGAAGGCGTTGAACTCGGCCTCGATCGGGACGGGCGGCGCGACGGTGGGCTCAGGAGCCGAGGCCTCGGCGACCGGGGTCGACGCCGGCTCGCTGCCGCAACCGATGAGAAAGCCGCCGGAGGCAAGGGCAGCCGTCTTGATGAACTGGCGGCGGCTCGGCAGCTCCGGCCGCAATTGACCGAGCTTCTTCATGCTTTGCCCTCCAGCTTGTCCGACGCGTCGTGGATCGCCTTGCGGATGCGCACGTAGGTACCACAGCGGCAGAGATTGCCGCTCATCGCGCCGTCGATGTCCGCGTCCGTGGGCGCGGGGTTCTGGCCCAGCAGCGCCGTAGCCGACATGATCTGGCCGGACTGGCAGTAGCCGCACTGGACCACGTCGATTTCCCGCCAGGCGGCAACCACCGCTTCGGCGGCGGGCCCCTCGAGGCCCTCGATCGTGGTGATGTCTCGACCGGCGGCGGCTGCGAGCGGGAAGCTACACGCGCGAATCGGTGACCCGTCGAGGTGCACGGTACACGCGCCGCACTGAGCGATGCCGCACCCGAACTTCGTGCCGGTGAGCCCCAGGTCCTCGCGGATCACCCAGAGCAGCGGTTTGTCGGGAGCGGCGTCGACTGAACGCGGCTCCCCATTCAACTTGAATTCGATGGCCACGAACTGCCTCCGGTTGCACGGAAACGCCATCCTACCGCAGTCTCGTTGCGGTTGAGTGATGCCCTGAACCGCCGGTTCTGTGCTAGCGTCAGGGATCCGCCAGGCCACGGAAAGATCCTTGCGAGACCGGCTTCGCACCCTAGCTTCGCTGGCTGCCTTGATCCTGCTGTCGAGCGCGTCGATCGCGCGCGACGACGGCGCCTGGCGACAGACGACACTGTCGATCGAAGATGGCCTTCCGGATACGAGCGTTTTCTCGATCGCACGCGACTCTGCGGGCTTTCTCTGGTTCGGAACCGCTCGCGGCGTCGTCCGCTTCTACGGCCACGGACTGCAGATCCTCGACGCGGACCCGGCCAGGCCCGATCGGCTGACGATCGACAACGCGGGCAACCTCTTCGTCGATACCAACGACCGCCTCTGGATCGGCACCTTCGGCGGTGGTGTGAATCGTATCGACCTGCAGTCCGGAACGGTCGTGGCGCTCCGCGCGGGCGCCGGCGTGAGTAGCGGCCTCAGCTCGGACTTCGTCCAGTGCTTCCTCGAGACCGACGACGGCACGATCTGGATCGGGACCGCCGAAGGCCTGGATCGCCACGGCGAGCAGGGGCTCACGCCGGCGCCGGACCTGGCCGGCCTCCGCATCTGGGATCTCGCGCGAACGTTGGATGGAGGCATCGTCGCGGCCACGTCCGAGGGCCTGCGCTTCCTGGACGAGAACGGCTCGGTCACCCGATCTGTGACGCTTCCCCCCGACCGCGGTACGGCGCAGATCCGGGCCGTTTTTCCCGCCCCGGACGGGGGGCTCTGGCTCGGCTCGCGAGCGGGCGTCGACTACCTTGCGCCGGATGGTCGCCTCACCGCGGTGGCGACCAGGGACGGCTCCCGACTGATCGTGAATCGATTTCGCACGGAGGCCGGCGCCCTCCTGGTCGCCACGACCACGGGGGTCCACGCCGTCGATCTCGCCGCACGCCGCTTCCAGGCAAGCTGGGGGACCGCGGGACTCCCGCTGCTGCCTGGACGGGACATTCGCGATATCCACGCGGACGAGACGGGCCTGCTCTGGATCGCCACGCGCTATGGCGGCGTCGAGCGGCTCGACCCCGACGGGGAACAGTTCTCGCAGCAGACGCCGACACCGGCCGTCGGCGCCAGCGATCATCGCCGGATCTGGGCGCTGGCGCCAGCGGCGGCCGACAGGCTCTGGGTGGGCACCGCGCGTGGCCTGCTCCGACGTGAGAACGATCGTTGGGAGGGCACGACCACGACGACCGGAGCAGCGGTACCGGGCGCGGTTCGTGCGCTCGAGATCGATGGGAAGGGCGATCTCTGGATCGGGGGCGAGCGCGGGCTCTACCGGGTCCGTGCGGGAACGCGGGAGGCCGAGGCAGTTCCGGCGCCGCTCGACATCGCCGGCGTGCGCTCCACCGGCATTTTTGCCATCGAGGCGCAGGCGGACGGTCGGCTCTGGCTGGGTCTGCTCCATGACGGCGTCATCGCCTGGGACCCGGCCGGCGACGCGGTCACCCACTACGCCGGCATGCCCGACGGGCAGCAGATCGGGGATTTCAACGTAACGTGCCTCCACCACGACGGTACGGGAACGGTCTGGATCTGCACCAACTTTGGCGGGCTCCTCGAGCTCGACCCGACGACGGGTGACATCGTCGCGCATCGTCCGATCGCGGGTGACGCGACGACGATCAGCGCTGCTCGCGTCAACCAGGTCATCGCCGACCGATCCGGCCGCCTGTGGATCGCCACCGAGCGTGGTCTCGACCGCTATGCGCCGGAAACCGGCACCTTCGAGCGCTGGGGCGATCGTCTGGGCCTGGACGGCCAGGGCGTCCAGGCCGTCATCGAAGCGCCGACGGGCGATCTCTGGCTCGCCACGCGGACGGGACTACTCCAGGTCAACGTCGGGGACGGCAGCGCCTCGCGCTTCGGACCCGCCGACGGCCTGCCCGCCTTCGGGTTTCACGCCCGGGCGGCTGCCTGGACCGACCCGGAGACCCTGGCCTTCGGAGGGAGCGCGGGATTGACCGCCTTCGCGCCCGGAAACGTCAGGGCAAACCGGACCGTTCCGCGCATGGCTATCACCCGGATCTTCGTCGATCGGGAGGAGCAGCGTGGCGGCTGGCTGCCCTCGCTCGAGCCGTTGACGCTCGGAACGGGCAACCGGAGCATCGCCTTCGAGTTCGCCGCCCTCGACTTCCACGCGCCGGCCCAGAATCGCTACCGCTATCGATTGGTGGGCCAGGACGATCGCTGGTATCCCGCCGCACCGGGTGAACGAATTCGCTTCGAGCGGCTCCCCGCGGGTGACTACCGGTTCGAGGTACTCGGGTCCAACCAGCACGGCGTGTGGGCCTGGCAGCCGGCGGTCGCCGACATCTCGATCGAGGAAGCCTGGTGGCGCCTGCCGTGGATCCCGCTGGTGGTCGGTGCCCTGCTCGCGCTCCTCGCGATCGCGACGGCGGCGATGCGCGGGCGGAATCTGCGTATCGACAATGCCCGGCTGCGCGGACGCCTCGCCGCGATCGAGGGCGACCTCGCCGGGACGCGGTCGCAGCTCGAGGAATGCTCGACGCGTGATCCCGCCACGGGCCTGCTGCTGCGCGCGGTTTTTCGAGAGCACGCGGCTGCGGCCCTGGCCGCATCGGCAGCCCCGACGACACTGGTACTCGTCGACGTCGACGATTTCGAGCGCGTCAACGATCGACTCGGGCGGGACGGCGGCGACCAGCTGCTCACGCGAATCGCCCAGCAGTTCAGCACGACCGTCGACGACGAACTCGCGGCGCGCTGGGCCGGCAAGGAATTCGTCGGTCTGTGTTCCGGCCGTCCCGGACAGCAGGTCCTGGCGGCCATGGAGCGACTTTGCGCCGCGGTCGCCGAGGACGTGTTCCGCTACCGCGACGAGCAGATCAACGTCAGCGTCACGGTCGGCGTTGCCGAGGCTCGACCCGGGGAATCGCTATCGGACGTGCTCGGGCG
>JBCCZC010000205.1:0-9831 GCA_039188505.1 Pseudomonadota bacterium | reverse complement strand
CAGCACACCGCTGGCGAAGACCAGGCTCCCAAGGCCGAGGAACACCCACTTCACGATTCGAGGATCCGGTCTGGCATCTGGACCGGAATCTAGGCACACGTTCATGACATTCCCGCGACCGCGGGAGAAACGGGCAGCATCGGGACGCGCGCCGGCATTGCCGCGCCGATGGAACCGCCGGCACCGCGCCGCTGCGGGCGCGATGCCGGGCAGGGTTCAGGTTCTGGAAGCGTCGAAGATGCTCTGGATCGATGCGTCCATGGTGGCGTCGAACGCCTCGTCGCTCTGCTGGGCCGAGAGTCCCTCGGAGAGCGCCCGGGAGAAACTGGCGACCATGCCATTCTGCTTCGCCAGGCGGGCGTTGGCTTCCTCGCGGCTGTAGCCGCCGGACAGCGCGACGACCTTCAGGCAGCGCGGGTGCGCGATGCAGTCCGCGTACAGATTGTCTTCCTCGGGCAGGGTGAGCTTCAGCATGACGAGTTCGTCCTCACCCAGGCTGTCGAGGTGCGCCATGATCTTTTCCTTCAGGATCGCCTCGGCGGCGGCCTTGTCCGGCGCGTTGATGTCGACCTCCGGCTCGATGATGGGCACGAGGCCGGCGGCCACGATCTGGCGGCCGATCGCGAACTGCTGATCGACATTGGCGGCGATCCCGGACTCGCTCGCCCGCTTGATGACCGAACGCATCTTGGTGCCGAACATCCCCTTGGCCTTCGCTCGCGCAAGCAGGTCGTCGAGGCCGGGCATCGGCTTCATGAGCTGGACGCCGTCGGCTTCCTCGGCCAGGCCCTTGTCGACCTTCAGGATCGGTACGACGTTCTTGACGTCCCAGAGGTAATCGCCGGTCGAGCGGCCCTCGATCTCGCGGTCCATGGTCATCTCGAACAGGATCGCCGCGAGTATGCGCTCACCGGTGAACGCAGCACTGGTGATGATGCGGCTGCGCATCTGATGCACCAGGTCGAACATCTCGTCGTCATTCGACCAGCTGTCCGCGCTGACGCCGTAAAGGCCAAGGGCCTTCGGCGTGCTGCCACCACTCTGGTCGAGGGCAGCGATGAATCCGTCCGCGGTGCGGAATTTTTCCAGTTGGGCGTCGAAGTTGCTCACGGGTTACCTCATCAGAGTGCGAAATCGTCGGGCGCTATTCTAGCCGACCCCGATCAGCCCTGACATTGATCCTACGCTGGGTCCGAGCGGCCGGCACGCGCTGCGGTCATCGGTCCCGCGGATGACCCTCGCGGAGCAGCCGCACAACCTCCGCCGGCGCGTTGATTCGCGGGTCGTCCGGCAGGTAGGCGATTGGCAGGACGTCGCCGACAGCCAGCGACCAGTTCGCGGTGTCACCGACGAATTCGCGACGATCGACCCGGAAACGATAGCGGACGAAGCGCCGGCGACCGGGCGGGCCGGTGGGCCTCTCGCGGACCTCGATAACCAGCGCTTCGGCGTCGACCCCGAACTGCGTCAGTAGGCGACGGCCCTGGGTGGGGGCACGTCGCCGCGCCTGGACCGACCGCGCTGCGCGGAGCAACCGGCGCGCCGTCAGTGCGGTCAGCATTGCCGCGCCGAGCAATGCGAATTCGATGGTTTCGGGCATACAGTGATTCCCCCCCGTGAAGGGCGCCGACGTTTCCTCCCTGCTGTCCCTACGCAATCCGGGTGCAAAGCCCGCCACGGCAGTGCGGGACGACAGCTCGGTCGGCGTCCGGTAGGCTCCGTTCGTCACAGCTGCTACCGGAGGCCCGGGCGGGCCGATGAGTCTGATCAGATTGCAGGAAGTCGAGGTAAGCGTCGGCGGGCCCCCGCTTCTCGATGGGGCGGACTTGACCCTCGAACCCGGTGAGCGGATTGCCGTGGTCGGTCGCAACGGGGCCGGCAAGTCGACGCTGCTGCGCGTGCTCGAGGGCACCGTGCTGCCGGAGAGCGGCGCGGTGGTGCGGGCGAGCGCGGTACGGGTGGCCAGCCTGCCCCAGGAGGTCCCGGCATCGATCGAGGGACGGGTCTTCGACGTGGTCGCGGACGGGCTGGGCGAGCTCGGCCCGCTTCTGAGCGCCTACCACGAGCTGCTCGACGAGGAAGGGGAGCCGGACGAGGCAGAACTGGCTCAGCTCCACGATCGCGTGGAGGCTGCCGGAGGTTGGAGCATCGATCAGCGGGTCAGCGAGACGCTGTCGCGCCTCGAACTGCCCGCGCAGGCGACTTTCGCATCGCTATCCGGTGGTCTCAGGCGCCGGGTTCTGCTGGCGCGGGCGCTCGTGACCGCTCCGGACGTGCTGCTGCTCGACGAGCCAACCAACCATCTCGATATCGAGGCGATCGAATGGCTCGAGGGCGTGCTGATGAACTTTCCCGGGGCGCTGGTGTTCGTGACCCACGATCGCCGCTTTCTCCGGGCGCTGGCCACGCGCATCGTCGAGATCGATCGCGGCGGGGTCACGAGCTGGCCCGGGGATTACGCCAACTACCTGCGCCGTCGCGACGAGCGACTGCACGCCGAGGCGCTTGCCGACGCACGCTTCGACAAGCGCCTGGCGTCCGAGGAAGTCTGGATCCGGCAGGGCATCAAGGCGCGGCGGACCCGCAACGAGGGCCGGGTGCGGGCGCTCGAGGCCATGCGGCGCGAGCGCGCGGCCCGGCGCGAAGCGGTCGGCAAGGTGGAGATGAAGCTCAGCGAGGCCGGGCGGAGCGGCCGCAAGGTGATCGTCGCCGAGGGCGTCGCCGCCGGCTATGACGGCAGGGCGGTTCTACAGGACATCGATACAACGGTGCTTCGCGGCGATCGCGTTGCCATCATCGGACCGAACGGCTCTGGCAAGACCACGCTCCTGCGCACGCTGCTGGGCGAACTGGCGCCGATCGACGGCGAGATCACGCTGGGTACGGGGATCGAGCTGGCCTACTTCGATCAGCACCGGGACCAGCTGCGCGAGGACTGGACCGCCGCGGAGAATGTCGGCGATGGGCGTGAGTTCGTGACCATCGCTGGCCAGCAGCGGCACGTCCTCGGCTACCTCCAGGAGTTTCTCTTCACACCGGAGCGAGCCCGCGCGCCGATCACCCGCCTATCTGGTGGCGAACGCAATCGCCTGCTCCTGGCTCGCCTCTTCGCACGGCCCTTCAACCTCCTCGTTCTCGACGAACCGACGAACGATCTCGACGTCGAGACCCTCGAGCTGCTGGAGGAGCGCCTCGCCGAATACGGTGGCACGCTGCTGCTGGTCTCGCACGACCGTGACTTCATCGATGCGGTCGTGACCTCGACGCTGGCGATCCGGGCCGACGGGCGGGTCGAGGAGTTTGTCGGGGGCTATGCCGATTGGGAGCGTCAACGTTCGGCGCCAAAGCCGATTCCGGCACCGGACGCCGAGGCGAACGGTGCGACGCCAGCGGCCGCAGCGGCGGCGCCGAAGCGCACGTCATCGGGCAAGCTGAGCTACAAGTATCAGCGGGAGCTGGACGAGCTCCCGGCGCGGATCGAGCAGCTCGAGAACGAGGTCGAGGCACTTTCCGTGCGCATGGCCGAGCCGGAGTTCTACCGCGGATCCCAGGATGACATCGTTGCGACCCAGCAGCGCCACCAGACGCTCAGCGATGAACTCGAGGCCTGCTTCGGTCGTTGGGAAACGCTGGAAGCCATGAGGGATGCCTGAGCGGCAGGCCCGGTCCGGCGCCTAGCGGCCCCGCTGCATCCGCTTCAGATCCTCCTGCGCGGGCTCGAATTCATCGTTGAGCGCCACGCTCTGTTCGAGCGACGACAGCGCCAGATCCTGCTGACCGTTCATCTCCTGGGCGAGACCGAGGCGCCAGAAGGCGGCGGAGCGGTCGGGTGCGTAGGGCAGATCCTCGTCGCCCCGGGTGGTGAGATAGTTTTCCAGCAACGTGGCCGCGGTCGTCGTGTCTTCTTCCGCAATGACGCGCCAGCGCGCGCGCTGGTACTGGGCGCCGAGGGACACACCCGGCTCGTCGGAATCTGCGCAGGCGAGGAGGAGTTCCTCGGCATCCTGGTAGCGGGACTGGCTGATGTGGATCAACGCGACTTCGATCTTGACGCCGTCGCGCTCGGGTTCGAGCGCCTGGATCTGTTCTAGCGCCGCCAGGACGCCGTCCATGTCCTCCTCGACGCGGGCGAGTTCGAGCTGCATATCCGCCGCCTCTCGCGGATCGATGGCGCGCAGGGCCTCAATCTCGCGACGGGCCTCGTCGCGATCGCCACCGGCGATCCCCGGGGCGTGGATGAGGAAGCCGATGCGCTCGGCGCGGGCGTCGACCAGCTGCGGATCCAGCTCGATGGCGCGGGTGAGGGCCCGTTTGTAACCGCCGATCGTTGCCATGGCCCGCATCCGATTGACGTTCTCCATCTTCACGCGCCTCGACACGGCGAGCCAGTACTGCGCAAGCGCGTTGTCTGGATCATCATCGACCCAGTCCTCGGCGAGCTTGATGGCCCGCTTCCAGTCGCCCGCGTCGATGGCGCTTTCGACCGGCTCGATGCGGGCCTCGAGTCCGAAGGCGGTGAGCGGCAGGGTCAGGCAGATCAGGGCGAGAAGACTACGTTTCATGGGGCTCTCCAGCTGCAGACGGCGCCATTCTGGCAGTGCGTCCGGGGGTTATCCGAGTGCCCATCGGCGGGCAGCAGCGTGACCATCGTCACCGCGACAAGGGCTGGTGCCCAGTGCCATACTTCCTGCCCCAAATCGGAGAGACCCGCCATGGAACGTTTCGATGTCGAGGTGCGCACGGACCAGCTCGACGAGGTGCGCCGCGTACCCGCGCAGGCTCGCGCGATCGGCGCCGGTGAGATCGAGGTTGCCATCGACCGCGCAGCGCTCACGGCCAACAACGTGACCTATGGGGCGGTGGGCAACGAGGTGGGCTACTGGCGCTTCTTTCCTGCGAGTGAGCCAGGCTGGGGGCGGATTCCCGTCTGGGGCTTCGCCAACGTCACGGCCTCGGAGCATGAGGACATCGCCGTCGGCGAGCGGCTTTACGGCTTCTGGCCGATGTCCTCGCATCTGATCCTGCGGCCGGACCGCGTTGGCTCGGGCGGCTTCATGGACGGTGCCGAACACCGGCGACCGCTGCCCGCGGTGTACAACAGCTACGTGCGCTGCCAGGCGGATCCGCTTCACGTTGTCGACGCCGAGCCCTGGCAGTCGCTGTTCCGTCCATTGTTCATGACCGCCCTGATGCTCGAGGATTTCTTCGAGGACAACGACGCCTTCGGGGCGAAGCGCATCATCCTGTCGAGCGCATCCAGCAAGACGGCCCTGGGAACGGGCTTCCTGTTCCGTCGTCGCGGTGCGCGCGAAGTCGTCGGGCTCACCTCGGCGAGCAACGAGGCCTTCGTGTCCGGCGCGGCGACCTGTGACCGGGTGCTCACCTATGACCGTATCGGCGAGCTGGACGGCAGCAACGCGGTCTACATCGACTTCGCGGGCAACTCCGCGCTGCGGCGCGAGATCCACGAGCACCTTGGACCCGCGCTTCGCTTCTCGAGCGCCGTGGGCTACTCCCACCTCGGAACGCTCGAGCACGGTCAGAAGCTGCCCGGACCGACACCGGAGTTCTTCTTCGCGCCCACGCAGATCGCCAAACGCGAGCAGGACTGGCGTGACTCGGGCGGCGTCGGTGCTCGTTTCGCCGAGGCCTGGCAGGCGTTCCTTCCGCGCGTCTCCGGCTCGCTGCGCTTGGAAAACCATGTGGGCGCCGCTGCCGGCATGGCGGCATTCCAGGCCCTCGTGCGCGGCAGCGTCGATCCGCAGCTTGGCGAAATCGTCGACTGGTCGGCGTAGGCGAGCCCATCGCGTCGCGGTAGGTCTAGGGCGACACGGTCGCTCCGGCCAGGCCCGCCAGGCCGCTAACGGTAGCGCTGGATGATGCCGGTGATGTTGTCTTCGCCGATGCCGGCGTCGACTGCTTCACGGTAGACTTCGCCGACCGCGGACGTCACGGGAACGCCCGGAGGCGAGTCCGCCGCCCCCGTGATCAGGCCCAAGTCCTTGGCGACGAGCGCGATGGGGAAGGCCGGGGCGAAGCTGCCCCCCAACCATGGCTTCGCCCGAGATTCGGCCTGCCGGAGACAGAATCGGTGTGGCCGCGAGCGTCGCCAGCGCCAGCTCGGGAGAGATTCCCAGGGACTCGCCGAGCGCCAGGAGCTCCGCGATCGCCGCGAGCTGGATCCCGAAGAGGCCGTTCACGATCAGTTTCATCGCCATGCCGGCGCCAACGGGCCCGAGGTGGTGAGTGGCATCGCCGGTGATCGCCAGGATCGGGGCGAGGGCGGCCACCGTGTCGGGCTCACCGCCGACCAGGTGGATGAGCTGACCGGCCTCCGCCTGTGGTCGGGATCCCGCGACGGGCGCTTCGCAGAAGCGGATGGTTCGGTCCTCGGCGGCGCGGCCGAGCTCCCGTATCCAGGCGATGGAGAGCGTCGAACACTCGACGGCAAGGGCGCCGGGCGCCATCGCGTCGAGCGTCCCGTCCAGCCAGACGCTTCTCGACGCCGTGTCGTCGCGCACCATGGCCACGACGACGTCGGCACCGTCCGCCGCGTCCGCTGGTGTCGCCGCCGGCCGGGCGCCCGTGCTGAGCAGGCTGGCGGGTATCCGGTCCTCGCTGCGATTCCAGACGGTCACGTCGTGCTCTGCGCAGAGGCGTGCGGCCATGCGACTGCCCATGGCGCCGGTTCCAAGAAAGGCGATCTTCGTCATCAGTTAACTCCTTTTTCTCGTGTGGTGTGCTCGCTGGAGCACGTGGGACGAGATACTCGGACCTGCGCGAATGTCGATAAATGGGGTATCTGACAAATCTCTCATGCATAATTCGCATGAATGAATGTCGACTCACTGCGCCTTTTCATCGAGGTGGCCCAGAAGCTGAGCTTCGCCGCAGTGGCGGCGGATCGCGGGCTCAATCCGTCCTCCGTTTCCCGGTCGATCGGCCAGCTCGAGGACCAGCTCGGCGCGCGCCTCCTTCACCGCACGACCCGAACCATGACGCTCACGGAAAGCGGCCAGGGCTTTCTACGCCGCGTCGTCGCGATCATCGAGGAAATGGATCAGGCGAAGGAGGAGGCGCGCCTCGCCCAATCCGGGCCGCGCGGGACGCTCCGGTTGACCGCGTCGGTCGCGTTCGGGGAACGCGTGGTCGTGCCGCTGCTCCCGGCCTTTCGCGAACGCTATCCGGACGTGGACCTCGAATTGCTGTTCACCGACGCCAATGTGGATCTGGTAGCGGAGGGCATCGACCTCGCCATTCGACTCGGACCGGGCCTGGCGGGCGATGTCGTGGCGACGCGGCTTTTCGCCACCGCCTACCGAGTGGTGGCGAGCCCGAGCTACCTGGCCGAGGCGAGTCCGATCCGAGCCCCCGTCGACCTGGCGGAGCACGGGTGCACGGCTTTCGCCCTCCCGGCGTTCCGCTCGCAATGGCTGTTCCGGGCGCGGCGGGGGACGCAGCGTGAGGTGGAGCCGGTGACGGTAACCGCAGACGTCATCGTGTCCTCGGCGCTGAGCCTGCGTTCGATCGTACTCGGCGGGGCCGGGCCTGCGCTGCTGGCGGACTGGCTCGTCGGGGAGGACCTCGCCGCCGGTCGCCTCGTCGATGTGCTGCCAGACCACGAGGCGACCGCGACGGACTTCGACACGGCGGCCTGGCTGGTCTATCCGAGCCGCGCGTATCTCCCGCAAAAGGTCCGCGTCATGATCGACTTCCTCAAGGCTCGACTGACGCCCGGGGGCGCCCCGGCACGCTAGTCGGCCAGCGCCGCCTGGTAGAGGCTGTGCTTCGGCTGCGAGAAGACGCTGCGGACCAGCGGAACGAATTCCTCCAGCGGCGGCGTCGGCCGGTTCTCGTCGAAGGCCCGGTTGTCGTAGGCCTCGACGAAATGCGCCGTTCGCTCGTAGTGCGCGGATTCCCAGAAGGCGTCCCGCATGTTGCGATCCATCCCGAGGTGGTGGAAGAAGTTATAGCCCTGGAAGATCGCGTGGTGCTTGATCATCCAGTGGTTGGCTTCGCTGACGAACGGCTGGAGGATCGCGGCGGCGACGTCGGCGTGGTTTAGGCTGCCAAGCGTATCGCCGATGTCGTGAAGCAGGGCGCACACGATGTACTCGTCGTCCTCGCCGCCATCGGCCGCCAGGGCTGCGGTCTGGAGACTGTGCTGGAGCCGGTCCACCGGGAAGCCGCCGTAGTCGCCGGAGAGCAGGCGCAGATGATCGAGGACCCGCTCCGGGAGTCCCCGCACGAAGGGGATCTGTTCGCCAATGATGATCCGCCAGTCGTCCGCCGTGCTGGCGGACATTTCCGTGAAGCTAGCGCGCTGCGTCATGTGTCTGCTGCCCTCAATCGCCTGCCGTGACCGCACTTTCCCCGATCACGCTGGCAAGCGTCGGTGCGTCGACCGGAGGAGAGAAATGATGGCCCTGGAACCACTCGGCGCCCATGGCTCGCAGCGCGTCCGCCTGGCTCTCGCGTTCGATCCCCTCGGCCACGACCGCAAGCCCCATGGGGGTCGCCATGGACAGAATGCCCTGGACGAGGCCGAGGTCGATGCTACCCGGCTGGTCGACCGTCGCCACGAACTGGCGATCGATCTTGATCGCGTCCAGCGGCATGCGGCGCAGGTACGCAATGGACGAGTAGCCGGTTCCGAAGTCGTCGAGGACCACGCGACAGCCGGCGGCCCGCAGCATGCGGATCTGCAGCGTCGCTTCGTCGGCAGCTTCAATAAGCGCCGATTCCGTAAGCTCGACGGTGATCCGGGTCAGCTTGAGGCCTACCCGCGAGCAGGTCTGGCCGAACCAGCGGGCGAAATCCGGGTCGGCAAGCTGCACGGCCGAGACATTGATCGAGATGAGGAGAGGCGTCCCGCTGGTGCCGATCGCGTCGACAAGGTCCCGCGCCGTGTGCTCGATCACGCGTTCGGTGAGCCGGTCGATGAGGTGGGCGCTTTCGGCCACCGGGATGAACTCCGTAGGCGAAACCGTGCCGAGCTCCTCGTCCTGCCATCGTGCGAGAACCTCCACCGCGTCGATGGCTCCGGTTCGCGCGTTGACGATCGGCTGGTAGCTGACGTTCATGCGGTCTTCGACGAGCGCATCGCGAAGCCGATCGATGAGTTGGATCTCGCGGCTCACGCTCACGTCGAGATCGCTGGAGAAGATCGTCCAGCGATCGCGACCGTAGGCCTTTGCCTGGTGCAGCGCCGTGTCGGCCTTGCGATGGAGCTCGGCTGGATCGTCGCCATCTTCCGGGTAGATCGCGACGCCCATGCTGGCGGAGACGTGCATCGGGCCCTCGCGGGTGTCGATCGGTTCCCGGACAACATCCAGGATCTCGGCCAGCCGCACGCGCAGCTCGTTGAGCTCGCCCGACGCGAAGAAGAGACTGAATTCGTCGCCGCCAACCCGCGCCACGGCCACTTCGGCCGGCAGCCGCGCCCGCAGCCGTCGGCCGAGCCGGGTCAGCACGCGGTCGCCGGCGGCATGGCCGCGGGCGTCGTTGATGCGTTTGAAATGGTCGATGTCCATGAGGATGTAGGCCATGTGCCATTCCTGGCGCCGGCACACCTCGACGAGCTGCAGGACCCGGTCGACGATGACTGCGCGGTTCGGCAGTCCGGTCAGATCATCCACGTAGGCCTGCCGTAGCAGTGCGGCCTCGTATTGGGTGAGCAGCCGGCGACCCCCGAATAGCAGGCCTATGATTGCGATGATGCCGAGCCCGAGCAGGGCCAGCCCCCCGCGGAAACGGGTCAGGAAGCGGCCGAGGGAGGCATCCGCGTCGGCGCTGGCCCACAGCACCATCTCCAGGTCCTCGAGCAGCAGT
>JBCCZC010000204.1:0-9837 GCA_039188505.1 Pseudomonadota bacterium | reverse complement strand
GGTCCAGCGGTGATCGAGGGCGAAGACCGCATCGTCGAGCCTGGGCAGGGCGACGAGGACCTGACCGAGGTCCGGCTCCGTCCCGAGTCGCTCAAGGAATATCTCGGTCAGCCCGCGGTTAAGGAGCAGATGGAGATCTTCATCTCCGCTGCCCGTTCCCGCGGCGAAGCCCTCGACCACGTGCTCATCTTCGGTCCGCCCGGCCTCGGCAAGACCACGCTGTCCCACGTCATCGCCAACGAGCTCGGCGTGAGCCTGAGGACGACCTCGGGTCCGGTGCTCGAGCGGGCAGGCGATCTTGCCGCACTGCTCACCAACCTCCAGCCGAACGATGTGCTGTTCGTCGACGAGATTCACCGGCTCTCGCCGGTCGTCGAGGAAGTGCTCTACCCCGCGATGGAGGATTTCGAGATCGACATCATGATCGGCGAGGGGCCGGCCGCGCGCAGCGTGAAGCTGCCCCTGGCGCCGTTCACCCTCGTCGGCGCGACCACCCGGGCCGGCCTGCTGACCTCGCCCCTGCGTGATCGCTTCGGCATCGTTCAGCGCCTCGAGTTCTACAGCGTCGACGAGCTGGCCGCGATCATCCGGCGATCCGCGGGCATCCTCGATATTCCTTGCGATGCCGAGGGCGCCACGTCGCTGGCGCGGCGCTCCCGCGGGACGCCCCGGATCGCCAATCGCCTGCTGCGCCGCGTGCGCGATTTCGCCGAGGTGCGCGGGAACGGCGTGATCACGGCACCGATCGTCACCGACGCGATGGGCATGCTGAAGGTCGACGAGGAGGGCTTCGACGCCCAGGATCGCCGGCTCCTGCGCACGATCATCGATGCGTTCGACGGTGGACCGGTCGGCGTCGAGAGCCTGGCGGCGGCCATCAGCGAGGAGCGGGGCACGGTGGAAGACGTGCTTGAGCCCTACCTGATCCAGCAGGGCTTCCTGATCCGCACGGCCCGCGGGCGCATGGTGACGCCCAAGGGCTATCGCCACTTCGGCCTCAGGCCCCCGCGGGACCCCGGCACGCCCGGCGATCTCTTCGAAGCCTCATGAGCTTCCACTGGCCCGTTCGCGTCTATTGGGAAGACACCGATGCCGGTGGCGTCGTCTACTACGCCAACTATCTGCGCTTCCTCGAGCGCGCCCGCACCGAAGCCTTGCGCGAGGCCGGGCTCGACCAGTCCGCGCTGCGAGAAGCCACGGGTGTCGTGATGGTGGTCAGCAACATCGACGTCGACTTCAAGGCGCCGGCGCGGCTCGACGACGAGCTGGTCGTGACCGTGGACCTCGCGGGCCGACGGGCGGCGAGCTTCACGATGACGCAGGAGATCCGGCGCGTAGCCGACGATGCGCTGCTCATCAATGCCAGGGTCGAGGCGGCCTGCCTTGATGGTGAACGCTGGCGGCCCTGCCGCTTTCCGCCGCTGCTGGCGGAGGCGCTCGACCGATTGACATGAAAATGCCCTGAACCGTCCCCAACGGTGACAGCGTTTCGGGCGAAAAAACGGATTGAATGGTGGAGTAATCGATGGAAACGGAGATGTCCGTAATCGACCTGCTGCTCGCGGCCAGCTGGCCCGTGAAGCTGGTCATGATCATTCTTCTGGGCGCGTCGATCGCGTCCTGGGTGATCATCTTCCGCAAGGTGCAGGTTCTCGGTGACGCGAAGAAGTCGGCCGACGACTTCGAGGAGCGCTTCTGGTCGGGCGTGGACCTCGCCGCGCTGTTCCGGGAGATCAGCGGCGAGCAGAATCGCGTGGCCGGCATGGAGTCGATCTTCGAGGCCGGTTTCCGGGAGTTTGCCCGCCTGCGGCAGCGCAAGCGGGCGGATGCGCAGCTCCTCGAGGGGCCCCAGCGGGCGATGCGCGTGGCGCTGAACCGGGAGGTCGATCGGCTCGAGCATCATCTGAACTTCCTCGCCACCGTCGGGTCCACGAGTCCATACGTGGGCCTCTTCGGTACGGTGTGGGGGATCATGCTCTCCTTCCAGGCGCTGGCGAACGTCAACCAGGCGACCATCGCGATGGTTGCCCCCGGCATCTCCGAGGCGCTGATCGCCACGGCGATGGGTCTCTTCGCGGCCATCCCCGCGGTCGTGGCGTACAACCGCTTCTCGGACCGCGTCGAGCGCCTCGAAGTTCGCTACGACACGTTCCAGGACGAGTTCTCCACGATCCTGCAGCGCCAGGCCGACCTCGAGCACGGCTGAGATCATGCCCGCACGCACCGGACGTAAACACCGCAAGACGATGTCCGAGATCAACGTGGTGCCGTTCATCGACATCATGCTGGTCCTCCTCATCGTCTTCATGATCACCGCACCGCTCCTGCAGCTCGGCGTCGAGATCGAACTGCCGGAAGCCGACGCCGCGCCGCTCGAGGACGCGGATGACCCGATCGTGGTCAACGTGATGGCGAGCGGCGACCTGTACCTGACGATCGACGGCGAGAGCGAACTGATCGACCCCGAGACGCTGGGCACGAAGGTGGCTGCCTTCGTGCGCCGCAACCCGGACATTCCCGTCCTGATCGGTGGCGACCAGTCCGTGGGCTACGGCCGCGTCTATGAGGCGATGGTGGTGCTGCAGCAGGCGGGCGTCGAGAAGGTCGGTCTGATGAGTGATCCGCTGGAGGACCTCTGAACGACGTCGCACGCAAACTGCTCGCGGTCGGCCAGTCCCTGGCCGTGCACGTGGTCTTCGGCTTCATCATGTTCTGGGGGCTATCGCATTCCTCGGTCAAGATCGAGCCGCAGGTGCCCGTGGCGATCCAGGCGGCCGTGGTCGATCGCCAGCAGCTCGTCGCGATGAAGGAACGCAAGCTCGAGCAGCGCCGAGACGAGGCGGCCGAGCGGCGCCGCGCCGCGGCCGAGGAACAGCGCCAGCGCGACGAGGCAGCGGCACGGGAGCAGCAGCGCCAGGAGGCCGAGCGCGCCGAGCAGCAGCGCGTCGTCCGGGAGCGCCAGCAGCGGGAAGACGCGCGGCTCGCCGCGCAGCGGCAGGAACAGGAACTCGCGGACGCCCGACAGCAGCAGCTCGAGGATCTGCAGCGCCAACGGGCCGAGGCGGAGGCGGAGCGCAAGGCCATCGAGCAAGAGCAGAACAGGCTCGAGGAGCAGCGCCGAGCGCGGGCTGAAGAGGAACAGCGGCAGCTCGACGCGGAGCGTCAGCGCCAACTCATGGACATCGAGGCGCAGCAGCTCGCTCAGGCGGAACGGGCGACCCTGGAGCAGGAGTGGGTGGCCGCGATCCGAACCATCGTCACGCAGAACTGGCGCCGGCCACCGACGGCTCGCGCGGGCACCCAGTGCCGGGTCAGGGTTGATCAGCTCCCGGGCGGGGACGTGGTCAGCGCCGTGGTGCTGCCGGGCTGCCAGGCGGATGAGATCACGCGCCGCTCGATCATCGACGCGGTGATGCGCTCGGACCCGCTACCCTACGCCGGCTACGAATCGGTATTCCGCCGGCAGGTCATCTTCGATTTCGTCAGCACGGATCTCTAGTGCGTCAGCAAACATCCGGAATAACAAGCATGAAGCAAGCACACCCAATGATCGCCCTGGTCCTGCTCGGACTGGTCACCATCCTTGCAGCACCCGCCCGGGCGCAGCAGCCCGACCTCGTGATTACCATCGAGGACGGCATCGTCGGCGCGAGCCCGATCGCCGTGGTGCCCTTTGCCTGGGAGGCCACGGGCGTGCCGCCCGAGACGCCGCTCGAGAAGGTCATTGCCAACGATCTTGCGCGGACGGGCCTGTTCAGCGTTCTCAACGACGAGGACATCATCGAACGACCGGCCCGCGTCAGCGACGTCCGTTTTCCCACCTGGCAGCGGCTCGGCGTCGATCACATCGTCATCGGCGCGGTGACCGGCAACGAACTCGACGGTTTTGCCGTGGAGGTTCGCCTGCTCAATGTCGCAACGCGGGAATCCATGCTGTTCCTGGAGTTTCCCTCCCGGGCCGGTGAGCTGCGCTACACGGCGCACCACATCGCCGACACGGTCTACGAGAAGATCACCGGCGTCCCCGGCGTCTTCCGCACGCGGATCGCCTACGTGACGTCCGCCGGAACCGGGGAGGAGCAGATCTTCTCGCTGATGGTTGCCGACGCCGACGGGCACAACCCGCTGCCGGTAGTCCGATCGCGGCAGCCGCTGCTGTCGCCGTCCTGGTCGCCCGACGGCGAGCGCCTTGCGTACGTTTCCTTCGAGGAGGGCAATTCGTCGGTCTGGATCCAGGAGATCGCGACGGGCTCGCGCCGCAAGCTCGCGAGCTTCCGGGGCATCAACGGGGCCCCGTCGTTCTCACCGGACGGCGATCGGCTGGCGCTGACGCTCTCGCGCACTGGCAATCCGGAGATCTACGTCATGGATCTCTCGAGCGAACGCTTTCGCCAGCTTACCGAGCACTGGGCGATCGACACGGAGCCGCGGTGGACGCCCGACGGGCGCAGCGTGATCTTCACCTCCGACCGGGGTGGCCGGCCGCAGCTCTACCAGGTGCCCGCCAACGGTTCGGAGAAGCCCCGTCGGATCACCCGCGAGGGTCAGTACAACGCCCGGGCGACCTTGTCCCCGGACGGCGAGCGGATCGGCATGGTCCACGGCAACGACAACGACTACCGAATCGCGGTGCTCGACAAGAGCAACGGCGTGCTCCAGATCGTGTCCGGCGGGCCCCTCGACGAGTCGCCGAGCTTTGCCCCCAACGGCAGCATGCTGCTTTATGCTTCTCGGCGCGGAAGTCAAGGTGTATTATCGGCCGTGCCCGTGCTTGGCGTCGCGGCCGGCGTGCGCGCCTCGCACCAGCTGATCTTTGCGGAGGGCGACATCAGGGAACCTGCTTGGTCTCCGCTGCGACGCTGATTCGAATCAAACGCCATTAGAAAATCTCTTCACTGGAGTCGACGATGAAAAACGCCTTTAAACCGATGCTGGTGGCAGTGGTCTGCCTCGGTCTCGCCGCCTGCGCCTCGAAGGAGCCTGCTCCCACGGAGCCCGTCGAGCCAGAGCCTACTCGGCCCACCACGCCGCCCCCGGTGGTCGACCGTGTGAACCCGAACGACTACAGCGATCCGCGCAACCTCACGGAGCCGGATAGCCTGCTGTCGAAGCGCGTCATCTACTTCGACTTCGACCAGTCGACGATCCGCTCCGAGTTCCGCGCGATCCTGGCGGCTCATGGTGAGTTCCTGTCGACGAACCCGAACTACTCGGCGACCCTCGAGGGTCATGCCGACGAGCGCGGCACCCGCGAGTACAACCTGGGCCTTGGCGAGCGCCGCGCGAACGCGGTTCTCGGCGTGCTGGATGTCCAGGGCGCCAGCGGCTCGCAGCTCAGCGATGTGTCCTACGGCGAGGAGCGCCCGGTGTCGACCTGCAGCGAAGAGCGCTGCTGGTCGCAGAACCGTCGCGTGGAGATCGTCTACACCCGTAGCTGATGAGCATCCGCGTACGACTTGCGACGGCAGCCCTCGTGGCTGCCGTCTGCTTCTCCGGTGGGGCAAACGCGCAGCGTGAGTCCCTCGCGGAGCGTGTCGCCCGCCTCGAGCAGGAGCTGCGCGAAAGCGGCGGCGACGAGCAGCGCCAGACCCTGGCTGACCTCGTTTATCAGCTCAACCAGCTCCAGAGCGAGATCCGGGAGCTGCGCGGCGTCATCGAGGATCAGGGCTTCGAGATCGAGAATCTGCGCAACAGCCAGCGCGACCAGTATCTCGATCTGGACCGGCGCTTGTCCGATGCCGCCAGTCGGCCCGGGTCGACGATGAGCCCCGCGCCCACGCAGGGCTTCGACGCCACTAACCCGACCGTCTTCACCGATCGACCGGAGACGATGCCCGCGGCGGGCGCCACGACACGGCCGGCCCCGGCCTCAGCACCGGTCCCGGTTCCCGAAACCGCGACCACGGCTGGCACGGGCGCCTTTCCCGAGGTCCGTGAGCCCATCGATGCGGGCCTCGAGACCACCGGGCTCGGGCAGGCTACGACCGCCCCAGCGGTGCCGATTCCCGCTGATCCCGCCGTCGCCAAGGTGGCCTACGAGGAGGCGTTCGACGCCCTGAAGAATCGCCGCTACGCCGAGGCGTCGCGCATGTTCTCCGATTTCCTCAGCCGCTACCCGACCAGCGAGTACGCCGACAACGCGCAATATTGGCTCGGCGAGTCCTACTACGTGACGCGCAACTACCGCGTGGCGCTGGAGACCTTCCAGCGGTTGCTGACGCTGTTCCCCAACAGCGGCAAGCAGCCGGACGCGCGCCTCAAGATCGGCCTCTGCTACTACTCGCTCCAGAACTGGGAAGCGGCCGAGCGCGAGCTGAATTCCGTGGTTCAGGACTTTCCCGACTCGACCGTATCGCGGCTGGCGCAGCGCCAGCTCAACTCGATGCGGATCGAGGGCTACATCAACTGACGCCGCCCCGAGCGGCGTCCGTTTCCATGGCTGCAGCGGCACCGGTCCAGGCCCCGGCCAAACGGGTCAAGATCACCGAGATCTTCCGTTCGATCCAGGGCGAAGCCCATGCGGCCGGTTGGCCGACTACCTTCATCCGACTGACCGGGTGCCCGCTGCGGTGCACCTGGTGTGACACCGCGTACGCCTTCCACGGCGGGCGCTGGTGGACCTTCGACGACGTTCTCGCGGAGGTCGAGGGCCTTGGGGTGAAGCACGTCTGCGTCACGGGCGGCGAACCGCTTGCCCAGAAACGGTGCTTCGACCTGCTGACCGGACTCTGCGACGCGGGCTACGCCGTTTCCCTGGAGACGAGCGGGGCCCTGGACGTGAGTGCGGTCGACCCCCGCGTGCGCCGGGTCGTGGACCTGAAAGCGCCGGCCTCCGGTGAGTCCGGTCGTAACCGCTGGGAGAACCTCGAGGTGCTGCGACCCGAGGAGGAGGTCAAGTTTGTCATCGCCGACCGGGATGACTTCGACTGGGCGCTCGCACGGGTGCAGGAGCACAGCATTGCCGAACGGGTTACCGTCCTGTTCTCTCCGGTGTGGGAAAGCCTGCCACCGGCGGAGCTGGCGGCGTGGATCCTCGACGCGGGAGCTCCAGTGCGACTTCAGGTCCAGCTCCACAAGGTGCTCTGGGGCGAGGAGCCGGGGCGATGACTGCGACCGGCGAGCGCCGCGCGGTTGTGCTGCTGTCGGGTGGCCTGGATTCGACCACCTGCCTGGCCATCGCGCGAGCCGCAGGATTCGACTGCTATACGCTCGCCGTCGACTACGGCCAGCGCCACCGCTCGGAGCTCGCGGCGGCGGCCAACGTGTCCCGGGCGTTGGGTGCGCGGGACCACCGCGTCGTGAGCATCGACCTCCGGGCCATCGGCGGCTCGGCCCTGACCGACGACATCGAGGTGCCGGAGGAGCCCACCGAGGGTATCCCGGTCACCTACGTGCCCGCGCGCAACACCGTGTTCCTGGCAACGGCGCTCGGCTTTGCCGAGACACTGGATGCGCGCGACCTCTTCATCGGCGTCAACGCCGTCGACTACTCGGGCTACCCCGACTGCCGCCCCGAGTTCATCGATGCGTTTGCGTCGCTGGCCAAGCTCGCGACCAAGGCCGGCGTCGAGGGCGGTCGCTTCTCGATCCACACGCCGCTCATCGAGCTGACCAAGGCTCAGATCATCCGGCGTGGCATCGAAACCGGCGTCGACTACGGCCTCACCGTGTCCTGCTATCAGGCGGACGACGATGGCCGCGCCTGCGGTCGCTGCGATTCCTGCCGGTTCCGCGCGGCAGGCTTCGAGGCCGCCGGTGTTCCCGACCCGACCCGCTATCAGGCCTGAACCGGCCGTGATCACCACACGGTGTTCGCACGGGGCCGCGATACTGCCGCGTCAAACCAACGAACCGAGCTCATGTCGCTGATCCGAATCATCTTCGCTGCCGTCCTGCTTCTCGTTGCACCGCTGGCCGGCGCGTGGACCATGCACGGCCACCGCGCGATTGCCGACCTCGTGTGGCTGAAGCTTTCGCCGGCCGCGAGGGACGCCGCGTGGCGGATCCTGCAGACGCACCCGGATTTCCAGCGTGGGCTTGCCGACCAGGTGCCGGAGAACAGCGCCGAGTGGTCCCTCCCGCGGCTGATCTTCCGCGAGTCCGCGGCGTGGCCGGACACGGTCCGTAGCTATCGCGACACCGATCCGGCGGCCTGGAGCCGCTACCACCGCGGCAACTGGCACTGGTTCAACGATCTGGTATGGGTATCGGCCGAGGCGGAGCAGGCGCTCATTTCCCGGGTCGAGATTGATCGCGCCGAAGACCTGCCGTCCATGGGCGAGGAACCGCGAAACGCGGTCCAGGCCATCAAGTGGACGACGGCGATCCTCGGTGATCCAACCGTCGCGGACGAGGAGCAAGCCCTCGCCCTGGCGTGGCTGCTGCACGTCGGCGCCGACATCCACAACCCGGTCCACGCCGTGTCCCTGTTCGGGCTGCCCGCTCTGGGCAACGAGGGCGACCGCGGCGGCAACCGGATCTGCCTGGACGACCTCGAGAACTGGAACCTGCATTCGTTCTGGGATCTGCAGATTGCGGGAAGCCGGGGGGAGGTCGATATCGACGCGCGCGGCCTGCTGCTGGCCCGCGAACTGACCGACGAAGTGGCGGCAATGCCGATCGGCGACGGCTCGCTCTGGTGGCGTGAGAGCGTCGAGCTGGCGAGGAGCGTGGTCTACCCGCAGTGGCTGCGGCTGCAGGCTGCGGCCCGGATCGACAGCGACCGGTGCGACGTGACGTCGGGGCGCATTCGCCTCTCCGCCGCCTACCGTGAGGAGGCACGGGTCGTCGCCATGGCCCAGGGCGCAAAGTCGGCCGTGAGGCTCGCCGCCGTGCTCGAAGATGTGCTGGTGAGCCGCTGACGTTCCTGGAGGAAATCGGGCTCCCGGCGAAGGGGGAGAGGGAGGCGGGAATCGATTCCACCAGGAGCCCGTAAGCTCGTAGCCTACGGTTTGCAGGTGGATGCGGTGTCGACCGGTCAGGCTTCGATCGTGACCGTTTCTTCAGGAACGGGCGTTGCGCTCAGGGCAGCTCGTCGATGATGCCGTCCATCTCGACGAGGAGCTCGCTTCTGCAGATCGCGCCTTCGAGAAGGACCAGATTCTCCGGCGCGGGCACGAGCGGTGCGAGCGCCGCGGTAACCCGCTCGGCGTCCTTGGCGTGGCGCACGTACACCCGCAGGTGGCACGAGGGCGAGAAGCCGACGCCGCTGGTGCCGATCCGCTGCCCGGCCTCCTCGAACAAGCTCTCGAGGTTGTTGACCGTCTCGGCCAGCTGGCCGGAGACGTCCTCGTGGTGCCGCGACTCGTGGCCGACGATGGCGGCGGTGCCGGAGATGAAGAGCTGGTGTCCGCCCGCGGCGTCCAGCAGCGCCGCCCGGCTGAAGTTCGGGCTGCGGGGGCCGTACTGGCGCGGGTAGCGGAAGGCGCTCACCTGGCGCGGATTCTCGAAGGTGCTCACGTCGCGCCGCGCGAGGAGCAGCATCACCGTCAGGGGTTCACCCGGCGCCGAGCCGATGGCCGTGGCCGACGGCGCGCGGCCCGACTCCGGCAGCAGGGCATCGTAGACCTCGCCGCGCCCGAGGCAGAACTGCTTGTAGCGTTCGTCGTCCGCCTCGCCCTCGTTGATCTCGGCAATATAGTTCCAGGCTTTCACGATGTGCGGGTAGTCCCGCAGGCGCTCGCCGGTGAGCATCGCGTCGTACAGCTCACGGCTGAGGTTCCGCAGGCCCGCACCCGCCTCGGCGACGCTGGCGTAGACGAGGCAATGGTCGCGACTCCGCGCGATCTGCAGGCCGTCACCCTCGTGGAAATCGTGCGGCCCCGGACAGGTCCAGAG
>JBCCZC010000203.1:0-9858 GCA_039188505.1 Pseudomonadota bacterium | reverse complement strand
GGGAGGCCGGCTTCTCGCCCATGGGAACCGTTATGCGATCCCCGGGGGGCGGAGCCTCTCCGCAGGCCGTCAGAAGCAGGGCGGTGAGGAAAACGGCCAGCTTGCAGGTGGTTGTGCAGGGCTTCATCGGGTGGACCGGCTCAGCTGTGGTCATGCCAGCGTCAGGCGACCGTCAGCCATGGTCGCATGCTGGGCTTCCAGTCTACCGGTCCAGAGGTCGCGATGGGAGAACACGATCAACGCGCAACCGGCGCGCGCCCGGGCCACTAGTAGCGCGTCCACGACGGCAAGCGCCGAAACGGGATCGAGCTGGGCCAATGGCTCGTCCGCCACGATCAGTTCGGGGCGCGTGCTCAGGGCGCGGGCGATGCCCACGCGCTGGCGCTGCCCTCCGGAAACCTCGCCGGGTCGGCGTTCGAGCAGCGCCTCGTCGAGACCAACCTGCGCGATGGCCTCCGCAATCGTGGCCGCGTCGGCGCCGGTCTCCAGCAGCGAGCGCCGCAACGACCACCGCGGATCGAAGGCGTCGACGGCGTCCTGAAAGACGAGCTGCGCCCGCCCGGGCGTGCCGGCATCGAGGCAGACGGGAGTGCCGTCGATGGTGACCTGCCCCCGGCCGGGGTGGAGCAGTCCAACCAGCAGGCGTGCCAGCGTCGACTTGCCGCTCCCCGAAGCGCCTGCAACGACCATGATGTCGTCCGCACCCAGCGTGAAATCGACGCTGTCGAGCACCGGTGGCCCGTTGCGGTACGCGAAGGACAGTCCTTCGACGCGAATCACGGCCGCGCCTCGAGACGCCGGAGCGCGCTCTCGAAGGCGACGCCGGGGGCAGATAAGAAGCGCGGTTGCGAGCGCGGATCGTTGAGCTCATGAACAGATCCCTGGTCCATGACCCAGATACTTCCACAATGCCGCCGCAGCCAGCCAACGTCATGGCTGACAACGACGACCGAACGCTCCTCTGACGCTGCCGACCATAGGGAGACCGCTGCGGCAAGCCGCTCGGCGTTGGCATCGTCCAGTGCGCTGCTCGGCTCGTCGAGCAGCAGGAACTGCCGTGCCCGCAGCAGCCCCATCGCCAGCAAGACTCGCTGACGCATGCCCCCGGAAAGCTCCGCGGCTCGCTTCGGAGCGATGGCGTCGACGTCGAGATCGAGGCTGCCCAGTGTGGCCCGTACGTCGCCCGTTTCCCCGGCCGCCCAGCGCAGCAGCCGCCCGACCCGCGCGACCGGGTCGAGTCCGGACTGGGCGTCCTGACTGACTAGGGCGCTGCCGGGCAGCGCCTTACCGTCTATCGCGCGACCGCGATGCCAAAGTTTGCCCTTCACCGACCAACCGTCGCCCAGGCGGCCCGCAAGCAAGCGCAGGAGCGTGCTCTTGCCCGAACCGGAGGCACCGACGATGCCCAGGCTTCCGGGCTCCAGAAGGGCTGTCAACGGGCCGAGTATCCGGGCGCCGCTCGGGGCGGTGATGAGGATTGAGGAGAGTTCAGCGGGCATGGGCTCGTTCCCGCAGCGCCGACTGGAGCCGGTCCGTGATGGAGTTGACCAGGTAGAGAAAGCAGAGCAATGCCGAGCCGGCGCCGACGGCGTTCCAGGGATGGCCCAGGGTCAGGTCCGCCGAGGCTTCGGCCAGCATCGTGCCCCAGCTGATGCCATCGGAACCGCTCAGCCCGAGAAAGCTGATCCCGACCTCGACCTTCACCGCAGCTGCGACGAGTAGGCCCGTCTGGACCAGCAGGAGGTAGCCGACTGCGGGCAGCAGGTGCTGGGACAGGATCTTGAACCGGGATGCTCCGAGCAGGCGGGCCGCTTGGACGAATCCCGTCGCCTCGAGGCGCAACGCTTCCATGCGGACGATGCGGAACACGCCGATCCAATAGAAGCCTGTAATGGTCAGAGGCACGGCCCATATTGACGGCGACAAGACGACCACCATGACGGCCGCCCAAAGGTAGAAAGGCAGTGCGTCCACGGCGTTGGCGATGCTGACGAGGGCCGTGTCGACCGGGCCTCGCCGCTGCGCCGAGAGCACGCCGAGTAACCCGCCGAGTAAGACTGCTACGAGCGCCGAGGGTACGGCGATGAGCAGCGTGTGTCGTCCACCGGCCAGCATGCGCCAGAAAATGTCCTGGCCGATTGCGTTGGTTCCGAGAAGATGCTCGCCATTCGGAGGCAGCAACGGCTCGGCCCGCGCCAGCCGCGCCAGGTCGTCGCCGGACTCCGCGCCGATCAGCATTGCAGCGGTCAGGCAGCCGAGGCCGAGCAGCGGCAGCCGGATGCGATGCAGCATGTCAGCTCAAAGCCTGCCGCCGCGGATCAAGCCGCTGGCCGATCGTGTCGGCGGCAACCTGTACCGCGGTAAAGAGCAGCGCCGTAACGCCGATGAGGGTGAGCAGATAGGACCGGTCGCCGTTGCCGACGGCTTCGAGTGTCAGCCGGCCGATGCCGGGAATGCCAAACTGGCTTTCCAGGAGAAAACTACCGGCTACGAGCACTGAGGGGAGCAAAAAAAGGATCCGGGCAATGAGAACCGGAGCGGCGTTCACCAGCGCATGCATGAGCACGCAGCGCAGTCTTCCGCAACCCAGGCTCCGCAGAGCGTCGATATGCGGCCGGCTCATTTCCTCCTGGAGGATGGCGCGGTCGAGGCGAAATGCAAAGCCGAGGATCATGAATACCAGCGCAATGGTCGGACCGGCCGCGCCGCGCAGCCAGCCGCTGAATGAATCCATGGTCCAGCCTCGCACTGGCAGCCAGTCGAGGCCGGCCGGCGAGCTGAGGCTCCATTGGACGGCGACCACAATCAGGGCCCCGGAGAGACTCATGAGAATGGTTGCGCTTCTGTTGAGCAGGCGATCGAGCCAACTGCCTTCCCGCCAGGTCGCCGCGATCGCCAGGGCCAGAGCGAGCAGATGGCCGAGCACGAAGCCAGGCGCCAGGGCGAGCGCGGAGACGGCGGCTGCCCGCGTCATCTTGGGCAGAACAGCTTCGCCGGTGACGTCCGACGGGGGGGGTGACAGACTGATCAGCTGCCCAAGGTAGACCAAATAGGCGATCGGCAAAGGCCGATCGTAGCCGCGCTCGGCTCGAAACGCGTCGATCGCTTCCTGGCTCGCCGTCTGGCCCGCCGCCGACCACGTGCGCTCGATGTGCCCTCCCACCAGGATCGCGAAGCAGAGCAGCGTGGCCAGCAGAAACGTAAGCACGGCCTTACCGACGCCACGGATGCGCGCGCGGTGCCGGTCATGGCTACGGGGATCCATGCGGCAAAAATAGCCGAGCATAAAGGTTTGCTCAATGCCGCGGTCCGGCTCAAAGCCAGCGGCGGACGCGCTGCCGGTAGGTCTCGTATTCGGCCCCGAACTTCTCGGTGAGGTAGTCCTCCTCGGGGCGGATGGCGATTCGGTAGACGACGGCCATCGAGACCGGCGCCAGGGCGACGATCCAGACATTGAGGATGATCAGACCGATGCCGGTCTGCACCAACGTCATGCCCAGATACATCGGATTGCGGGTGAAGCGGTAGATGCCGGTCGTGATGATCGCAGGCGTCGTGGTCCAGGGTTCCGGATTCTGCCCCGTCCGGGCGAAGAGGCCCAGGGCGATCCCCATCATGATCACGCCGACCGCGACGGCCGTCGCGCCGATCTCCTTGACCAGCGGCAGACCGCCGAGGACCTCGAGGGTCACCAGCCTGCCCAGGCCGATCCCGGAGCCCAGCGCCAGCAGATAGACCAGCGGTGGCGGAAAGCGAACGCGGGCGCCGTCGCGCTGGCGGGGATCTTCGACCATGCCGCGGAGTCTAGCAGTCCGACCCTCCGGCCGGCGTCGACGCCGGCCGCCGTGCGGTGCGTGCGCTACCATGAGTCGCCAGCCTGGAGGAATCACCCATGGCGCGATTCGCGTGTCTGTTGTTCTGCCTCGCTCCGGCCGCCACGGCCGCCGAGCTCGACGATTTTCTGACGCTCGTCACCGGCAGCTTCTCGTCGGCGACGCAGGCTGCGCGCGACGATCGCTACGACCACGCGATCTGGCACACCGTGCGGATCTGGCCCGAGGCGAATGATGGCGCCTGGGTCTACACGGAAAACTGGCTCGAAGGCGCGGATGGCCCCTATCGCCAGCGCGTCAGTCGCTATCGGCTGGACGCGGACGGCACGATCCTCAGCAAGACCTGGACCCTGTCGGAACCGGAGCGCTTCGTCGGCGCCTGGGAGGAGCCACGGCGCTTCGATGAGTTGACGCCTGGCGAACTCGGTGATGAATCAGGCTGCGTGACTCGGCTCGCCCGCACGGGAACCACGCGCTACGAGGGCGGGACCGTCGGTCAGGCCTGCCGGAACGCCTACAAGGGCGCCGCCTACCTGGTGTCGGCCACCGAAATTTCGGAGGCCGGTGTCACCAACTGGGACCGCGGTTTCGACGCCGACGGCAAGCAGGTGTGGGGTCCCGCCGCCGGCGGCTATGAGTTCCAGCGGCAGGGCGCCTCGATCTGCGCGGAGCCCGTCGTGATGATCGTCTACGGCACCATCGAGGACCGGGCGAAGTTCGGCGCCTACGCCGGCGCGATCGGCGCTTCGGGACTCTACCCGAAGAACCAGGGCTATTACCTCGGCATCACGCCTGCCATCGACGTATTCGAAGGGGACCTGCCGGCCCAGCGCGGGGCGGTGCTGGCCCGCTTCCCGTGCGCGGCGGCGGCTCGCGCCTTCTGGGATTCGCCAGAGTACGCCGAGATCCGCAAGCTGCGCGAGGGCATCGCCGAATTCGAGGTCATGCTCCTGCGAGAGCCGCCGGTGCCGGCCTACGTGACCTGGTAGCTCATTCCGGGCCCATGTCGCGCACGCGGTCCGCGAGCTGCTGGACCAGGATCCGCTGGTAGTAGTCGCCTGCCCCACTCGCCGCCATGTCGAGAAAGCCCAGCATTTCCTCGCGATCGACACGAGGCCACGCGTCACAGCCGTCGAACTCCCCGAGCAACGCATAGTGGGGAAAGCCGACGAGCCCGGCGAAGCGCCCCGCCTCGGCCGACCGCCGGATCAGCTCGCCGCCGTAGCAGGCGTCCTTCCCCCGGCCGTCCCAGTCCATGACGCGGATGTAGCCGACCACGAACAGCGACTGCGGGTAGCCCGCACGCAGCGCCGTATCCCGATAGGGTTCGCCCTCGGCATGGCGACCCGCATAGCCGTAGGCACGGGCGAGCTGGTAATTGAGGCGCGGATTGCCACGATCCGCCGCAACGGCCTCGGTGCAGGCCGCGATCGCCGCGTCGATATCCATCGCCGCCTGGGAGACGCCGCTCGCCACCGCTTCCGGGTCGTTCCCATGCGCGGCCAGCTCGTCGCAAACCGTGACGGTCTGCGACCAGGCGTCGCGGTCGTAGCGCTTGATGTCGGCGAAAGGATCAGCGGCGACGAGCCACAGCAGCGTGGACAGGACAATCATGGGTGGCGCCCTCTGGCATGATGGTAGGGGGATTGTAAGCACAGCGGAGGGAGATCATGGCTCGAGGCGATAACGAGCGTGGACGTCGAAACTTTCTGAAGGGAGCGAGCGCGCTGGGCCTCGCCGGGCTTGCGGGCGGCACCGCGGCGAGAGCCGCGGGGCACGGCGCCGACGACAAGGGCATTTCCGTCGCGAAGCGCGGTCGCTATGAGACGGTTGAGCTGCGCCAGCGGTCGGTCAACGTGGCGGCGATCCAGTCGCGCGTCCGCGCGGTCGACGTCAAGGATCTGAAGCGCACGGTCCGGGCGAATCTCGATCACGTCGTCAAGCTGATCAACTACGCCCAGGGCTCGCCGGAGGCCTGGGCCGGAGAGCGACGCTGGGGCGCCAAGCGCGATCTCGTCTGCCTGCATGAGTTTCCGATCCAGGGGTTCCAGCCCTGGACGCGGACAGAGCTCCAGAAGGTCGCCTTCGAGCTCCCCGGACCCGAGTCCGAGGTCATCGGCGAGCGGGCGAAACACTTCGATTGCTACATCTCCTGGGGCTGCTACGCGAAGCTCGACGACTGGCCCGGCCACATCATCAACATGTCGGTGCTGACGGGCCCGGACGGCAGCATCGTCGACCTGCAGTGGAAGGCCCGCAACATCCTCGGACTCTTCGGTGCCGGAGCGTTGATCGGCTCGACGGTCTACGATTGCCTCGACCGCTACGTCGAGATGTACGGCTGGGATCGGACGCTGCCCGTCGCGCGCACGGACATCGGCAACATAGCGATCACCGCCGTCGGCCTCGAACCGATGCTCTACCAATGCCTTGCGCTGAAGGGTGCGGAGATCCTGGTCATGTCGGTGACCGGCGGCTCGAACGCCGACTCCGCGACACAGACGGCGCGCTACAACCGCGTCTACACGGTCGGTGTCGGCAACTCGGTATCGCCGGACAACATCGGCTTCATGGACGCGGCCGGCGCGAAGGCGGAGGGCACGGTCATCGTCGATCCGCGCGGTACAGCGCTCGGGAAGACCACCAATCACCACGAAGACATGGCCACGGCTCGGATTCCCATCGCGGACTTCCGCGAGACACGACGCTTCCGCGAAGTCCCGGCGGCGCTGCTCGCGCCGGTCCTCCAGGCCTACGAGCCGGCGTTCCAGCCCAACGCCTTCCTTGAGGCCCTGCCCGAGACCTACGAGGAAGCCGGCGAGATGGTCCGCAAGCGCATGCGCGGCTGAGCCATTGACTCAGGGCTGGTTCGGCAGCTCCGGCTCCTCGAAACCGTCCTTGAAGACCCTTTCGCCGGCCGCGATCGTGACGATGGCCTCGGCCTCGAACTCGCCGTCGGTCGCGAAGTAGGTGAAGGTGTCTGCGCCCGCGAAGCCCGCGCCTGCCGTGTAGCGGAAACCACCGTCGGCATCGAGCTCGACGGTGCCGCTCGCCGGTGGGGTGCCGATCCGGACGGTGAGGGCGCTGTCGACGTCCTCGTCGTTGGTGAGCACGCCCGGAGCCGCGACCTCGAGGGACCCTTCGCCGGCAAAGCTGAAGCTGTCGTAAGCCGCTACCGGCGGGTCGTTCACCGCCGCGATCGTCACGGTCACGGTGGCGCTTTCGGACAGCGCGGCCCCGTCGGTGGCGCGATAGCTGAACGTCACCGTCGCGGTAGCGTCCGGCGCGGGTTCGTAGGTCAGGCTGCCGTCCGCCGCCACGGACAGGGTGCCCGCGGCCGGCGTCGTGTTGTCGAAGACCGTGAGCACGTCGTCTTCCGCGTCGCTGTCGTTGTCGAGCAGGCCCGGCGCGACGATGACCAGCGTCGTGTCCTCGGTGGCAGCGTAGCTGTCGGCGGCGGCGGTCGGCGCCGTGTTCATCTGCGGCGCCTCCCCGAAGACGATCATCGTCCAGTCGTCGGCCAGAACGCCATTGCCGTCGTCATCGGCGACCGAGGCCGTCAGGTTTCGCGCGACCGCCTCATTCGGCTCGCCCGCGACGACCGCGGTGAAGGCGCAGGTGAAGCTGTCTCCCGGCGGAATGGTCGCGGGGAGCTGGCAATTCCCGAGCAGCGAGACGTCGCCCACGGCATCGTCCTGCAGCGAGGTCAGTTCGAGCGGCTCCGCATCGCCGGTGTTTGCGATCTCGATGTCGAAGCGCACGGCCGCCGACGGCGGGGTCGCTTCCGCCGGCGTCGCTGTGTAGCTGGCGGTCGCCATGGGCGTCACGTCGAGGAAGATCACGCTCGCACTGTCGGCGGCGGTTCCGCTGAACAGGTCGTCGGTGGTGGCCGATGCCTCCGTCGTGCTCGTCCGCGGCACCGAGGCGCTGGCGCCGGTGACCTCGATGGTGTAGTCACAGCGGTAGGTCTCACCGGCCGCGAGCACCTGCGGCACGGCGCAGGTCCCGGTGCCGTCGAGGTTGCCGTCGCGGCTGTCGGTCAGGCTGTCGATGGTCAGCGTTCGGGTGGACTCCTCGCTGGCGATCACGATCGAGAAGGTCACCGTTCCGCCCGGCTCGGCCACGGGGGGCGAGGTGACCGAACGGTCGAGGCTGAAGAGCGGCGCTTCGTTGGAGAACGCAATGGTGACGCTCCCGTCGCCCGGGGCCACGGTCATCTCCTCATCGCTCGCGGTCGCATCGACCGTGCGCGTGCCGTCGGTACCCGCGTCGCCCGCCAGCGTGTCCGTATAGGTGCAGCTGTAGGCGCCGGCGATGGGGATGGTCTGCGGCAGCGCGCAATCACCGCTGCCGTCGAGATCACCCAGCGTGTCGTCGGTGAGCGCCGTCAGCGTGAGCGCATCGCCCGTGCCCGTGTTCGTCACCGTCGCGATGAAGCTCACGGTGCCGCCGGTTGCGGCGACCGTCTCGGGGGTTGCTGCGAGCGTCACGCTGATCGCGGGCGCGACGTCCGTCACCGTCACGGTCGCCATCCCCTCGGCGGTCCCGGGGTTGTCCTCCTCATCGGCGAAGAGGGTCGACACGGTGCGCTCGAGCGTGCCGGCCTGCGCGTCGTCTTCGGCGGTGAAGCTGCACTCGGCTATCGCCGCCGGCGCGAGGTCGAAGGGCGTCGCACAGTCGCCCTGGCCGTTGAGGTCGCCGGCAAGCGAATCGAGGAGCTGGGTCACGGTGATCGTGTCAGCAGTACTCGTGTTGCTCACGGTTACGGTGACGGTCACGGGCTCGCCCGGTTCGCTGACCGTGTCCGGGGCGACCGCGACGCCGACGGTTGCGGTCGGCAGCAGGTCGTCGATCGTGAGGCTGGCCAGGCCGTTGGCGGTCGCGGCATTGTCCTCGTCGTCCTCGAAGCCGGCGGTGACCGTGGTCGAGAGCGGTCCCGGCGCGGCGTCGCTGATCGTCTGCGTGAAGCTGCAGCTGTAGCTGGCAGCGGTCGCGATGGACTGGGGTACAGTGCAGTCGCCGAGGCCGTTCAGGTCGCCGGCGAGGGAGTCGCCCAGCGAGGTCAGGTCGATCGTGTCCGCGGCGCTGGTGTTCGTGACCTCGACGGTGACGGTCGTCGCCCCGCCAGGCTCGTCCAGGATCGCTGGATCAGGCGTCGCCGTCACCGTTGCCGTCGGCAGGGCGTCGGTCCGCGTGACCGTGGCCATGCCCTGGGCGCTGGGCGTGTTGCCGTCGTCGTCCGCAAAGGTGCCCGTGATCGTGCGAGTCTCGTCACCGGGGGCGCCAGTGGGCACCGCATCATCGTAGCTGCACTCGTAGGTCGCGCCGCCGGCCACGGTCTGCGGCACCGAGCAGCTACCCAGTCCGTTCAGGTTGCCCGCCCCATCATCGTCGAGGGCGGTCAGCGAGACGCTTTCGTCGCCGGTATTGGTGAAGGTGAGCGCGAAGCTCACGGTGCCGCCCGCCTCGGTCACGGTATCGGGCGTCGGCGTGACCGCAACGGTTCCTGTCGGAGCCGCGTCCGTGACGGCCACCATCGCGCTCTGGTCCGGGTTGATACTGTTGCCGTCGTCGTCCGCGAGGGTCGCCGTGACCATCACCGTTGCGTTGCCCACGCCCTGCGCGGGAATCGCAACCGTGGCCGTGCAGCTGTAGCTGCCGCTCGTCGCGATGGTCTGGGGCAGGGCGCAGTCGCCGTTCCCCTCGAGGCTGCCCGAGTCATCGGCCAAAGCGGTCAGCTGGAGCGACTCGGCGCTCCCGTCGTTGCTGACTTCGATCGTGACCGAGACGTTGCCGCCGCCCTCGTCGACCGTGCCGGACGGCGTCAGCGCCACGCTGCCGCTGGGCAGAACGTCATCGACGGTGACCGTCACCATAGCGTTGTCGCTGACGGGATCACTGTCCGCGTGGGTCCCGGATGCGCTGACGGTCCGGGTGTCGCTGTCCCCGGCGTTTCCGGTCACGGTGATCGGGTAGCTGCACTGGTAGCTGTTGCCGACGGCGATCATCTGGGGGAGCGCGCAAT
>JBCCZC010000202.1:0-9869 GCA_039188505.1 Pseudomonadota bacterium | reverse complement strand
TTCACCGCCGAGCGTTTCCGGACCATCAAGGCGACCTACTACCGCATCGCGCTCGACTTCGTCGATTCGTACCGGAATGACGCCCTCATCAACGGGCTGGCCTTCGACCAGCACAAGGAAGAGCTGGCGGTCGAAGTGTTCGCTCGGAACCTGGTCGCGGCGGGGCAGTCGTTCCTCGACAACCCGAACGAGATGCCCTTCATCCCGGCCTGGAACCGGGTCATGAGCGCCGTGCCCGACATCCTCGAGCAGATCTGCGAGGCGGTGGAAGCGGACCAGCTGGAGTTTGGCCGCTGACGGTCTCGTGACGTCGGCATTGCCATGTTCCTGCCATGGACGGGTTTACCTGTGATCTGGACGCGCACTACGAGCTTCGTGTCCGCCTGACGAATCATCTCCGGGTTCTCTACCCGGACGAGGATGCGGCGCTCTGGGCGGACCGGCTGATCGTCGCGTTCGGCTATCCGGCCGGGCTCGCGCGAGGCGTGCGGCACCAGGACCGCTGGGACCAGGGCGACGCGCTGCTGATCACCTACGGCGGCAGCCTCGTCGCCGATCGGGAACGCCCCCTCGTAACGCTGCGACGTTTTCTCGAAGCGCACTGCCAGGGCTACTTCTCGGGCGTGCACGTCCTGCCGTTCTTTCCGTTCAGCTCTGATGACGGCTTCTCCGTCATCGACTACTTCACCGTCGACGGACGCCTTGGCACCTGGCGCGATATCCGAGCGATCGGCGAGCGGTTCCGGCTGATGGTCGACGTCGTGCTCAATCACGCCAGCTCCGAGAGCCGGTGGTTCCGCAATTTTGTCGCGGACAAGTCGCCCGGGCGGAGCTACTTCATGACCGCCTCGCCGGACGACGATCTCGACGCGGTCGCGCGCCCGCGGGCGAGCCCGCTGCTCAACGCGGTCGAGACGGTCGCCGGCACGCGACACGTCTGGTGCACCTTCAGCGCGGACCAGGTCGATCTCGATTTCCGCAATCCCTGGGTGCTGCGGGAATTCGCGCACATCCTCGGGCGGTACATGGGTTACGGCGTCGGCATCTTCCGCCTAGACGCCGTCGCCTACCTCTGGAAGGTCATCGGCACCGCCTGCATCCACCTGCCGCAGACGCACGAGGTCATTCGCCTGTTCCGGACGCTCATCGAGTTCCGGGACGAGAACGCGATGCTGATCACCGAAACCAACGTGCCCCAGGTAGAGAACCTCAGCTACTTCGGCAACGCGAACGAGGCCCACGGGGTCTATAACTTCTCCCTCCCGCCGCTGCTGGTCCACGCGCTGGTCTACGGGACCGTTCGGCACCTCGACCACTGGCTCATGGGTCTTCCGCCCACGCAGCTCGGCACGACCTATATCAATTTCATTGCCTCCCATGACGGCATCGGGCTGCGACCGACGGAGGGCATGCTCACGAACGAGGAGATCGACCACATGGTCGAAACGCTGACCGACTTCGGCGGTCTCGTGTCGATGCGTTCCATGCCCGGTGGCGGGGAACGGCCCTACGAGATCAACATCTCGCTCTTCGACGCCCTCAAGGGAACGGCGCGCCACGGCGTCGACGATCTGGCCGTCGAACGGATGCTTTGTGCGCACGCGATCATGCTCGCGCTGGCCGGGATTCCAGCCGTCTACATCCACAGCCTGCTGGCCACCCGCAACGACGGTGACGGGGTCCTGCAGCGGGGCCACAACCGCGCGATCAATCGGCGTGTGCTGCGGTCCGAATGGCTCGAAGCCGAGCTGGCGGACGCCGGGTCCGAGACCGCGCGCGTCTACGCCGGCATCATCGGTCTCCTGGCCGTCCGCCGCGAGCAGGACGCCTTCCACCCGTCTGCGGGGCAGTATGCGCTGACAGTCGACGACCGCGTCTTCGCGTTCTGGCGGCGCGCGGTTCGCGCTCGTCAGAACATCTTCTGCCTGCACAACGTGTCCGACGAGACCGTCGAGATCCACCTCGATCGCGTGAATCTCCAGAGCCCCTGCCGTTGCCTGGTGACCGGCACCGCGGTTGCGGACCTGCACGGCACCTTGACCCTGCCTCCGTACGGTTTCGTGTGGCTCTCGGACCGAGTCGAGGACGGCACGAACTGACGAGCGGGACTTCTCCCGGTTTAACGGAAATGTGATGATTCGGCGCCTGTGGCCCCGGCAGCGCAGGGTCGTTCTCAACCCACAATCAACACCAGGAAACCAGCATGAAATCCATCCAACCGACGCGGCTCGCGCTTGCGGCTGCGGTTGCCTTCGCGGTCAGCGGCAACGCCGTTGCCCAGGACATGCTCGAAGAGGTCGTGGTCACGGCCCAGAAGCGGACCGAAAACGTCCAGGACATCCCGTTCTCGATCTCGACGCTTTCTGGCGAGAAGCTCGACGTCTTCACCTCCGGGAGCGAGGACATCCGCCTGCTCCGCGGTCGCCTGCCGAGCCTGCAGATCGAATCGTCGTTCGGGCGGTCCTTCCCGCGGTTCTACATCCGCGGCTTCGGCAACCCCGACTTCGACCTGAACGCGTCGCAGCCCGTCTCGCTGGTATACGACGGCATCGTCCTCGAGAACCCGCTGCTGAAGGGCTTCCCGATCTTCGATCTTGATCGGATCGAGATGCTGCGCGGCCCGCAGGGCACACTCTTCGGGCGCAATACGCCGGCCGGCACCATCAAGTTCGAGTCGCGGCAGCCGACCCGTGAGAACGAGGGTTACTTCGGGGCCAGCTACGGCGAGGACGACACCTTCCGGATCGAAGGCGCCGTCGGCGGTCCGCTCAGCGAGAATTGGTCCGGCCGCTTCTCCGGCATCTACATGGATCGGAGCGACTGGGTCGACAACGACTTCACCGGCCGTGGTGACGTGCTCGGCGGCTTCGACGAGTACGCGGTGCGTGGCCAGCTCATGTATGAGAGCGACAATTTCACGGGGCTCTTCAACCTGCATGCCCGTTACCTCGACGGCACCGCGCGCCTGTTCCGGGCGAACATCATCGAGCCGGGCAGCAACAACTTCAATCGCGACAACTACAACATCGGCAGCGTCCAGATCGATGGCGACAACTTCCAGAAGCTGGAGACCTTCGGCGGCGTGATGACCCTCGAGTGGGATCTCGGCCGGACGACGTTCACCTCGATCACGGGCTACGAGTCGATCGAATTCTCGTCGCGCGGCGACATCGACGGCGGTTTCGGCGCCTCCTTCGCGCCGCCATTCGGTCCTGGCTTCATCCCGTTCCCGTCCGAGACGGGTGACGGCATTCCGGACCACGACCAGTTCACCCAGGAGTTCCGCCTGGCGTCGAACGAGTGGGGCGCGCTGGACTGGCAGGTCGGCTTCTTCTACTTCAATGAAGACCTGACCATCGAGAGCTTCAGCTTCGATACGCTGGGCGGCGGCGTGCAGAATGGCTTTGCCCGCCAGAATCAGGAAACGGACACGGTCGCGATCTTCGGTTCGATCGACTACGAGCTGTCCGAGGACTGGGTCCTGCAGGCTGGCCTGCGCTACTCCGACGACGAGAAGGACTTCGTGGCCGAGCGCCTCAGCTCGCCGATCGGCGGTGGCCCCATCGGTCCGCTGACGACCAATCCGGACGACAGCGAGTGGAGCGGTGATATCAGCCTGACCTGGTTCGCCAACGACAACGTGAACGTCTACGGACGCGTGGCGCGGGGCTTCCGTGCCCCGTCGATCCAGGGCCGGATCCTCTTCGGTGATGCACTCTCCGTTGCGGATTCCGAGACGATCGTCTCCATCGAAGGTGGCGTGAAGTCGACGCTCATGGACGGCCGCGCGCGCCTGAACTTCTCGCTCTTCAGCTACGAGATCGATGATCCACAGCTCACCGCCGTCGGCGGCGCCGCGAACTTCAATCAGCTGCTGAACGCAGATCAGTCTTCGGGCCAGGGTTTCGAGCTCGAGCTCGAGGCGCTCCTGACCGAGGACTTCCTTGTCACCGCCGGCGTCAGCTACAACGACACCGAGATCGAGGACAGCACGCTCGCGATCGCCCCGTGCGGCAGCGGCTGCACCGTGCTGGATCCGCCGGGACCGGTCGAGGGCAGCGTGCTCATCGACGGCAACCCGCTGCCCCAGGCGCCGGAATGGATCTTCAATCTGACCGCCCAGTACACGAAAGCGATGGGTGGCGGTGAGTTCTTCGTCTTCGGCGACTACTACTGGCGCGATGAGGTCAACTTCTTCCTGTACGAGTCCGCCGAGTACACCGGCGACAGCCTCGGTGAGCTCGGTCTCCGGATCGGCTACGCCTGGGACCAGGCGGAAGGCGGCCAGGAGATCGCTATCTTCGGTCGGAACATCACCGACGAGGAAGAGCTGGTCGGCGGTATCGACTTCAACAACCTGACCGGTTTCGTGAACGAGCCCGCTCGCTGGGGCATCGAGTACCGGATCAACTTCTGAGCGTCTACCGGGGCCGGCGCATTGCCGGCCCCGGATTTTTCCTCCGAGCCCGTGCGCATCCTACTCACCGGCAGCTCCGGTCGTATCGGCAGCGTCATCGCCAGGCACCTGGCGGCGTCAGGTCATGCGGTCGTCGGGATCGACCGGGCACCGGCGCCGCAGACGGCCATCACCGCCGACCTCACGACGCGAGATGTGTCCGGCGACGTTGCCGGATGCGATGGGATTGTCCATTGCGCGGCGTTGCACGCGCCGCACGTCGGCGCGGCAAGCGAGTCGGCCTTCCGGGCCATCAATGTCGCGGTGACCCAGCGGCTGCTGGATGCAGCACTCGAGCACGGCGTAGGGCGATTCGTGCTCACGAGTTCGACCTCGATCTACGGTGACGCACTGGCCGAAGAGCGCCGAGCAAGCTGGATCGACGAGTCTGTCGAACCGCGACCTCGCGATATCTACGACGAGACCAAACAGGCGGCCGAGGCGCTTTGCCTCGCTGTCGGCAACGCGATGGCCGTGACCTCGCTGAGAATGTCGCGCTGCTTCCCGGAATCGCCGGAGCTAATGGCGGCCTATCGCCTCTACCGGGGCGTGGACGCGCGAGATGTTGCGGAGGCGCACGCGCGAGCGCTTCTCCGTGAGGATCGGGGCTTCAGCGTCTACAACGTTTCGGCACCTTCTCCTTTTCGGCGCGAGGACGTCGAGGCGCTCTGGTTGGATGCGGCCGGCGTCATCCGGCGCCGCTGCCCCTGGGCTGAAGCCGAATTTGCATCCCGGGGCTGGGCGCTGCCGCAGCGCATCGACCGCGTCTACGTCACCGAGGGCATCCGCGCGGGGCTGGGCTTCAAGCCTCGCCACGGCCTCCGGAGCCTGCTCGCGGAGCACCCCACGAGCTGAGCGCCGCCGCTCGGGGCGTCATTCGGCCGATTCGTAGAGCTCGCGCACCACGCGGAAGCCGACGAAGGCAGAGCGCTCGGTCGGCCCGGCTCGCGATCGTGATTCGGCCTCGGCGCGTTCCGGCTGGCTGTTCCAGCTTCCGCCCAGGATCGTGCGGCGCTCGCACGCTTCCTCGTAGCAGTCGGCGGACCACTCCATCACGTTGCCGGCTAGACTGCGAAAGCCGAGCGGGTTGGGCGGAAAGGCGTCGACGGGAGCTGGGCCCCAGTAGCCGTCCGCGTAGCCGCTGAACCCGGCCGTCCAGCTCGTGTCGTCGTCGTAGCTGTCGCGCAGCCCGGCGAGGTTCTCGACGGGCTCCTCCGGCGAACGTCGACCCCACCAGTAGCGCGTGGAGGTGCCGGCAGCCGTCGCGAAGCTGTGCTCGGCATGATAAGGCAGCCGAAAGGTCTCACCGGTCTCGGCGGAAAGCCACTCGACGAACGCGACGGCGTCATTCCAGGAAACGTGAACGACCGGGAGCGCGGCGTCCGCCGGCTCGCCGAGATAGTCGTCGCGCCAGGTCACGCCGTCCGCGCGCGCGAAGCCAGCGGTATCCGCGTCGAAGACGATGGAGGAGCCGTCGCGCTCGGCATCGGTCCGGTACCCGGTTGCCTCGACGAAGCGACCGAAGGTCGCCACGCTGATTTCGGTCTCGGCCAGCGCCACACGCTCGCCGTCGTCCGGCAGGATCACGATCATGGCGGCGCTACCCAGCGCGTCGACCGAGAAGCGCTCGCCTGGCGGGAATGCAGCATCGACGATGGCCCGCGCCAAGGTCGGCGCCAGCGCGGCCGCGCGGTCGGGAGCAGCGGCACGGAGCTGCTCGAGCAGGCCCTCGGCGCTCGCCGGATCAGGGGACTCGATCCGGCGCTCGATCGTGGTCTCGGCTGCACCTACCAGGCTCTGGGCCGCCGAGACCGCGCCGGCACTCACGGCGACGGCGTCGAGCCGCAGCGCCTCGTCGAGAGCGTCTCCGTCGAGGGCGGTGCGCGCAGCTTCGCCGAGCTGGGCGGCGATCCTCGCGAGGCCGTCGGTGGCGCCGGGATCATCGGTCTCGAGTTCGAGCAGCGCCCGGTAGCGGGCAATGGCGCCGTCGTCGCCCTCGAAGGTCCCCGCCGTCTCGGCGGCCTGAGCCGCGTCGCGGATCGACTGGATCCGGGCGGAGCGCAGGCCGGCGCCCCGCAGCGTGGTCACGGCGGGGTCGCCCGGGGCGAGCTCGTCGAGGCGGTCGATCAGCGGCGTGGCCGTGTCGAAGTCGCCGGCATCGACCGCTGCGGTCGCGCGCGCGCGCAGATCGTCGACGACCCGGGCAAGGCCCGCCGCGGCGTCGCCCTGGCCGGGTTCGAGGTCGAGGATCTCCAGGAAACGATCCGCGGCACTGGCGCTGCGCGGGAGCACGAGCTGACCCGACTGCTCGAGCGCGCTGGCCTCCGCCAGCAGCTCGTTGATGCGCTGCCGGGTCGTGTCGATATTGAGCTGCGGCACCCACTCCTCCTCGGGAGCGACCGTCAGGGAATCACCAAGCCTGCGGATCCGCTCTTCCTCGCGGGCCGGCGGGTCCTGGGACGCGCCTTCCTCCTGGCCCTGGACCCCCTCGGTCCAGAGACCACCGGCAAGCGCGAACGCGATGGCCGGAAGCGACGAACGAATCGCCAGGGAGAACCGTTGCATAGACGTCTCCGAATGTATTGCTGCTGCTAGCCGAAAGCTAACACGGAAACGAGGAATTTCCCGATCCTGTTTCAACTTGCATCACTTCAGGCACCGACCTACCTTTCCCACCTTGCCGTCTGCGGATACGCGCCATGCTCAGCCCCCAGCTTTCAACCGATGATTTCATCGCCGGCCTGCGTGCCGCCGGTGTCCGTCGGGCCGCCATCGTTCATGACGCCCAGTGCGGGATTCGCGTGTCTCACCCGGCGCTCGAGGGCCTGGCGGCCTGGGCTGCGGCCGACCGGACGGATTTCGACCGGCACGAGGCGCTCTTCTTCGAGATCGGTGCGGAGAGCGGGCATCTGCTGGCCGCGGCCCTGCATCGCACGCTACGCGGCCAGGGCGCCGGCGGGGTGCGCTTCTGGGGCTATGACACGGTCGAGGCCTTCGTGCGCGACGGCCTCCGGCTGAGCCGCGGCATGGGCCAGAAGAACGCGCTGGCCGGGCTCTGGTGGGGTGGGGGCAAGGGCCTGATCGCCCGGCGTGCCGAGGTCGACCACCGGGATCCGGAGGTCCGTCGCGCCATCTACCGCGACTACGGACGTTTCATATCGGGGCTGCGCGGCTGCTACGTCACCGCGGAGGACGTGGGCACGCGGCCGGCCGATATGGTCGAGATCCACGCGACGACCCGTTTCACCACCTGCGTGCCCGAAGCGATGGGCGGCAGCGGTAACCCGAGCCGGCTGACGGCCGAGGGCGTCGTCGTGGCCATGGAGGCCGCGTTCGAGCACCTGGGTCAGGGCAGCCTTGCCGGCGCTCATGTCGCCATGCAGGGACTCGGCAACGTGGCGGGCTTCATGGTGACGTCCCTGCTCGAACGCGACGTGGCCAGGATCGACGCCGTGGACATCGACGAGGCCCTGGTCGCGCAGGTGCGGACCGACGTCGCGGACGAGCGGCTGCGCGCGCGCACCGTCGATGCGTCGGACCAGACCATCCTCGGTACGCACTGCGACGTCCTGGCGCCGAACGCCGTCGGCGGGATCCTGAACCCCGAGACCATCGCGAGGCTGAACGCGCCCCTCGTCTGCGGTGCGGCGAACAACCAGCTCGCGGATCCCGACCGGGACGCGGATCTGCTGCGGGAACGCGGCGTCCTGTTCGTGCCGGACTTCCTGGCCAACCGCATGGGCATCGTCAACTGCGCCAACGAGCAGTACGGCTGGTTCGACGACGATCCTGCGATCACGGCTCACCTCGATCGAGGGGCGCCGGAGGGTGTCTTCCAGCGAACCCTCGAGGTGTTGGCCGCTGCGCGTGACGCCGGCACCACGCCCTGGGACGAGGCCGTCGCGCTTGCCGATCGCCTTGGGGAGATTCCGCACCCCGTCTGGGGAGACCGCACCCACCGCATCATCCGGCACCTGTTCGAGGGCGACTGGGCCGCGGGCTGACGGTCCGGGTTGACGTCAGGCCCTTGAGTTCGGGCCTCGGCGCCACAACGTCCGCAGGCGCGCGGCGAGCGGCCTGTCGATGTCCGACAGAATGCCAGGACCCGCGACCCCGGGCAGACCCCGGATCATCCAAATGCCCGGAAACAGCCATGACCCGTCCCCTGCGCAACATTGCGATCATCGCCCACGTCGACCACGGCAAGACCACGCTCGTGGACTGCCTCCTGCGGCAGTCGGGCACCCTCGACCCGCGCGCCGACGTACCCGAACGGGTCATGGACTCGAACGACCTCGAACGCGAGCGCGGCATCACGATCTTGTCGAAGAACACCGCGATCGACTGGAACGACACGCGCATCAACATTGTCGACACCCCGGGCCACGCCGACTTCGGCGGCGAGGTCGAGCGCGTCCTGTCCATGGTCGACTCGGTGCTGCTGCTGGTCGATGCGGTCGAGGGGCCCATGCCCCAGACCCGCTTCGTGACCCAGAAGGCCTTCGAGCTGGGCCTCAAGCCGATCGTCGTGATCAACAAGATCGACCGCGACGGCGCGCGCCCGGACTGGGTCATGGACCAGACCTTCGATCTCTTCGATCGCCTCGGCGCGACCGACGAGCAGCTTGATTTCACGACCGTTTACGCCTCCGCGATCAACGGCAAGGCCACGCTCGACCTCGACGACCCGCGTGAGGACATGGCGGCGCTGCTCCAGGTCATCGTCGACGAGGTGCCGCCGCCCGATGTCGATCTCGACGGTCCGTTCCAGATGCGGATCTCCTCCCTGGACTACTCGAGCTATGTTGGCGTGATCGGCGTGGGTCGGATCAAGCGCGGCCGCGTGGGCACGAACCAGCGCGTCGCCGTCGTCCACCCGGACGGCTCCGTGCGAAACGCCCGCGTGCTCCAGGTACTCGGCTTCAAGGGGCTCCAGCGGATCGAGGTCTCCGAGGCCGAGGCCGGCGACATTGTCGCCATCTCCGGCGTCGAGGAACTCAGCATTTCGGAGACGGTCGCCGACCGCGAGCAGCCCGAGGCGCTGCCGGTCCTGACCGTCGACGAGCCGACGATCAGCATGAATTTCTGCGTCAACGACTCACCCTTCGCCGGTCGCGACGGCAAGTACCTCACGAGCCGCCAGATCCGCGAACGCCTCGAGCGCGAGGCGAGCCACAATGTCGCCCTGCGGATCGAGGACACGGAAGACCCGGAGAAGCTGAAGGTCTCGGGCCGCGGCGAACTGCACCTCTCCGTGCTCATCGAGACGATGCGACGCGAGGGGTACGAGCTCGCGGTTTCCCGGCCGCAGGTGGTCATCAAGGAGGTCGACGGGCAGATCCAGGAGCCCTACGAGCACCTGGTCGTGGACGTCGAGGAGGCCTATCAGGGTGCGGTCATGGAGCGGTTGGGC
>JBCCZC010000201.1:0-9882 GCA_039188505.1 Pseudomonadota bacterium | reverse complement strand
GTCCCCGCGAGGAACGGATTGAGCTCATCGACCCCCGTGTAGCCATCCTCCGAAAGGTTGGTCGTGAAGTTGATCACCGCGATATCCCGCGGCACCACCGACAGCGTCGTCGCCAGGTCGTCACCACCGTTCAGATCGAAGAACGTCACCGTCCCCGACTCGCCCGCAAACGGATCCGGCAGCGGAGCGCCGCCCCGGCCGTCCGTCGTGATGTTGCCCGCCGCCAGCTCGGTACGAATGATGCCGCGCGTCAGCGCACCCTGGCCCGCACCGAAGAAGTCCAGATCCGAAATCGTGTTCGACAGGTTTCCCGCCAGGAACGAATCGAAGTTGAAGTAGATGCCGAAGGGAATGTCATCATCGTCCATGCCGATGGTCGCGGTGGTCCTCACCGCCGTCCCCGTACCGTCAATCGTCAGCGCCTCGAAGCGGGCGTTCGCCGCGTCCAGACGATCCGACAGCGCCGTCGGCGTCACACCGTCGCGCAGGAAGATCGCGTTGGCAGCGCCCAGCGTCGCAAAATCCAGATCGTAGTCGATCGTCACGTCGTCACCGGCAATCGTGACCGTCACGTTGCCGTTGGGCGTGAAGTCCGGCAGATAGATGTCATCGCGCTGCGCCGTGGGATCGCCATCGAACACCCCAGCGCCCGCCGCCAGGCTCGCCTCCGTCAGCGGCCCTTCCGTTCTCCAGGTCGACATCTCCAGCCGGTTCAGCAAGGGCGAATGCAGCCAGATCCCGCCGTCGCCCGAACCGTCCGGGGAGATCGTGTAGACCCCATCACCGGTGAAATCCTCGATGACGATCTGACCGTTGATGCGAAGCCAGTCCATGCTCGCTCCCGGCCCGAAGACGCCGTTCAACAGATCATTGACTTCCGTACCATCGAGAAACGGATTCAGCTCGTCCACGCCCGTGTAGGCGTCCGGCGCCAGGCTCGTCGTGAAGTTGATCACGGCGCTGTCCGCATGGACTTGCGACGCGCACAGAAGGGCGCAAAGCGTCGCGCCGGACAGATAACGATTGGCCATAAGTGTTTTCCCGGTGAAGAGTGAGCAGTCGCGATGGGCCGAACCGCCTCAGGACAGGCTATCTAGTCGAGCCCGGGCTGGAGCGGCCAACCTGTCCGCGAACGGTAACTCTTTCCAGAGGCCATATCAATAGTGAGACTCATTCGCATTTAGACAGTATTTACGATCAATCAATCAGTGTTTTCGCGTGCTACCCCGACGGTGTCGATGGCGATTTGCCTTCATTCGGTAGCTCGCGCGGCTTTCACCGAGGCCGGCAGCGAGGCTGCTGGTCCGATCCGCCACGATCGCGGAGCCGGCCAGAGTTCCGGCCAAGTAGCGTGGCGCGCCCTGCGCTGCTCCCGCACCGGACCTCAGGCGAGCCGCTCCCGACGCCCGTGCCTCGAGCGACCGACACCTCGGCCAGCGAGCGCGCGACCGCAGTGAGAATGATTGACACTCCGCTTCTTTTCCACAGACTATCGACCCATCGAGAAGGCCAGAAGAGATCGAGATGATTCCCCCTACCCCCAGGATGATGGTCCCCCGTGAGGCGCTCCTGGCGCTGCTGGCCTGCACGACCTTCTCGGTCTGCGCGCAGACGACCACCGTCCCGCTCACGCTCGCGCCCGACGGTGATGCCCGCTTCTTCGAGTACTTCTCCGGGATCTTTGCGCAGCTCGATCAGGGGTTCAACGGCAACCCGGATCTCGACGGCTTCTACCTGATTGCCAATTGGGAGGCGAGCGGCGGGACCACCTACCAGGGCGTAGGCAGCGGCTTTGACGTCTTTCTGGTTCAGGATCCGTGCCCCGGTACGGGCTGCGCCGAGGATCTCTGGGTCAACCTCGGCATGCTCACCTACGCGGGCAGCGGCGACGGGACGTTCCCGGTGACCGGTCTCGACATCGAGTTCGACGACGTGATCACCGGTCGGGCGCTGGTGACGGCAAGCCCGTATGTCACGGTGGTCGGAACGCCATCGGGCACCGTCACCGTGGCCGGTGGAGCGGTGACGGACCTCGAGCTTTCCACGGTCATCACGTTCGTCATCGACGGCTCGGCCTTCGGCGAAGAAGAGGTGCCCTTCGTCGGCACCTTCGAGATCGACAACGACCGTTTCATCCTGGCCGTCGACGACACGGCGATGCCTGCGGCCGGCGAGTATCGCCTGGTCTGGGATGTTGAAGGCGGGGTCGTCGCCGGATCACCCGAAGAGACCTTCTCCATCAACGCCGGGCTGACCGGCGCCTGGTTCGATCCTGCAACCGCCGGACAAGGTGTTCTGCTCGAACCGATCCCGGACTCGGCCAGTTTCTTCGGCGCCTGGTTCACCTTCGATGAGGCGTCCGCCAAGCTGGGGGCCCTCGAACAGGCTTGGTTCACGCTTCAGGGGACCTACGAGGGCAGCCGCGCAGACCTCCAGATCTTCGCGAACAGCGGCGGCGTCTTCAACGCGCCGGATCCCGTCACCACGGAACCCGTCGGCACCGCCGTCATCGATTTCCAGAGCTGCACCGGCGCGAGCTTCGAGTACAACTTCGACGGCGGACCGTCCGGCATGATCGAGCTGACCCGCCTGACGCCCGACACGCTCTGCGATGCGGCTGCGGACTCCAGCCCGTCCAGCGCACCCAATCAGGAGTCGACGCCATGAGACCCCCTGCCCCGATTCTCGTCATCGCGGCCGCGTTGGCCTTCGCCAACGTCGTCAAGGCCCAGAGTATCCCGATCAACGAGGGGCTGAGTGGCGCCTGGTTCGATCCCGAGACCAGCGGCCAGGGTGTTCTCTTCGACGTGGTGCCGGCCGAGAACCTCGTGTTCATGGCGTGGTTCACCTACGAGACGGCGAGCGGGAAGCTGGGGCCGACCGAGGCGCGCTGGCTCACGGCCCAGGGCGGCATCGACGGGACGCGGGCCGTGCTCGTAGTCAACAACACGACGGGCGGCGCCTTCGACGACCCGACGCCGGTCGAGACGGCGCCGGTCGGCAGCGCGACCGTCGAGTTTCTATCGTGCACGACGGCCCTGCTGGAGTTCGACTTTCCGGATGATGGACTGGCGGGGGCAATCAATCTCGTCCGGCTCGCGCCGGACGTTTTCTGCAGCGACCTCGTCGCCACCGAGTAGCCACCGCTCACCGCAAGCGCGGCGAGGCGCTCGATGACGTCGCGCATGATCTCCGACAATCCGCACTTGAGCATCGCCAATGGCCTGGAGAAGTAGGGTTTTTTCGGGACTCCTCCGGCTGCTGTTGCTGGCGCTGCCCGCTATGGCAGTGGCTCAACCGGAGGCCTCGGCATCGCCCGATGCAGCGTCCGGAAACGAGGTCGGTGGAAACCAGAAGACCAGCGCGCCAGAGCCCTACGATCTCGGGGAGATCGTGGTCACCGCCCAGAAGGTGCCGCGGCGGCAATTCGAGACCAACGCAAGCATCAGCGTGCTTCGAGGCGCGGATCTCGAAGTACTGGGTATCAGCGATGCCCGCGACGCATTCCGTCTGGTGCCGAACGCCAGCTTCGCGCCGACCAATCGGGGCAACAACGGTTTTACGCTGCGCGGAATCAACTCCGAGGGTGTGACCGGCCCCGCGAACGTGACACGCCCCCTGGCCAGCCTCGTTCTCGACGGGATCACCCAGTCCTTCGAGGGCGCTCGGCGCGGGCCGCGCGGCACCTATGACGTCGAGCAGATTGAGGTGGCGCGAGGGCCCCAGTCGACGCTTCTCGGGCGCAACGCCCTGGCCGGTGCGCTGCTCATCAACACGCGGCGCCCGTCGTTTGCCTGGGAGGGCTCGGCTCGTCTTGCCGTCGGAACCCTCGGATTCCGGGAGCAGGCCGCCATGCTCTCCGGACCGCTCGGCGACCCGGTGACCGCCGAACATGCCTTTCGCGTCGTGGCACAGCGGTTCGAGTCGGACAAGGGCTACGACATCCAGACGCCGGACCTGGACACCGAGATCGACGAAGACCGCTACGAATCGGTGCGGCTCAAATGGCTTTACGAGCCTCGCGAGCGTCCGTTCACGGTCCTGCTGACGGCGTCGACGGTCAGCGACCGGCCCGCCCAGGCCGGCGTCCAGGGTCCCAACTTCTTCGAACGGCGGATCACCGTTCCTCTGGCGAGCTACGAGTTCCGCGAGAACGAGGTCGACAACGTCATCGCGGACGTGGCGGTCGAAGTCGGCCAGGACTGGTCGCTCCGCTCCTTGACGGGCTTCACGCACACCGATGCGCGGATCGAGGCGCCCGCAGCGTCCCAGCTCCTTCGGGAGGAAGCGCGCGTCGACGACGACTTCAGCCAGGAGCTTCGGCTCGAACGCATCGATGGCGGCAACGATATCGTCCTCGGCTTCTACGGAGCCAGCCTGAGCAACCAGCGAGATTCGCTCATCGCGATTCGGCCGACGTCGTTCAGGATCCAGGACCTCACCTCGGAAACGCAGCTCGACAACCTTGCGGTGTTCGGCGAGGTGCGCAGGCCGATCGGTCAGCAATTCGAGCTGACCGCCGGCCTGCGCTATGAGTACGAGGACTACCAGGTCGATCAGCTGGATCGAAATCAGGACACTCCGGAACGATCGCGCATCGCGACCGACTATGACTCCTGGCTGCCCAAGCTGGGGCTCGCCTGGGAGCCAACCGACCGCCAGCGCCTGGCGTTCACGGTGAGCCGCGGCTATCGGGGCGGGTACGTCGAGACCCGGGCGACCACCGGTGAGCAGAACGCTATCGAGCCCGAGTTCCTGACGGCCTACGAGATCGCCTGGCGTGCCGAACTGGCGGATCGCCGCCTGTTTCTGTCTGCCAACTTCTACCAGTACGACTGGAAGGACCAGCAGGTCAGTCTCGTCGATCCGCTCGATCCCCTCGGCATCCTCACGATCACCTCCAACGCCGCGGCGTCGACCTCCCGCGGCATGGAGTTCGAGCTGCGCTGGCAGCTTGCGGACGATCTCCGCCTGCTCGCCGGTGTCGGACTCCTGCGCACGGAATTCGACGAGTTCCAATCGCCGAGCGGAGACTTCTCGGGTTTCGAGTTTCCCGAGGCACCCCGTGAGAACGCAACGATCACCCTCCTGTGGTCACCGCCGAGCGGATGGTTTGCGTCGGCCGATGCAAGCTACACCGGCAGCTATTTTTCGACCGGTCGCGTTGCTGATCGTGACGACCCGGCCTTCGATCCGTTCCTGATCCCCGGCTTCACGGTGGTCAACGTCGGCGGCGGCTACCGAGGAAGCGGCTGGGAGCTCCGAGGCTATGTTCGCAACCTGGCCGACCGCGACTATCTCCTCGGGCGATCCTTCGACGGTAATGAAGGCTTCGTGGGCGACGAACTGGCTTACGGCGTTGAGCTCGACCTCAGCTTCTAGTCCGAATATTGCACTAGTTTTCTCTGTAGTGCCCCGCTGCGGCGTCGCATTGCTTGCCAACGGCTACGCAAATTCCTGCCTCGCGCGCTAAAGGGCCTCGCGGGGCCGTCAGCGTGACTTCGCGGCCTTGAGCCCCAGCAGCATGGCGTCGATCAGATCAAGGGGGATGCTCCAGCGGATCCGTCGGATGAGCTTGCGCCGAATCCGACGCTTGGACTTGCGGTGGGCTTCCATGCCGAGCGTCTTCGAGGCCAGCGCCAGCTCTCGAGCGCGGGCCTCCAGGTCAGCGGGATCCACGAGTTCGTCGAAGAACCCCGCCTCAAGCGCGGACTCCGGATCGAACTCAGCGGACAGTGTGACCGCCCGCTGGTAGGCCCCAGCGGCCAGTCGATGCTCGAGCATGGCTGCGGCCACACGGGGCATGGTCAGACCCATCGCGATCTCGTTCGCGGCGATCTTGAAGTCACCGCGGGAACCGATCACGTGATCGGCCGCCAGCATCAGGAATACACCCATCGCCATGCTGTGGCCGTTGCAGGCCACGAAGACCGGGTACGGGTAGGCGAGGACGCGCGCGGTCATCCGATAGCCGCCACGCAGCATGGTGAGCGCGGGCTTCGGGGCACCGCGCAGCACCTTGAGATCGAAGCCGGCGGAGAAGACGGACTCCCGACCCGTCAGGATGACGATCGCCTTGTCGCGCTCCGCGCGATCGAGCGCCTTGTAGATCGCCGCCTGCACGGGCGGGCCAAGGGCATTGCGCTTGCCGTCGTCGATGCGAATCGTGGCCACGCCATCGGCGAGCTCGTACTGAACCAGTTCTTCCGTCATGGCTTCGAACACCGGCTGGGAAACGGCGCTCAGCATAGCCGTGCAGCGCTCGTCGCGCACCAGAGCGCCGCCCCGCGGGAACCCGGCGCCGAGGCGTGGTGGTGATCGTCAGCGGCTGCGCGGGACCTGGGTCGGTCCCGGGTCGAGTTCGACCCGCCGAACCGCGGCCCAGGGGACATAATTCGGCTTCCCGTCACTCTCGACGAATACCAGGAGACCCGCGTTCCCGGCACCCAGGTCCCCGGCCGGCTCGAGCTCGACCTGCTCGCCGTCGACCAGCGTGACCACCGCGAACCTGCCGCCGTCAGCGGGCACGATCGATGCGATCCGATGAAAGGGAATGGTGTAGTTGATCCCTCCGCGCGGCGCGTCGAGCGTCTCGACTGACTCGCTTTCATCAAGGTCGAACACGAGCCGCCCCGCCAGGCGCTGGCCGTCGAGATCGGTCACGGTGCCGGTCAGGGCGCGGCCGGGCCCGAAGGCGTCGTAGCCCGGACCCGTGCCGTCGTCGCTGAATATCACGCGCTCGAAGGCACTCCAGGAAATGAGCACGCGGCCGTAGCGCGGGTCGTTGACGTAGACGCCGCGATGACCGTCGCCGACATCGCGGGTACCGGCCAGCACGACCTCACGACCGTTGCGCAGGGCCACGCGGACGGCGTCGCCGGCCACCCGGGTGATCGACTGAATCGCATCGAAGCGCAGGCTGACCTCGCCGCCGTCCGTCTTGCCGGCGATCGCGTCCGAGGCCATGCCCAGCTCCCGGTTCCACTGGATAGCACCGGTGAAGTCGCCGTCGGCGCTGCGGACGGTGCCTCTCAGGCGACGCGGCATGGGCCCGAGCGGCGTCGCGGGGAGGAACGCCACGCTGGCCACGTGCCACTCGTCGAAGGCGATGACTTCGCCGTCGACCTGGCGGACCTCCAGACCGTCCGCGAAATCGTCGGCGCCGAAGCGATCGAGATCGACCACCGAACCGCTCTTCAGGGTGACGCGGAGTTCCCGGCCCTGCGCGTCGATGCGGTCGATGTCACCGAAGCGCACCATGAAGGGCCGCTCCAGATCGAGGGGCTCCTCGCGCTCACCGATCTCCAGCCCGAGGAAGCGCACCGGTCGGGTCCGGACAAGCTGATCGTCCGGCACATGATCCGCCCAGCGGTTCCCACGCCGGGCGCCGTTGAAGTACTCGCTCCAGAAGGCTTCCTCGGCACCGCCCCAGCGCAGCTGACCCTCGTGGACCGCGCCATCCGTGGTGGTGACGCGGCCGTAGATAAAGCCCTGGTTCGCGTCGTCGTCGGCCGCGGAGAGGGTGCACGGCAGCAGCGTCACGAGAAGGAGGAGTGGTATCTTCATGAGAACAGCATAGTCCTGCCTGCGGGCATTTTGGTGGCAGCGCCGTGCCGAAGCCGGGCGAGAAGCCGCTTGATCAACCCGTTGGCCACGGCGATGATCCTCGCTCGCGCAGGCACAGGAAACGACAGGATGCTCGCAGTTGCGGAACTGGAGGAGAGGCCCATCGAGGCTCGGGAGCTCTCCGGGGACGGCCCGGGTGACGCGCCGCGGCTCGCGGTCGTCGGGCCGGCAGGGACCGTCGACCCAGCTGCGCTGTTCGGCGATCGGAAGGCGGCGATTCTCGAGCGGCTCGGTGAGACCGGCGCCCTGCTCTTCCGCGGCTTCGATCTCGCCGATGCGGCGGCGGCAGAGCAGCTGGTGCTCGCGCTGGGCATCCAGATGGATACCGACTATCTCGGCGGTGCCAGCCCGCGCTCCGGCCTGACCCGTCACCTGTTCTCGTCGACCGAGGCGCCGGCCCGCTACATCATCAGCTTCCACACCGAGATGTGTTATCTCAGGCATCGCCCCGCGAAGATCGTCTTCTACTGCGATCGGGAGCCCGAGCAGGCCGGCGAAACGCCGCTGTTCGATTGCGCGCGCATGCTCACGCTGCTGCCGGACGCGCTGCGGGAGCGGATTGAGCGCGAGGGCATCATCTACCGGCGCTACTTCCGCTCGACGCCGTCGCGCATCAACGTCTTCAAGACCTGGCAGGAGGCCTTCGGCACCACTGACCGTGAGGTCGCCGAAGACGGATGTCGCCGCCAGGGACTCGAGTTCGAATGGAACGACGCCGGCGATCTGGTGGCGCAAAGCCGCATGCCCGGCATCGTGACCCACCCGGCCAGCGGGAAACGCTGCCTGAGCCTGACGCTGTACAACGAATATGCGTCGGTCCAGGACCTGGCGCGCTTCTCCCACCGCTACAACCCACTGGTGCGTGCGGCCATCGGCGGCTTCTCCGGTTTCATGTTCGGCCGGCCGACGATCTTCATGAAGACGCTCTGGGGTAACGGCGAGGCGATCAGCCGGGAGGACACGCAGGCCCTCATCGACACCGCCTGGCGCGCGTCGACGATCTTCCGCTGGCGCCGCGGCGATCTCCTGATCCTCGACAACATCCTGACCGGCCACGGCCGGCTGAACGTCACAGGCCCACGGCTGATCGCGGCCGGCCTCGGCGATCCCTACGACGTGGAGTCGCTGGCGACGGCAGCGGCCTGAACAGGTCGAGAGCGGAGAACTCGCACCATGAACGAGCTGACCTGGGCGGAGTTCGAACGCGTCGAACTGCGGGTAGGCACCATCACCGTCGCCGAGGCCTTTCCCGAGGCCCGCAAGCCGGCATTCAAGCTCACCATCGATTTCGGCGAGAAGATCGGCACGCGGCGATCCTCCGCACAGCTCACGGACCTCTATAGTCCCGAGGAGCTGGTCGGAAAACAGGTTGCCTGCGTCGTCAACTTCCCGCGCAAGCAGATCGGGCCATTCATGTCCGAATGCCTCGTCACGGGATTCGTGCAGCCCGACGGAACGGTCATTCTCGCGGTTCCGGACAAACCTGCCGCGAACGGCTCCCGGCTCGCCTGACGGCGGTGGCTCCGCCCGGGCCTGACCGAAGTCGCGGCGCCAGTAAATCGAGGGCTACTGACCGCCGCCGGCCGCCCCGCGCTCGTAGGCTTTCTGCGCCTCGCCAATCACGAAGGCCCGGACGGCGGCGCTGTCCGCGGGCGTGAGGATACCCGCGAACGAGGGCATGCCGCGGTCGCGGCGCAGGCCGCCGAGCACGATCCCGTCCCAGGCCGCGTGGGTCTCCGCCGTGGCGCGGCGCAGGTCCGGGAGGACGCCGCCGCTCGCCACGTTGATGCCGTGGCACATGAAGCAGCGGTCGTAGTAGACGCTCTTCCCAGCCGCGACCTGCGCCCCGGCGGCCTCGAGCGCCGGCGGCTCGGGCATCGGCGTTGCTTCCGCGATCGGACGCGGCGGCAGGGCATCGGTTCCACCGAGACGGAAGGCGAGGATACGGCTGAAGTTGCGCATCCGCAGCGCCTCGGCGGGCTCGCCCGCCACGAGCCCCATGAGCGTGCCCCAGCCCGCAGCGACGGCCACGTGCTGCGTCTCGTCGACGGCATAGCTGACGGGCGCGGCCGCCACGCCGGTCTGCGCATCGAACGCCCAGAGGCGCTCGCCGCTGTCGGCTCGGTAGGCGGCGAACTCGCCGATCAGGCTGCCCTGGAAGACGAGATTGCCGGCGGTGGCCAGCGCGCCGCCGTTCCAGGGGCCCGCGTGCTGGTAGCGCCAGACTTCCTTCCTCGCCACCGGATCCCAGGCGAT
>JBCCZC010000200.1:0-9902 GCA_039188505.1 Pseudomonadota bacterium | reverse complement strand
CCGGACAACAACGAGGTTCGCCCCTACGAACACGTCGTGTCCCTCAACAGCTACACCCGCTCCGGACGCTGGGGGCTGATCACCGACCTGATCTACGCCGACGCGCTGCCCGAGGCGCGGGGCGATCTCTTCGGGCTGGTCGTCCTGCCGCATTACATGCTGACTAAACGCCTGCAGCTCGTTGGCCGGTACACGTGGTCCGGCTCCGACTCGGAGGACGGAATTCGCCTGCTGAACCGCTACGAACGACGGGCCGTTCCCCAGGGCAATGCGCTCGGCGACCGGCACCAGTCGCTGTATGCCGGCATCAACTACTACTCCTACGGGCACAAGCTCAAGGTGCTGGGCGGCCTGGAGTACACACGGTTCGAAAGCGTCGGCGGCACCGAGGACATCCTGACCGCCAACGTGGCCCTGCGAATGTACTTCTGAGGCGTTCGGGCGGCCATCGCTAGCCGCCCGCGCTTCGATCAGGGCGTGACGATGACCTTGCCGTCCCGTTCGCCCTGGCAGGCAATGCCAACCGCTTCCTTGATCCGGCTGACCGGATAGGTGCCGTGAACCGGCGCCCGGAGCTTGCCGGCCACGATCAAACCGGTCAGTTCACCGTACAGCTTCTGCTGCGCTTCGGGGGTTGCCTCTCGGAACCACTTCGCCAGCCAGAAGCCACGAACCCGGATGTCTCGGAAGATCAGCACGCCCGCCGACATCTCGCAGTTCTGGCCGCTCATCATCCCGTAGTTGACCAGGGTGCCCTCGCTCGCGAGGCACTCGCCCAGGCGCGCTGTGGCCGGACCGCCCACAGCGTCGATGCCGAGCCGGATCTTCGCTCCGCCGGTCGCCTCGGCGACGCGCTCGGGCAGCTTCGGCCCGTCGACGAGCACGACGTCGGCACCCTCGGCCTTGAGCGGCTCGACGAGCGATTCCCGGCGCACGATGTTGACCGTCTTCAGGCCACGCATCGCGGCCAGCTGCACGAGGTAGTTGCCGACGCCGGAGTTGGCGGCGTTCTGGATGACCCACTCGCCCTCGGCGAGGTCCACGAACTCGCTCAGCATCAGCGACGCCGTCGGCGGGTTGACGGTGATCATCGACAGCTGGACCGGGTCGGCTTCGTTCGGCAGCGGGATCAGCTTCCGCGCCTCGGCGACCATGTGTATCGACCAGGTGCCGATGCCGACCGGCAGCAGCACGGTCTGACCGACGGGCGGGTTGCTCACACCGGGTCCGTGCGCGGCCACGCGGCCCACCCCCTCGTTACCGCCGAACGCCGGCAGCGGCGGGAGAATTCCGTACTGCCCGGTGATCGTCAGGACGTCGGACGGGTTGATCGGCGCCGCAAGCAGCTCGACGAGCACCTCGCCTTCCTGCAGCTCGGGCGTGTCGAATTCGACCGCCTCGATCAGCTCGTGCGGCATCGGGCCGCGCTCCTGGTACTGCGCTCTCAACATGTCGTGTCCTCGAATCGGAGAAAGAAATCCCGGCGTCGCCGCCAGGATGAGCGGCGTATGGTGCCACAGTGGCCCGCGCCCGTGGCGGTCGCGGGTCGTTCTACTCGGGCTGCGGGATCCGGAACAGCGCCGCGTACATGACCGGCACGACCAGCAGCGTCAGCAGCGTGGCGAAGAGCAGCCCGAAGATGATGCTGATGGCCATCGGTTGGAACATGGCGCTCCCGCCCCACCACAGCGGCAGCATGCCCATGACCGTGGTCGCTGTCGTGAGCAGGATGGGGCGGAGGCGCTGAACGCAGGCCGCCATGATCGCATCGTAGGGCGCCAGGCCCATCTCCTCTTCCTCGATCCGAACCCGATCCAGCAGGACGATGGCGTTGTTGATGATGATCCCCGCCAGCGAGATCACCCCGAGGATCGTGAAGAAGCCGAAGGACGATCGGGCCACGACAAGACCGATGGTCACCCCGATGACGCCCAGCGGAATCGTCGTCAGGATAATGATCGGGCGGCGAATCGAGTTGAATTGGCCGACCAGCAGCAGCAGGATCACCATGAAGGCGAGCGGCAGCTTGGCCGCGATCGACGCGTTGGCGTCGCCCGAATCTTCGGCCTCGCCGCCGATCTCGTATTCCACCCCCGCGGGCCAGCGCTGACTCACGGCCTCGAGCTCGGGCCGTAGCAGGGCGTTGACGTCGGTGGCGGTCACGCCCGGGTCGAGCTGAACCTGCAGTTCCAGGGTGCGCGTGCGATCCCGGCGCTCGATGACGCCCGGCTCGAAAACGAGCGACACGTCGGCAACCTGCTTCAGTGGAATCGCCCTGCCCGTCGACTGCGAGTAGACGCTCATGCCGTCGAGCTTGCCGATGTCCTGGCGATCAGCCGCCACCGATCGGAGGGTGATCGGAATGAGCTTGTCGTATTCGCGGTACTGGGTCATGTCGATGCCCGACAGCGAGCTCTGCAGCGAATAGGCCACCTCCTCGCTCGTCACCCCTGCCCGGCGGGCCCGATCCTGGTCGACTTCGACCAGCAGCTTCTTGGTCTGCAGCCCCCAGCTGTTCTTGACGGACGCCACACCGGGAAGCTCATAGAGCAGCCCGGTGACCTCATCAGCGGCGCTGTAGATCGGGTCGAAGAAGCGCCCGCCGATCCGCACGACGATGGGGTAGCCCACGGGTGGTCCGTTCTCGATCCGACCGAGCTTGACCGCGAGGTCGGGAAAACGCTCCCGCGTGAATGCGGTCAAGCCCGCGATGACGGTCTCGACGTGCGCCCCTTCGATGGTGTTCGCCACCAGAAATGACGTCGCCGGATTCGGGTTCGGCGGATTGAGGCTCAGGTGGAAGCGAGGCCCACCGTCGCCGATGAAGGATAGCCAGCTCTCGAGGAGGGGCTCGTCGACGTCGACGAAGGTTCGTTGCAGATAGGCGTCGATCTCCCCCATGACTTCCTGACTCGTCTCGATCGACGTGCCCAGGGGCATCTCGATATTGCCCGTGAAAACCGGATCTTCCGACGGGGCGATGAACACCTGGGGCACGAGGCCAAGTCCCTGGACGGCAAGCAGGAACACGCCCACGACGCCGGCCCCGAAGAGGAGACGGTGGCGCAGGGAGAACGCCAGAATGGAACGATAGCGCCGGTACCAGGGCCCGTCGTAGCTCTCCTGCTTCGGTTCCTTCGGTGGCTTGATGGCCACGGTCGTCAGGAGCGGGATGAAGGTCATGGCGAGGGCCCAGGAAATCAGCAACGTCAGCGTCACCACGTAGAAGATGTCCGCCGTGTACTCGCCGACGGCGGACTCCGCCAGCGCGATCGGCATGAAGGCCGCACCGGTGGTCAGCGAGGAAATCAGCAGCGGCGTTCGCAGCTCGGCCCCGGATTCCATGGCGGCCTCGATGGCCCCGACCCCCGCCTCGCGCTTCACCAGCACCGACTCGACCATGACGATCGCATTGTCGACGAGTAGCCCGAGCGCGATGATCAGGGCCGCCAGCGAGACCTGATTGATCGTGATGTCGAAGACCTGCATGGCGTAGAAGGTGATGACCATCGCAGTCGGGATCAGCGACGCCACGACGAGACCCGTGCGGATCCCGAGGAAGCCGATCATCACCAGGACCACGATGCCGATGGCCTGCAGGAGGCTGGAGGCGAAATTGTTTACGTTGGCTTCGACCAGATCGGCCTGGAACCAGATCTGATCCAGCTCGACGCCCCACGGGTACCGCGCCCGGATCTCGGGAATGCGGGCCTCGAGGATCTCCCCGAGCTTGAGGATGTCGCCACCCTCACGCATGGCGACCGCAATGGTCAGCGCCGACTTGCCGTTGGACCGCGTGACGCTCCGCGGCGGATCCTTGTAAGCGCGAACGACCTCGGCAATGTCCCCGAGGTAGACGACGACGCCGCTGGGCAGCTGAACGGTCGAGCGCCGAAGATCCTCGACCGACTCGAAGTTGCCCGTCGGCTCGAGGGAGATACGCTCCCGTCCGGTGACGACGTCCCCGCCCGACGACAGGATGTTGGCCGCGGTCAACGCCTGGGAGAGCTGCCCGGGGGACAGGCCGAGCTCCGTGAGCCGCGCGTTGCTGTACTCGACGAAGACCACCTCCTCCTGGGCGCCGTGGATCTCCACCTTGGCGACCTCCGGGATCTTCAGCAGCTCGTCCCGAATCTCCTCGGCGACATCCTCCAGTTCCGCGTAGGAAAAGCCGTCGCCGTAGAGCGAATAGACGCTGCCGAATACATCCCCGAACTCATCATCGACCTCGGGCTTCACGACGCCCGCCGGCAGATCCCCCTCGACGTCTTCGACCTTGCGGCGCAGGTCGTCGAAGATCGGCCGCATCTCGTTGTAGGACTCGAGGAAGTTGACCGTGATGATCGAGATGCCGGTCCGCGACTCGCTGATCACGTTGTCGACCTCGGGCATCTCCTGGATCTTCTTCTCGATCTTGTCCGTGACCAGGAGCTCGACGCGCTCGGGACTTGCCCCGGGCAGCCGCGTCGTGATGACCGCCGTGCGCACGGTGAACCCCGGGTCCTGCGCCTTGGGCAGCTGGACGTAGGCGGTCAGACCCGTCAGGAACAGGATCGCCACCAGCACGAGGGTGATGCGATTTCTGCGAATCGCAGTGCCCGTCAGGTTCATCAGCGCTCCGGTACCAGCACGCGCTGACCGTCGCGGATGACCGACACGCCCGCCGTCACCACCCGCTCGCCGGGCTCGAGGCCGTCGACGACCTCGATGCCCTGCTCTGTGAGTTCGCCCAGCTGGACGGCTCGACGCGTGACCACGGCCTCACCGCTCCCGGCGCCCGCCGCGATGAAGACGTAGCTTCCGCCAGGGTCCTGCGCCACCGCGGCCGCCGGCAGCAGATGCGCCCCGGCGCCCGCCGTCGGGAAGGCGAAGGTCACCTCCGCGGCAAGGCCGGCGCGGAGGACCGGCGCCCGATCGACGACATGAACGGTCGCAGGAAAGGTCGGCGCGTTGCTCGTCGACGCCACCCCGACCTCGGAGACTTCCCCGGCAAACTGCCGGCCGAGCACTGCGGCGAAGCGAATGGTCGCGGGCATGCCCTGGGACAGGGATGCGATGAGCCCCTCGGGGATGTCGAGGTCGATCTCGAGCCCCTCCCCGCAGTTGATCACGGCAATGGGGTCGCCGCTTGCGACGTTCTCGTTCTGCTCGACGTCCACACTCGCCACGGAGCAGTCGCGCCCCACGGTGAGGCTCGTATAGGACACGTTCAGGCGCGCCAGCTCGAGGGCCTTCTGGGCGGCGCGTACCTGCGCCTGGGCGGATTCGGACTGGGCGCGCGCCGCGTCCAGGTCGTTGCGCGAGGCGTTCGAATTCTCGTAGAGCCCGCGCACGCGATCGTAGTTGGCCGCCGCATTGCGCGCCGAAGCCTCGGCCTGGCGGAGCGCCGCCTCTGCCTGCTGGGCCTGCAGCTCGTAGGGAGACGCGTCGAGGCGCGCGACGAGCTGGCCCGCTGCCAGCGTGTCACCGACCTGGACGGGCACCGCGACGACCGTGCCCGATACCTTGAAGCTCAGACGCGATTCCTGGGTCGAGCTGGCCACCCCCGAAAACGTCCGCTCCCGGGTAGCCGCGCTTTCCGGGACGACGATCGTCCGGACCGGTCGAAGGATCTCCTCGGTGACCGGCGCCTCGCGTTCGCAGCCGGCGATGAGGGTCACGACGAGGCCAAGAGTCAGGCTGCGTAGGATCATTCCGTGGCCTCCGAAGTGGCGATGAAGTTCCGCAGAGCCTGGGCAATGCCGTCCTGCTGCGCCTGGGGCAGCAGGAAACCGAACTGGCCGCTTGCCCGCTCCGCGTTCATGACGTTGATGAGGAAGTCGAAGACGGCGTTAGCGGCCGCTTCGTCCGCCTGCAGGGACGCGTTCTGGGCGTCCAGCAGGTCGATGATCGAAACGACGCCCTGGGAGTACGCATCGGTAACCAGCGCGAGGTTCTGACTCGAGGCCACGGCCGCTTCGTCGGAGAGCCGGATGTTGTTGTAGGCGGCGTAGGCATCGTGCATCGCGGCCCGGATGGACTGTTCGACTCGATCGGCCGTCGCCGCGCGCTGCGCTTGCAGCTGCTGAAGCTCCAGGTCGGCGCGGCTCACCGCGGCGCGCCGACCGCCGCCCGCGTAGAGCGGCAGCGAGGCCTGCAGCGCCACGGACCAGTCCTCGATGCCCTCGAAAGGCGGACCCGAACCCACGCCCGACTGATCCAGGTTGTCCGAATACTGGCCCGACAGCGTCACGTCCGGAAGCCAGAAATCCCGGCGTAGGTTCGTCACCTCGCGCGCCTTCGCCCGAATGAGCGCATCGAACTGCGCCAGCTCCGGAGACTCGGCCAGCCCCCCTTCGACGGAGTAGTCCATGAAGAGTCGCCACCGCCGCGGGTTGTCGACCAGCTTGTTGAAGTCGGCCTCGCTGAACACGAAGGGCGCATCGACGGTCGGGGCGTCCAGCTGGAAGCGCTCGTCGATCGGCTGATCGAGGATCCGATTCAGCGCCTCGCGTGCCTGGTCCACGGTCGATCGACCCGACAGGACGCTGGCGCGGACATTGGCGAGGCGGGCCTCCCAACGGAAGATGTCCGCCGAGGAGCTCGATCCGACACGGACACGGTCACGGGCGAGCTCGAGATTGGTCCGGGTGAGGTTGAGATTGTCCTGGAGGATGCGCAGCTGCGTCTCCGCCCGGAGGACGTTGAGAAAGCTGATCGTCGCGCTCTGGATGATGTCGAGCTCGACCTGGCGGTAGAACTGCTCCCGGCTCAGCTGCACCTGCTGCTGGATGGTGCGGTTCGCCCAGAGGTCATCGACATAAACCGGCTGGCTCAGCTGCAGCGCGGCGTCCGTGCTTCGCTCGGCAAAGGTCCCGGATTCGACCAGCGGCGTCACTCGACGCTGCTGATAGGACGAACTCAGGCCGATCTGCGGCAGCAGATTCGCGCCGGCGATCGCCACATCGCGGCGGCCGGCGTCGACCCCATAACGCTCCGCGAGGAGGTCCAGGTTCTGCTCGATCGCCGTTTCGGCGACGGATTTCAGGGTCAGCATCGCGCCGGTCGGCGCGGGCTCTTCGTTCAGCAGGACCGCCTCGCTGAGGACATCGAAGCGGGGCGAGACGCCGATGCGTCGCGCCACTTCCATGTTGATCGTGAGCTCGCGCTTGCCCTCGAAGATCACCGACTGAGCCGATGCGGCCTCGCCGAGCAGTACCGCCTGCATGTTCAGGGCATTGCGCCGGGCCAGCCGCGTCATGTCGGAGCCCACGGCATCCGAGGCAAGCAATCCTCGCTCGACGGAGGACCGTCCGCCGGTGAGCCCGAATGCGGGAATTTGCCGATCCACGAAAGCCTCCAGCATGGCGTCGAAGGCCTCGGGCGCCATGCGCGGCAGCCCGGCGACGATCACCGCGTCGATGTCCGGGTCGATCAGGGCCAGCGGATCGGAATCATCGCCGGGATGAAGCGCCAGCACGACATCGATACCGTCCCGGGCGGCCACCTGCCTGGCCTGCTCACCGAGCACCGGCGCCACATCGATATAGATCCGTTCGAGCAGGAAGGCGACGCGATCGAAGGGCACGACTCGCCGGAGCGCCCGGAGGTGTTCGTCGAAGTCCATGCGGTCGGTGATGTAGCTCAGGTTCTCGAGGCCGCTGCTGTTCCCATCGCGCGGCGCATTCAGGAGCTGACCATCGAAGACCAGCGGCAGGAACGTCGGCTTGGCGAAGTCTCGCCGGGAGACGAGCATCTGATTCGCCGCGATGCCCAGCGCGAGCACGATGTCGACGTCGGGATCCGTCGCCGCCTCGGCGTAGGCGCCGCGGATGCTGTCCCCCGTCCAGTCACCATAGAAGCGCTCGTAGCGGACCTCGAACTCGCCGCGTGTCAGCGCGTCGATTTCGGCCACGAACAGCCCTTCGATGGCGGCGATCTGACCGATCGGTTCACCGTCCCCGACGATGCCGATGGTCACGGGCTCCGCCGGGGCGGTTCGAACCGCAAGCAGCAGCATCAGCGCCAGCATCCAGCTCGCCGTCGCCCCGGTGCGGATGTCAGAGACTTCCCTGTTCACTGTCCGGCCTCGCATTGCGAGCCCCGATTGTTCTCTGTCGCGGCGGCGTTGTCGAGGCGTTTCGGTCCCGGGTTGGTTGGGGCCGGCCGCGTGACCGGCCCCGGCAGGCGGTCAGCCGCCCAGCTCTCGCAGGAGGCTGTCCATGGACGCCTTCGCGTCGCCGTAGAACATGCGCGTGTTGTCCTTGAAGAACAGGGGATTCTCGATGCCCGAGTACCCGGTGCCGCGCCCGCGCTTGCAGACGAAGACCTGGCGCGATTTCCAGACCTCGAGGACCGGCATGCCCGCGATCGGGCTACCGGGATCGTCCTGGGCAGCCGGGTTCACGATGTCGTTCGCGCCGATGATGATGACGACGTCCGTGCTCGGGAAGTCCTCGTTGATCTCTTCCATCTCGAGCACGATGTCGTAGGGCACCTTGGCCTCGGCGAGGAGCACGTTCATGTGCCCCGGCAGGCGCCCCGCCACCGGATGGATGGCGAAGCGGACCGTCTTGCCCTGGTCGCGCAGCTTCCGCGTGAGCTCGGACACGGAGCCCTGAGCCTGGGCCACGGCCATGCCGTAGCCCGGTACGATGATCACGCTGTCCGCATCGCTCACCGCCGAAGCCACCGCATCCGCGTCCGCGGCAATCATCTCCCCGTCGACGGCGGCGGCCGAGGTGGTCTCGCCCCCCCAGCCGCCCAGGATCACGCTCACGAACGACCGGTTCATGCCCTTGCACATGATGTAGGACAGGATCGCGCCGGACGAGTCGACGAGCGCACCGGTCACGATCAGGAGATCGTTTCCGAGCGTGAAACCGATGGCCGCAGCGGCCCAGCCGGAATACGAGTTGAGCATGGACACGACGACGGGCATGTCGGCACCGCCGATCGCCATGATCAGGTGGCAGCCGATGAGGCCCGAGATCACGGCCACCGCGATCATCGTCCACAGGCCCTCACCGTTGAGATACAGCGCGCCGAGCACGAAGCAGGCAATGAACGCGAACAGGTTCAGCAGGTGCCGTCCGGGCAGCGTAAGCGCCGCCGAGCTCAGCTTACCGGCCAGCTTGCCGTAGGCGATGATCGAGCCGGTGAAGGTGATGGCGCCAATGAGAATCCCGAGGAACAGCTCGACCTTCAGGATGTTGATCTCGACGGCGGTCTTCTTGGCGATCGTCGCGGCAAAACCGGCCAGCTCGCCTACCGTCCCGGATTCCTTCGCAGCCAGCGCTACGTTCATCTCGAGGTCCGCATTGATGCCGATGAAGACCGCCGCCAGGCCCACGAGGCTGTGGAAGCCCGCGACCAACTCCGGCATCTGCGTCATCTGCACGCGATTCGCGACGATCCATCCCAGGATGCCGCCGATGGCGACCATCAGGGCGATGACCTCGAAGCGGGCCACGCCCTTCGTGCCGATCGTCGCGGCGACGGCCAGGATCATCCCGACGATCCCGTACCAGATCGCGCGCTTGGCCTTCTCCTGATTGGAGAGTCCGCCGAGGGCGAGGATGAAGAGTACTGCTGCCACTACATAGGCGGCCGTGATCAGTCCGTTACTCAACATGTCGATGCCCCGCCCGGATAGCTCATGGATTGCCGGAATTCTCGGTCGAGCTGGCGAGTCAAGCCCGTGCGATCGTTCGAAGAAGCATAGCCGTGGCTATGGTTCGAGGAGGATCGCGCGGGATTGGCCGTCAGCCTGGGCGAGAAGCCGGCTGCGATTGAAGACCAGCGGCCCGCGCAGTCCTGACGGATTCGCACGTCGCTACGTGAAAGCAGTGTGTTGATCATGGAAGCGAAATTCATGAGTTATCCGGGCTAGCTGCGCTGGAACATGGCGAGCATGCGGCGGG
>JBCCZC010000199.1:0-9902 GCA_039188505.1 Pseudomonadota bacterium | reverse complement strand
GTCGTCAGCGTCCATTGCCAGCGCCACCGAGCCGGCTACGGTGCCGAGCGTGGCGGTGTCATCGAGCAGCAGGAGGTCACCGATGCGCCCACCGCCCTGGCTCTTGCCGTAGCCGGGACCCCAAACGAGCAGGCGGCCGCCGGCGTCCATCGCCTCCGCATCGGCATCGCTGACGAGCAGGTCGACGCCCAGCGTTCGCCCGGCCCGCAGCGGGGCTGCGGCGAGGAGCTTCCATTCATAGATCGTCCGCCCGTCGTCGTGGACGACGGCCACCTCGAAATCATCGACGCCCGCCGCCACGACGTCTGGATCCCAATGGCCGGAATCGCTGAGCATGCGCCGGTTCTGCCCGCCGACCCAGTAGAGGGCGGCGCCGGATCCGCGCGTCGAATGGTTCCGGTCGAGGTAGACGATGACACCGTCCTGCTGGTTCCAGGAGAACTCGGGGTCTTCGGCAACGCGATGCGCGTCGTCGCTGATCTCAACTGCGATGTACACGGCCTCGGCGGTCCACGCCGCGCGCCAGCGGGCGTCGAGGCCGGTGTCACCGGGATGCAGTTGGCCGTTCTGCAGGCGCTGGATTGGCTGAAACCGCGCGGCCGCCGGCCAGTCACCGAGGCGACCGTCGATGGTGATGGTACCCGCCCGGACAGCGTGGGCGATGGCCCCGTTGTCGGCAGCAACCGGTTGGTTGAGGGCGAGTGGGAGCAGGCAGCAGAGGGCAAGGCGTCGCATCGGATCTCCATTCCTTGGGCGGTTCGAGCTTTGACGGCGCAGCATGCCAAAGGGATTGAACGCACGGCCGGATTTTTCTCCGGCCTGGCCCGGTCTGTGCACCGTCTTGCGCGCCCCCAGGGCCGTACCTATGCTGGTGGGTCGGAACGGGAAGGAGCACGCGCCCTTGCGATCCCTGCAAGCGACCGACCCCGTACTGGTCGCCGCCTTCACTGACACGATCGACCTCGATGAATTGCTGCCTGTCGTCTACGGCCGGCTGCATACGCTGGCCCGCAGCGCGCGTCGCGGCACGGACCGGAACAGTACGCTCAACACCACGGCCCTGGTCAACGAGGCCTACGCGCGCCTGAAGAAGGTCGACGGACTGGATGTTGGCGACCGACACCGATTCTTCGGACTCTGCGCGCGGATCATGCGGCGGATCCTCATCGATCACGCGCGACAGCGTTCTGCGGCCAAGCGTCAGGTCGCCGTTGATCCGTCGCTCGAGGTGAGCGACACCGGCCCCGAGTCGCTCCTCGCCGTGGACCGGGCGCTCCGCCGGCTGGGCGAGAAGCACCCGCGCCTGGTCGAGCTGGTGGAGTACCGATTCTTCGCCGGCTACACGCAGGAGGAGACGGCGGAGCTTCTCGGCGTCAGCGACCGAACCGTGCGGCGGGAATGGCTCAAGGCCAAGGCGCTGCTCATCGACGAACTCGGCAAGCCATGAGCGCCAGCTGGGCCGAGATCGAAAGCCTGCTCGATCGGCTCCTCGACCTCCCTGCCGAGGCCCGATGGGACACGCTGCGCTCGCTGACCAGCGAATATCCGGACGCCGTGATCGAAGAGGTCTCGCGGCTTCTTCGGGGACTCGATGACCACGCCGACGCCTTCGATGTGCCCGCGGCGACCTCGCTCGCCGATACGGCGACCAAGACGGGGGAACAGATCGGCGCCTGGCGCCTTGTCGGTCGGTTGGGGCAGGGCGGGCAGGCGGATGTCTTCGATGCCCGCCGCGACGACGGTGATCTCGTCCAGCGCGGCGCCCTGAAGCTGCTACGCCGGCGCCTGCTGGCGGGCAGCGAGCTCCGGCGTTTCGTGCGCGAACGCCAGCTACTCGCCGACCTGCAGCATCCCGGTATTCCCACGCTGCTCGACGGGGGCGTCCTCGAGGACGGACGGCCCTACCTGGTGGCCGAGCACGTCACGGGCCGAGGCATCGACATTCACTGCGACGACCACGGCCTCGACACCGTCGCGCGGATCGACTTGGTCGTCGAGCTGGCGCGAGTGGTCGCCTACGCGCACGACCGCCTCGTGGTACACCGGGATCTGAAGCCCTCCAACGTGCTCGTGGACGAGGCGGGTCGGGTCCGGCTGCTGGACTTCGGTATCGCCAGACTCCTTGATGAGAAGTCGATGCTGACGGCCGAAGGGGCGGCGTTGACGCCTGCCTACGCGGCGCCCGAGCAGTTCGCCCGGGGCGCGCCCGTCGTCGCCAACGACGTCTATGGCCTGGGCGCCTTGACCTACAGCGTCCTGGCCGGTCGCCCGCCGTTCCCCCAGCAGGAGCTGCCGGCGCTGCTGCGAGCGGTGCAGGACGACGACCCGGAGACGATCGATTCGATTCCCGCGGATCTCGATGCAGTCGTCCGAAAGGCGCTGCGCAAGCGCCCCGAGGACCGCTACGTCTCGGTCCGGGACTTCATCGACGATCTCGAGGCCTGGCGGGACGGACGAGCGGTGCGCGCGGCAGCTGGTGGCCGGATCTACAGGTTCCGGAAATTCCTGCGGCGACGTTGGCCGGCGGTCGCGGTCGTGAGCCTTGTTTTCGCCGCCGGTGCGGCCTGGCTGGTCGACAGCCAGCGACGGCAGGACGCGCTCGTCGCCGAGCAGGCCCGCACGGAGGCGGCCGCCGAGCGCGCGGAGACGATGCTGTCGTTTATCACCGGCTCCCTGGGTGATCTAGGTATCGCCGGCGAGTCGGCCAGCGTCCAGGACTTCCTACTGCTTACATCCCAGCGTGTGGGAGAGATCGATGAACCGGAGGGCCGGCTGGAGATGATGACGATGCTCGCCGGGCTGCTGTTCACCTGGGGGCGCTATGACGAAGCGGATGCACTGGCGTCCGCGGCCCGCGAGCTGATCGGCAGAACACCGGCGATCGCGGGAACCGATTCGCACAGGAGCGTCCTCGACCTCCTGGCCGAGACGGCCATCAACGCCGGGCGCATGGCCGAAGCGGAGGTCCTTGCCGCCGAGGCGATGGCCATGGCGCGGGACGATGGAGACGCCCTGGCGGAACTGCGGTCCGGGGGCACTTGGGGCTGGGCCTTGCTGCAGCAGCAGCGGGGCGGGGAGGCCCGCGAGCGGCTCGAGATGCTTCGCGGGGCAGTGCCGGAAAGCGGCGACGACGAAGTCCTCGACGCGCTGGGCTTCGCGGACATCATCCTCGGCCGCATCGCGGGCTCGGACGAGGAGCGCATGGTCGTGGCGCGCCGGGCGCTGGCTCGTGTTCTCGCCTACCAACCGAACGCCCATGCATCGCACATCCGGGAGCACGTGTTCGTCGGCTCAGCCGCGGAGGCACTCGGTGAATTCGACCTGGCGCTCGAGCAGATGCGCCTTGCGCTGGCCGCCGCAGAAGCGGCCGCCAGGCCGGAACTGGCCGACTATGCGCTCACCCAGATCGCCCTCTTCGAGCGCGAGCTCGGCCACCACGACGCCGCAGCCGACGCGATCGCCGACGCGCGTCGGCTGGCTTTTCGGAGCGAGGAGCGGAACCGCATCGATTGGTTGATCGAGGCCGAGGACCTTTGCCTCGCGGCGTCGGTCGACCCGGACAGCGACAACCGGCCCCGTGCCGAACGGCTCCTCGGGGAGATCACCCTGGACGCGACCTCCAGCATCGCAGCCCTGCTGCAGGACTGTGCGGACCAGGTGGCGCAGGCCGCTTCGGCGGGCGGCGCTCTCGACGTTTCGATCGATCCCTCGCGGCCGCGTGGCGCGCTGCACGCCGCCGTTGATCCGCCCGGCTGCGCGGCAGCAAAGCCGGTGCTCGAGGAGGCTGTCGCGCCCTATCTTGGCGACCAGACCTGGCCGATCACCGGCCTCGAGTACCGCTCGGCTCTGGCCGCCTGCGCAGGCGATGTCACTGCGTTCGAGGAGAGCATCGGTGAGCTCGAGGCCAGGCTTGGCCCCGATCACTGGAAGGTGCGGGTTCTGGCGAACCGCGCCCCCTGAGCTCTCACCGGTAGGGCTCCAGCCCATCGATGAAGATCAGCTCCCGCTCGAGCGCCACGTTCAGCGGAAGCAGGCTGACGTTGTCGAAGTAATAACCGTCGACCGCAGGGTTGCCGATGGAGAACTGCAGCGTGGTGCACACCGTCTCCGCGGGCGGGTCCGTGACCACGGCGAGGAACGGGGCGTCCCGCCAGGCGCTGTCGATCGGCTGCAGGAGGTATTCGTCATTCTGCAGCACGTTGTTCACATTCGAGGCGCACTCGGGCCCGAGGTGCTGGAAGAACACCCGCACCGCGTCCGGCTCGTCCTCACTTCCCGGGTAGATGCGGTAGGAGAACGAGAGCGCGAGCGGCGCGTCATTGGCCAGCGTGATGCGCTGGAAGACGGCGCTGAAGTTGGACGTCTTGGTCTCGATGAAGGCCGCGCCGGACCGGGCATCGTCACCGACGTCCTCGAGCGGTTCGAAGCCCGTGCTCTTGAAGCGGAACCAGCCCTCGAAGCCATCGAAGCGACCGTTGCCGACGAGTTCGTCGCTGTCCGCGATGGCACCGCTGGCGATCGCCACCATCAGAGCGCCCGCGACCCTCGTCCGCAATGCATTACGTGTCTTGCCCATGGGGATTCTCCTGCCGTAGCGCCGGACCTGCTGCCGGCTCGTTATCCAGCATGGTCAACGGTCGGCCAGCGGTCTTGACCGCCGACTGACCGTGTCATGACCATCCCCTGTCCTTACGGAATCTGGGCCTCTGGACCGCCAGCGCCAGCGCTGGTTTCGGAGAAGATGCGGTCGTAATCGGCAGTCCAAGCATCTCCAGCGGTCGATCGAGCCGCTTCGAAGAGGCTTTCAGCCTGGGCTTGCGCGCCGGTCGCCCGCAGGTAGACCGCGCGCGCCACGTCCGAGCGCCAGTCCGAATCGTTGGCGGTCAACCAGCCCACGAGCGATTCGGCCTGCAGCGCTGCGCCGACAGCGACGTAGTGACTGACGAGTGTCCTGGTGATCGGCGCCCGCTCCTGCTCGAGGGAGTCGTCGGCCATCGCGATGCCACGGGCTTCCTCGAGCAGCGGCGTGGCCGCGTCGAGCCGGTCCTCGGCGCGATCGATACGTGCGCGCGTGCGGAGTGCCTCGACCAGCAGCGCCTGGGATTGGCCCCAGTTCCGGGCCTCCTCCAGCATGCTGGCCGAAGTGGCAAGCGCAGTGTCCGCCTCGCCGAGCTCGAGCTGCAGCCGGGCGACCCGGAGACCCGAGCGGACGACGCGGTAGGTATCGCCGACGGCCGCGTAGGCCTCCCCGGCGGCAGTCTGCGCCTCGATGGCCAACGCGGGCCCGCTAGCTGCCTGCTCGATGAAGCTGAGTTCGGCCCAGGCGTCGGCCAGGCCCCGGCTGTTGTCGGCCCGACGGGCTGCGGTCATGGCCTCGTCGTTGGCCGCCCGGGCACCCGCGAGATCCCCTTCCCGCCGGAGCATTCGCGCCAGCAGGTTGAGGTTTCGTCCCAGTCCAACCACGTCACCGATTTCCGACCGCGTGGCGATCGAGTCGCGCAGATAGGCCTTGGAGGACTCGAACCGGCCGAGGCGATAGTCGACCCGCGACACGTTGGATAGTGCGATTGCGATCATGCGCTGGTTGCCCGTGATCGTGAAACGATCAATCGCCTCGAGATAGGCTTCGCGGGCATCCTCGTTGCGGCCGACGCCATAGTGGTAGTTGCCCAGCTGGCTGAAGTAGTAGCCCGGCACGGGGACGCCAGCGTCGCTGTAGGCGGCAGCGGCGCGATTGAGGAGGACGAGTGAAGCCTCGGGATCCTCGTAGCGCTCGAGGATGGCCTGATTCACGAGGAGCTTGGCTCTGATGTCGTGTGCGCCAACGGCATCGGCATTGATCATGCCGGCTGCGTACTGGGATCTTGCCTCGTCGTGCCGCCCCGCGATGTCGAACAGAACGCCCAGCGAGCTCTGGGCGTCGGCTGCGTTCCGGCCATTCTCCAGGCCCTGCTGCTGATCGATGAGCTGGCGCAGCTGCACCTCAGCGGCGTCCAGGTTGCCGAGGATGCGGTCGCAGTTCGCGAGAACGTGCCGCGGCTGGAAGGCCGCCGGCGCCTGGTCGGCGACGATGCGCAGCAGGTTCTTCGTCTCCTCGCAGTCGCCGGTGACATAGGCAGCCAGACCGCGAGAAAAAGCCTCGTTGAGGAAAGCATCGTCCGTCCTGAAGGCGGTTTCCGCCGCGACGGGATTGCGGGGGCGGAACGCTGCGACTACCGCCTGGCTGGCCTCGACGAGCAGCGCTGTGGGTTCCGCGCCAAGGAGGCTCCTCGTGGCAACGGTGCCCGAAGCGTCGTGCAGCGCCAGGGCGACGCGGAAGGATTGATCCTGTGCGCGCTCCACGGTGATGGCCAGGACATGCGTGGCGCCGAAGGCCTCGGCGGCGCCGTCCAGCATGGTCGCAATGCCGGGCGCGGGGGGGCTGTTCCAGGTCGCGCTTTCCGCCCATCCGTGGACGTCCCGCCCGGGAACGACGCGCACGTCGCCGGCTCGAAGCAACTCCGCAGCGAGTTCCATGAGTCCCAGCGGTAGCCAGCTATCCTCCTCAGCGCCGTTGATGATCGTTGCCGGCAGCACGGCAACGCGTGTTGCCTCCGGCGGTGTCGACCGCGTTTCTCGAAGCCACACGACCCCGAGCGCGACGGCGAGAACCACGAATCCTACGGCCGCAACGATTGCCCCGGGTCGCCGGCGCGGACCCACTCGTTCGCCAGCACCGGGTGTCGCACCCCCGGTGGCGTCAACCGCCCCGGCGGGTTGGTCGGGTCCGACGTGCTCGCTCGCCGTGACGGGAGCGACGAAGTGGTAGCCGAAGCCCTGTACGGTCTTGATCGGTTCCCAGCCATCCTCGTCGAGCCGGATCGCCTTGCGTGTCTTCATGATCGCGCGGGTCAGCGCAGCCTCGGTCACGATCTGACCGGGCCAGACGGCGTCCATCAGCTCGTCCTTCGATACGGCCCGATCGCTATGCGTCAGCAGGTATTCGAGGAGCGCGAGCACGCGAGGCTCGACGGCGATCTCCTCCTCGTCGTGCCGCAGCTGCCGAGTTTCCTGGTGCAGGGAGAATTCGCCGAAGTGGAAGATCGCCATCTCAGTCCGTCGCTCCCTGGCCCTCGATCAGTGCCGCCAGTCCCTTCCGGCCCTCGCGCCAACGGCGTTGGACCGTCCGTAGCGAGACCCCGAGCACTTCGGCGGTCTCGGCCTCGGTGAGGTCGAGGAAGAATCTCAGCTCCAGGACCTCGGCGATCTCGGGCGACTCGGCGCTGATCCGGGCGAGGAGCTGGTCGACGTAGACGGCGGTCTCGAGCTGCTCCGCGCGAGCGGGACTCGACTCATCAGCGACGACGTCTTCCTCCAGAGGAACCGCGACCAGACCGCCACCCCGCTTCAGGGCGTTCGCGGCGCGGGCGTGATCGATGACGAGATGGCGGGCGATGCGCGCGACGGTCCGGAAGAGGTGGCGCCGGTTGTCGAAGCGGAACCGATCGCTGCCGAGGAGACGGCCAAGGGCATCATGAAGTACGACCTCCGTATCGGCGCCGGCACTCGCGCCTGCCAGCCGGCGCTTCTCGTTCCGGACGACGCGCAGGAGGTCGCCATAGGACAGTGAGAGGACTCGGTCGACGTCGACGGGTGCGCCGCCGAGCCCGCGCAAGGCATCAGTGATCGCTCCTGCCGTTTCGGCGTTGATGCTCAAGGCACGGTCTCCTTGTCCGGCGCACCGCTCCGAGTCTAGCAAACCGAGTATCCGCCCCGCGGACGCGGACCCTGACGTTTTCCCGGGCGCGAATCCGTAACAGGAGGCATGGGTATTCTGAGGCTCACCGTTGCTCTGGTCCTGCAGCTTCTCGCTGCCGCGGCCCTCGCCCTCCCGGGAGCGGGACGTGTGATTACCGTCGGGCCGGGCTGGGACGGCGCCTGCGACTTCGCCTCGCTCACCGAGGCGCTTGCCCGGACAGAGCCGGGCTTGCGCTACGAAATCCGACTCCTCGATCAGCAGGTGCACCAGTACCGGGACAACGCCGTCGTCGATGCGCGAACGCTCGTGGTGCGTGGGGGCTGGGAGAGCTGTTCCGACGACGCCAGGCGGGTGCCCGGCGGGCGCTCGATCATCCGATCCGGCACCGGCGGAACGGTGCTGTCCATTGCGGGCGACGGGGTGCCGCGGTCGACGCGCGTCCTTCTGGTGGACATCGATGTCGTCGGTGCCCGGACCGCCGTGGACGGCGGCGGCCTGCGCATCAGCGGCGGCGCGACGGCGACGCTCCTGCGCACCCGCCTGAGAGACAACAGCGCCTTGATCGGCGGTGGCGTCCTCATCGAAGGCAGGAATACCCGCGCGAGACTCGGCGAGGGATTCGTCGTGAGCGGCAACAGGGCGCAGCTGGCCGGTGGTATCCGCTGCCAGCAGGGAGCGACGATCCTGCTGGAGGACGGGGTGATCGAGGGCAATCGCGCCGACCGCGCGAGCGACCTTTCGATCAGCGATTGCCGGGTCCGCTGAAGCCCAGTGGCGCTCGGTCGCCGAATGGTTCGACGATCGTCATAGGGCGGTCAAGTTCTCCGTCGTGCGCTGCGCCACCGTGGTTGCCAGTCCAAACACGATGGATCCGACATGGCATCCGCTATCACCCGCAGGCTCGACAGGTCGGCACCCCATTCGCTCTTCCACGGCTCCTGCCTTGCGCTGGCCGAGGATCTTCTGCAGACAGAGCCGACCGGGCGTGTCCTGAAGGGCGAGTCGGGTCGCTACCGGGTCGGAGAGGCGCTGGGACACGGCGGCATGGCCACCGTCCATCGCGCCCTTACCCTGACCGAGCGACGCCTCGTCGCCATCAAGTTCAGCCGACTCGAGGTCGATCGCGAGGTTGCGCTGGAGCTTGCCCGGCGGGAGGCGGCTTGCCTGCGGCGAATCGCCCACCCAGCTGTCGTCAGGCTCCTCGATGTCGTTGACGACCCCTGCCATCCCGCACTCGTGCTGGAGCACATCGAGGGGCCGACCCTCCGGGAATTCCTCGATGGCGGCGAGGTGCAGGCCGTGGGCACGATCTTCTTGCGATTGCTGCAGGCCATCGCCGCGTGCCATGAAGCCGGCGTCATACACGGCGATATCAAGCCGCAGAACGTGCTGCTCCGGGGACCGCTGGATCCGGTACTCATCGATTTCGGCATCGCCAACACCGCCGATCGCAGGCCGGCGCTCCGGACCCGGGGGCACACCCCGCGCTATGCGGCGCCAGAGCAACTGGCGGGCGGCGATGCGACGCCGGCCTCCGACGTCTTCCAGCTCGGGGTCCTTTGCTTCGAGCTTCTGACCGGTCGACGGCCCCATCGGCATGCGTGCGGTCGCGTCGCGCAGTCCATTGCGTTTCCGCGTGGACTGCCGCGGCGCCTCCGCCGGCTTCTGAAGCGAGCGCTCGATCCAGCTCCAGGGCGCCGATTCGAATCCGCGGGTGCCCTCCTCGATGCCCTCAGTCCGAACTGCCGAAGCGTCCGGCTTGGTTCATAACTCATTGAAATAGATTGCTAAAGCAATGGTCAGAGGATGGTTTTCGAATCGTCATCGGTCAGTCAAGCCTTGCCCTGTCGAGCGCAGCACGATGGTCCCCGACGCCAGAACGCGTCGCCTTCAACAACGGAGAAACGAGATGTTCTGTCCCCCGAGGAGAACGCTGGCCAAGGGCCGGCAATCCCGCCCAGCAGCGCGAGTTCCCGCGCTCGGGCTACTTTCGGTGCTGCTGCTGGCCAGCGGTACCGCTTCCGCTCAGATCGTCCGGGTCGGCAACGATGCCGCCTGCGACTTCACGACCCTCCAGGCTGCCGTGGATTCGGTCGGCCGTGGTGGAACGGTCACGATTCGCCTCAGCAACGACGATACGGGCATGGTGTCCGATCCCGTGCTG
>JBCCZC010000198.1:0-9911 GCA_039188505.1 Pseudomonadota bacterium | reverse complement strand
GGCCGGATGATCCCGGCGTCGACATCTACAACCTCATCATGTACCAGCGCTCGAACCAGAACACGTGCATCAACCAGCGGCCGCTCGTGTCGCCGGGCGATCTCGTGTCTGCCGGCGACGTCATGGCCGACGGCCCGTCGACGGACCTCGGCGAGCTGGCCCTGGGGCAGAACATGCTCTGCGCGTTCATGCCCTGGAACGGCTACAACTTCGAGGACTCGATCCTGATCTCGGAGCGGGTAGTCCAGGAGGATCGTTACACGACGATCCACATCGAGGAGCTTACCTGCGTCGCCCGAGACACCAAGCTCGGGCCCGAGGAGATCACGGCCGACATCCCGAACGTCGGCGAGCACGCCCTGGCGAAGCTCGACGAGTCCGGCATCGTCTACATCGGTGCCGACGTCAAGTCCGGCGACATCCTCGTGGGCAAGGTCACGCCGAAGGGCGAGAGCCAGCTCACGCCGGAGGAGAAGCTGCTGCGCGCGATCTTCGGTGAGAAGGCGTCCGACGTGAAGGACTCCTCGCAGCGCGTGCCGCCCGGCATGGACGGCACGGTGATCGACGTCCAGGTCTTCACCCGTGACGGCGTGGAGAAGGACAAGCGTGCCATCCAGATCGAGCAGGACGAGCTGAAGCTGGTTCGCAAGGACCTGGACGATCAGTACCGCATCCTCGAGGGCGCGATCCTGAACCGGCTGCGCGACGTGCTCATCGGCGAGGTCGCCGACAAGGGTCCGAAGCTCCGGAAGGGCGCGAAGGTCACCGCGGAGTACCTCGACGAGCTGGCCTCGGAGGACTGGTTCAAGCTGCGCATGCGCGAGAACAAGGTCAACGACCTGCTCGAGCAGGCGGCCGAGCAGATCGCCAAGCAGAAGCAGAAGTTCGACGAGCGCTTCGAGGAGAAGCGGCGAAAGATCACCGCGGGCGACGACCTCGCTCCGGGCGTGCTGAAGATGGTGAAGGTCTACCTGGCCGTCAAGCGTCGCGTGCAGCCGGGAGATAAGATGGCCGGCCGCCACGGCAACAAGGGCGTGATCTCCATGATCGTCCCGGTCGAGGACATGCCGCACATGGAAGACGGCACCCCGGTGGACATCGTGCTGAATCCGCTGGGCGTGCCCTCGCGGATGAACATCGGGCAGGTCCTCGAGACCCACCTGGGCCTCGCGGCCAAGGGCGTGGGCAACCGGATCGCCGAGATGCTCGATGCGCACGAGAAGACCGAGAAGGTCCGGAAGCTGCTGTCGGAGATCTACAACTCGGACAAGGAGGGCCGCGTCGACATGAGCGAGTTCACCGACGCCGAGGTGATGGAGATGGCCGGCAACCTGCGCAAGGGCGTGCCGATGGCAACGCCCGTATTCGACGGCGCTGCCGAGAAGGAGATCAACAAGCTCCTCGAGATCGGCGGCCTGCCGGAGACGGGTCAGATGACGCTGTTCGACGGCCGGACCGGTGACGCCTTCGATCGTCCGGTGACGGTCGGCTACATGTACATGCTGAAGCTCAACCACCTGGTCGACGACAAGATGCACGCGCGTTCGACCGGACCGTACTCGCTCGTCACCCAGCAGCCGCTGGGCGGTAAGGCGCAGTTCGGTGGTCAGCGCTTCGGTGAGATGGAAGTCTGGGCCCTCGAAGCCTACGGCGCGGCTTACACCCTGCAGGAAATGCTGACGGTGAAGTCCGACGACGTCGGTGGCCGGAACCAGATGTACAAGAACATCGTCGACGGAAACCACGAGATGGTCGCGGGCATGCCCGAGTCCTTCAACGTACTGGTCAAGGAAATCCGGTCGCTCGGTATCAACATCGAGCTGGAACAGGACTGAGGAGAACAGGCTGATGAAAGACCTTCTTAACCTCTTCAATCAGGCGCGCCAGCCGGTCGATTTCGACGCGATTCGAATCGGCCTGGCATCGCCGGAGATGATCCGCTCCTGGTCCTACGGCGAAGTCAAGAAGCCGGAGACCATCAACTATCGGACCTTCAAGCCGGAGCGCGACGGCCTGTTCTGCGCCGCGATCTTCGGCCCGGTTAAGGACTACGAGTGCCTCTGTGGCAAGTACAAGCGCATGAAGCACCGCGGCGTGGTCTGCGAGAAGTGCGGCACCGAGGTCACTCTGACCAAGGTCCGCCGCGAGCGCATGGGCCACATCGAGCTCGCGAGCCCGGTCGCGCATATCTGGTTCCTCAAGTCGCTGCCCTCGCGCATCGGCCTGATGCTGGACATGACGCTCCGTGAGATCGAGCGGATCCTGTACTTCGAGTCGTTCGTCGTGATCGACCCGGGCATGACCACGCTCGAGCGCGGCCAGCTCCTGACGGACGACCAGTACCTGGACGCTGTCGAGGAACACGGTGACGAGTTCAAGGCGCTCATGGGTGCCGAGGCTATCCTCGAACTGCTCAAGGACATCGACCTCAACCCGGAGCTGGTGCGCCTGCGCGACGAGATCTCCGGCACCAACTCGGAGACGAAGATCAAGCGCCTGTCGAAGCGGATCAAGCTGATGGAGGCGTTCATCGAGTCGGGCAACAAGCCGGACCACATGATCATGCAGGTGCTGCCGGTGCTGCCGCCGGATCTGCGTCCGCTCGTGCCGCTCGATGGCGGTCGCTTCGCGACGTCGGATCTGAACGACCTGTACCGCCGCGTGATCAACCGGAACAACCGCCTCAAGCGCCTGCTCGAGCTCAACGCGCCGGATATCATCGTGCGCAACGAGAAGCGGATGCTGCAGGAAGCGGTGGACGCGCTGCTCGACAACGGTCGCCGCGGCCGGGCCATCACGGGCACCAACAAGCGCCCGCTGAAGTCGCTGGCCGACATGATCAAGGGCAAGCAGGGTCGCTTCCGCCAGAACCTGCTCGGCAAGCGCGTCGACTACTCCGGCCGTTCGGTCATCGTGGTCGGCCCGACGCTGAAGCTGCACCAGTGCGGTCTGCCGAAGAAGATGGCGCTCGAGCTGTTCAAGCCGTTCATCTTCTCGAAGCTGCAGCGCCGCGGTCTTGCGACCACCATCAAGGCGGCCAAGAAGCTCGTCGAGAAGGAAAGCGCGGAGGTCTGGGACATCCTCGAGGAGGTGATCCGCGAACACCCGGTCATGCTGAACCGGGCGCCGACGCTGCACCGCCTGGGCATCCAGGCCTTCGAGCCGGTCCTGATCGAGGGCAAAGCCATCCAGCTCCACCCGCTCGTGTGCTCGGCCTTCAATGCCGACTTCGACGGTGACCAGATGGCCGTCCACGTGCCGCTGTCGCTCGAAGCGCAGCTCGAGGCGCGTGCGCTGATGATGTCGTCGAACAACATCCTGTCGCCCGCCAACGGCGAGCCGATCATCGTGCCGACCCAGGACGTCGTCCTGGGCCTGTACTACATGACGCGCGAGCGGGTGAATGTCGACGGCGAGGGTATGGTGTTCTCCTCGATCGAGGAGGTGCACCGCGCGTATGAGAACCGTAAGGTCGAGCTGCACGCCCGCGTCAAGGTCCGCATGGACATCGAGGAGTACGACGACGAAGGGGGCCTGCATGAGGCTCGCAAGATCGTCGATACGACCGTCGGCCGCGCGCTGCTGGCTGACATCAAGCCGAAGGGCCTCCCCTTCGAGCTGATGAACCAGCCACTGACCAAGAAGGCGATCAGCAACCTCATCAACCAGTGCTACCGTCTGCTGGGCCTGAAGGACACGGTGGTCTTCGCCGACCGCCTCATGTACACGGGCTTCCACTATGCGACCCGTGCCGGTGTGTCGATCGGCATCACCGACCTCATGATTCCGGACGAGAAGAAGGACATCCTCGCCGGCGCAGAAGCCGAGGTGGTCGAGATCCAGGACCAGTATGCTTCGGGCCTCGTGACCGCGGGCGAGCGCTACAACAAGGTCGTCGACATCTGGTCCCGTACGAACGAGCAGGTCGCCAAGGCGATGATGAGCCACCTCGGTACCGACGAGGTCAAGAACGCCGACGGCAAGAAGGTCGACCAGGAGTCGATGAACTCGATCTTCATCATGGCCGACTCCGGCGCCCGGGGTTCCGCGGCACAGATTCGCCAGCTCGCCGGCATGCGAGGCCTGATGGCCAAGCCGGATGGCTCGATCATCGAGACGCCGATCACGGCGAACTTCCGTGAGGGTCTGGACGTCCTCCAGTACTTCATCTCGACCCACGGCGCCCGGAAGGGTCTCGCCGATACGGCACTCAAGACGGCCAACTCCGGTTACCTGACGCGTCGACTCGTCGACGTGGCCCAGGACGTAGTGGTCACCGAGGACGATTGCGGCACCGAGGAAGGCGTCCTCATGACGCCGATCGACGAAGGTGGTGACGTCGTCGAATCGCTGCGTGAGCGCGTGCTCGGCCGCGTCGTTGCCGAAGACACCTGGGCCCCGTCCCAGGGCGACAACGAGGATCCGGCCGTGCCGCGCAACACGCTGCTGGACGAGGCCTGGGTCCGCAAGATCGAGGAGCTCGGCATCGACCAGATCGTCGTGCGCTCCGCGATCACCTGCACGACCCGCTACGGCGTCTGCTCGCAGTGCTACGGTCGCGACCTCGCTCGCGGTCACCGCGTGAATCTTGGTGAGTCCGTCGGCGTCATCGCGGCGCAGTCGATCGGTGAGCCGGGCACGCAGCTGACGATGCGGACCTTCCACATCGGTGGTGCGGCCTCCAGTGCCGCAGCGGTCGACCACGTGGCCACGAAGGGCGCCGGTACGCTGCGTCTGCACAATCTGAAGACCGTGCGTCACGACGACGGTCACCAGGTTGCCGTGTCGCGTTCGGGCGAACTGTCCCTCATCGACTCGCACGGTCGCGAGCGCGAGCGCTACAAGGTGCCCTACGGCGCGATGATCCAGGTCGATGACGGCACGGCTGTCGAAGCCGGCCAGGTCGTCGCGAACTGGGATCCGCACACGCACCCGATCGTCTCCGAGGTCGCCGGTCGAATCCGCTTCTCGGACTTCGTCGAGGGCGTGACGGTCGACGAGCAGGTCGATGACATCACCGGCCTGCACAGCTTCGTGGTCAAGGATCCCAAGCAGCGCGGCAGCGCCGGCAAGGACCTGCGCCCGATGGTGAAGCTGGTCGATGCCAAGGGCAACGAGCTCAAGCTGGCGAACACCGACATCCCGGCGCAGTACCTGCTGCCGGCCGGTGCCATCGTGAACCTGCAGGATGACGCCGAGGTGGGCGTCGGTGACATCGTGGCGCGGATTCCGCAGGAGTCCAGCAAGACGCGCGACATCACCGGTGGTCTGCCGCGGGTCGCGGATCTGTTCGAGGCGCGCAAGCCGAAGGAGCCCGCGATCCTCGCGGAGGCCTCCGGTGTGGTCAGCTTCGGTAAGGAGACCAAGGGCAAGCAGCGCCTGGTCATCACGGATCGCGACGGCGAGTCCCACGAGGAGCTGATTCCGAAGTGGCGCCAGGTCGTGGTGTTCGAGGGTGAGAACGTGGAGAAGGGGGAGACCGTCGTTGACGGTGAGCTCAACCCGCACGACATCCTCCGACTGCTGGGTGTGCCGCGTCTTGCGGACTACCTCGTCAAGGAGATCCAGGACGTCTACCGGCTTCAGGGTGTCGGCATCAACGACAAGCACATCGAGGTGATCATTCGCCAGATGCTGCGGAAGGTGCAGATTCTCGAGTCGGGCGAGACCAAGTTCCTGCGGGGCGAGCAGCTCGAGCGCACGCGCGTTCTCGAGGAGAACGAGGCAGCGTCGCGTCGCGACGAGGCCCCGGCCCGCTACGAGCGTGTCCTGCTCGGGATCACCAAGGCCTCGCTGGCGACCGAATCCTTCATCTCCGCGGCCTCCTTCCAGGAGACCACCCGCGTGCTGACCGAGGCTGCCGTTCGCGGTGGCGCGGATCGTCTGCGCGGTCTGAAGGAGAACGTCATCGTCGGCCGCCTGATTCCGGCGGGCACCGGTCTCGCATACCACGAGGATCGGAAGCGTCGTCGGCGTGGGCTGGACCCGGTTGATCTGGGGACGTTCCGGCAGGAGTCGACCGAGGTTTCCAAGGTCGTTACGCCGACTGACGCCTGACCCTTAGGTTTCGTCTTTGTTGTTTAAAGGCCCGCTTCGGCGGGCCTTTTTTGTGCCCGGCGGCCGGGTCTTCACTGTGTTTCCTGGACTCCGTCCCGGGACGCGGTCGCGGGGTTGCGCCCCCGCACGGCGCGCCCACGGGTGTGTGCGCGCACACCCCTTGACAATTCCCGCGCGCCCCGTGGCCGCTTGACCGCTGCGCGCCGTCCACACCGCCGGGTCGCGAAACAACTCGGGCCCCGGGCGGGGCCCTCAGGCAGGTTTCGCTCGGTTCCCGGCGGTGCGGCCGGTGCTCGCTCGCGGCCAAGGGGGATGGAAGAGCCGACGCGGTAGGTTGGTCGAGCGGTCAGGAGGTTCGCCTGGCGGAAGTGACTGGTCTAATGCGAATCCCAGGAGTACAGCACTCGGCTGAAGTCGCGATCGATGAGTCGGTCTCGTTCGATGGCGAAGACTGCGGTGCCGGCGTCGCCCCACAGGGCTTGGTGGTTCTCGTCGAGGTAGAAGCTGTCGATCCAGAGCAGGATGACCCAGTCTTCCTCGGGATCCTTGGGCCGGGGATCGTCCTGGGCGAAGTCGCCATAGCCGCCGATTTTTGCCGGCGGTCTCGGTTCGGTTGCGGAGAAGTACCCGTTGAAGTGTTCGGTGGCTTCCTCGCCCAGGCGTTCGAAGTAGGGCCAGGGCTCTTCGCCCATGAGGGCCTTGAACTCGCGATCGACCGGCTTGACCACTTCCTCCGCGACTTCGAAGCGCAGTGACATCTCGCCGTCGATGGGCAGGAACGTTTCGGGGCCCGGGAAGCTCGTGCGCAGGTCGGCGTCGGCGGTGATGTCCGGGTGAAAGATGACGCGGAAGTATTCCTGCCGCAGTAGGCCAGCGGTGAAGTCCTGCTCGTCGAAGATCATGCCCCACATGTGATCGTCTGCTTCGGACGGGGAGATGAAGAACTGGAGCAGGCCCGATTCGGGGTAGTCCGGCAGGTTCGGTACCTCGGAGAAGTGGATCTGGGCAAGGAGGATCATCTCATTGCCGTCCTGATCCACGGGGTAATCCAGCCCCGCGGGCCAGTACGGCTGGCCGCGGAAGTGGCTACCGACCGGCGACGTGTTGCCCGGGCTCGGCTCGATGGCGACGAACGCGCGCCTCGTCGCTTCGAACTTCGCCAGCTCCGGTTTCAGTTCGGCGGGGAAGAGGCTCGGATCATAGGTGGGCTCGGCCATCGGGCTGTTCCTGTCGGCTTCGGCGCACGCCATGGCAAGGCATGCGAGTGCGCATGGGAGAAGCAGGATTCTCATCCCGGCTCCATGGATTCGGGGTCGACCCGATTGTCATCGGATTGATCGGTAACCGGCAAGCCGGTTCACGTGCGGCCGGATCAGTGGCTTTCGGCGCGGTCCCGAAGCACTTCGATCACCTGTGCGCGGGTATCCAGGGCGCGCTCGATCGCGCGTTGCCTCGTGACGTAGGGCTTCAGGATCAGCTCGAGGCCGTAGGGAGACAGCGACTCGAGGATGCCGAGCAGTTGCCGGGCGACGCGAGGCGACAGGACCTCGAGCATCTTCGGCTGCATCTTCGAGTGCGTGCGGCAGCCGAAGGTCAGGTTGTGGTCGATGGCGACCAGGCGCTCCTTGCCGAGGAAATCGTAGAAGAGCCAGTTGCCGTCGTGGCGGTCCTCGTTGTCGATGAGGATGTCGAGGGTCACCAGTTCGACCGTCTTCTTCGGGTTTCCAGTGCGGTAGGAGGGGCGGGCGTCGTTCATGAAGTACTGGAGCGAGCCCTCGCGACCGTGGACCTCCCGCTGTACCGTCATCGGGACCTGGTGGAAGCCGAGGCGCTGGTCGAGGTCGTAGGCGGCGACCTCATGCGACCAGCACCCGCGCCCGCCGCGCTGCCACTTGAAGATCCCGGACACGCCGAGCGGGAGCTCCACCCGGAAGGTCGAGGAGATCCCCTTGCCGTACCGCTTCTGGCTGATGACTTGCCCCTCGGTCATGATCCACTTCAGGCAGGACTCGATTCCGGCCGCGGCCCCGTCGGCGCCCGCTTCTCGCAGGGCCCAGGCCACTTCCTGGTAGCGCCCATCACCCAGCGCAATCTCGAGCTCGGCGGCCATGTCGGCGGAGACGAACTGGCCCTCCGCAACACCGATGGCCTCACAGACGGCGGCGCCGGACGCGCCTGCGTTCCAGGGCAGGGCGACAACCAGGACGGAAGCGGCAAGGAGCTTCAACATGCCCGCCATGTTACCCCGCACCGCTTGACCGCTTTACCAACCATCAGCCGCGTGGGCTCTTCCATCCCCCCTTGAGAGCGAGCGAGCACCGGCCGCGCCGCCGGGAACCGAGCGAAACCTGTCTGAGGCCCCGCCCGGGGCCGAGTTGTTTCGCGACCCGGCGCCGTGGACGGCGCGCAGCGGTCAGCGATCACAGGGCGCGCGGGGATTGCCAAGGGGTGTGCGCGCACACACCCCTTGGCGCGCCGTGCGGGGGCGCAACCCCGCGTCAACGGTAAGGCAAGGGCGCAACGAGAATCCGCGGGATACCAAGCCAGCAGACAGGTGAGCAAACACCCACACGCATGACGGAAAAACATGTCATCCGTTGGGGTTGCATCAGGGATTCCCCGTGGCATACTCGACTCATTGCTTTGCGAAGGTGCTCACCCGCCCAGCAACGTGGGTTGACACCGACAACGCGAGTCCATACTATTCTCCGTCTTCCGACAGGTAGGGGCGACCCTGCCTGTCGTTTGTTTTCTTAAGGGTTTGTGTTTATGGCGACGATCAACCAGCACGTGCGCAACCCGCGCAAGCCGAAGGTTTACAAGAGTAACGTCCCCGCGCTGGAGGCCTGCCCCCAGAAGCGTGGCGTTTGCACGCGCGTCTACACCACGACGCCGAAGAAGCCGAACTCCGCTCTGCGGAAGGTCGCTCGCGTGCGCCTGACCAATGGTTACGAGGTCAGCAGCTACATCGGCGGCGAGGGGCACAACCTGCAGGAGCACTCGGTGGTGCTGATCCGCGGCGGTCGTGTAAAGGACCTGCCGGGTGTGCGCTATCACGTCGTCCGCGGCTCGCTGGATACCGCCGGCGTCTCTGACCGTAAGCAGGGCCGTTCGAAGTACGGCACCAAGCGACCGAAGAAGTAACGAGAACAGAACATGTCACGTAAGCATTCGAATTTCACGCGGGACACGCTGCCGGATCCGAAGTACGGGAGCCAGCTCATCGCACGCTTCATCAACATGGTGATGCAGAGCGGCAAGAAGTCTGTCGCGGAGCGCATCGTTTATGGCGCTATCGACCGGATCGAAGAGAAGGGCCACGGCGCTCCGCTCGAAGTCGTCGAGAAGGCACTCGAGAACGTCAAGCCCGTCGTCGAGGTGAAGTCGCGTCGTGTCGGTGGCGCCACCTACCAGGTGCCCATCGAGGTTCGCCCGAATCGTCGGCAGACCCTGGCGATGCGTTGGCTGATCGACGCGGCACGCAAGCGTGGCGAAGCGACCATGCCCGGCAAGCTGGCCGGTGAGCTCATGGACGCCGCTGAAGATCGCGGTGCAGCGATGAAGAAGCGCGAAGAAGTGCACCGCATGGCGGAAGCCAACAAAGCCTTCTCGCACTACCGCTGGTAAGCGAATTACGAATGTAGGTACAGGACTGTGGCCCGTAAGACTCCCATCAACCAGTATCGAAATATCGGCATCATGGCCCATATCGATGCTGGCAAGACCACCACGACTGAGCGGATCCTCTTCTACACGGGGGTTTCGCACAAGATCGGTGAGGTCCATGACGGCAATGCGACCATGGACTGGATGGAGCAGGAGCAGGAGCGTGGCATCACGATCACGTCTGCTGC
>JBCCZC010000197.1:0-9914 GCA_039188505.1 Pseudomonadota bacterium | reverse complement strand
GTGGCCAGCGCCGCCAGCGCGAAGTCGACGATCTCTTCGCGGCACGAATAACCCATCAGGCCGAGGCGCCACATCCTGCCGGCCCAGGCCCCGAGGCCTGCGCCGATCTCCAGGTCGTGGCGCTGCAGGAGCCGGTTGCGGACATCCGCATCGTCGATGCCGTCGGGAATTCGCACCACCGTGAGCTGCGGCAGCGCGCAGGAAGGGTCGATGACGGTTTCGAGGCCGAGCGCGGCCAGGCCCGCACCCAGCCTTGCGGAGAGGCGCGCGTGCCGGGCGATGCAGGCTTCGAGTCCCTCGTCGCGAAGGCGGCTCAGCGCGGCGTGCCACGCATACATGGCGTTGACCGGGGCGGTGTGGTGGTACGCTCGCTTGCCACCGCCGGACCAGTAGCCGGAAAGTAGCTTGAGGTCGAGGAACCAGCTGACGCAGGGCGTGGTGCGTTCGCTCACGACCTGCCAGGCTCGATCGGAAAGCAGCAGCGGCGCAACGCCCGGGACGCAGGATAGGCATTTCTGGCTCCCCGAGTAGACGACGTCCAGCCCCCACGCGTCCATCTCCAGGGGGACACCGCCGAGGGCGGTCACGGCGTCCACCACCGACAGCGCACCGAACTCCCGGGCCACCGCGGCAAGCGCCGCGACGTCGCTCGCGACGCCGGTTGAGGTCTCCGCGTGGACGAAGGCCGCAAGCTTCGGCTGCTCGCACCGTTCGAGCGCTTCCCGAAGTGCCGTCGGCGGCACCGGCTCACCCCACGGCACCTCGACACGTTCGACCCGCGCACCCATGCGCTGCGCCATCTCGGCGAGCCGTCCGCCGAAGACACCATTGATGCAGACCACCACCTCGTCGCCGCGTTCGACCAGGTTGGCCATCGCGGCCTCCATGGCCGCCGATGCGGGTGCGGAGATCGTGAAATTCCACGGCGTCCCGGTCTGGAACGCATGCCCCTGCAGGCTCTTGATCTCGTCCATCATGGTGATGAAAGCGGGATCCAGGTGGCCGATCACGGGCTGGCCGATCGCCTCGATCACCTCGGGATAGAGCGCCGAAGGACCGGGTCCAAGCAGCGTGCGGCGGGGAATGTCGAACCTGTCCATGCGAATCCTCGAAACCTCGATCGGTCAATGATCCCAGCCCTGCGGGAAGATGCAAGTACGAAAGGCCAAGCCCAGCCCTTGATCACGGCCACGCGGTGCCGCAGCATGAATGCCCCAATCGTGGAGATGCGCATGATCCTCCTCCGAGCGCTGCTGCTGGTCGGCATCCTGGGCGCTGCAAACGCCGATGAGTTCACTGCCACCGTGACGGACCCGGTGTATCCCGACGCGCTGTTCCCCCAGGTGCTGTTCGAAACCTCGGCCGGAGATTTCACCGTGGAACTCGATCGCCGCCGGGCGCCGGTCACCGTCGACAACTTTCTTCGATACGTCGAGGCCGAGACCTGGAACGGGACCATCTTCCATCGGGTGATCGAGGGCTTCGTCGTGCAGGGGGGCGGCTATCTGCCCGACGCGACACCGATCGAAACCCGCCAGGCGATCATGAACGAATCCGGCAACGGCCTGACCAATCGCAAGCGGGCGATCGCCATGGCCCGCTACGAGGATCCCCATTCGGCGACCTCCCAGTTCTATTTCAACCTAGCGGACAACGAGTCTCTCGACCCCAATCGCCGCAACTGGGGCTACACCGTCTTCGGCCAGGTGATCGAGGGATTCGAGGTCGTCGAGGCCATCGGCGCGGTCGCTACCGATTACTCCGACGCGATCGGCGCCGGCGACGTGCCAGTCGAGGCGATCACGCTGCGGCGGGTCACCCTGACCCAGCAATGACCCACCTCCTGCCCCAGCTCGTCCTGCTGCCAGTCCACGCCGTCATGGCCTGGCTTTATCTGCTCGGCAGCGACAAGGTGGCGGCGCCGGGCTGGCGGCGCTTCGACCATGCCATCGTGGTCGTTGCTGCGCTGGCCTGGGTGTTCGTGGCCGAGGGCACGCATCGCGTGATCGGTCCCGGCGAAAAGCTTTGGGCGACGGTGCTCGCCACCGCGCTGGGCTTTGTGATCTTCAGCACGATCCTTGCGGCGGGCTGGTGCATCCGCACCCTGCGCGGGGACAGTCACGCAGCGCGCTAGCTAGCGCGCCGCCTGCTTAGCCCAGGTCGCGGGCGCGCTCCACCCATTTCGACACGCCGTAGCGGTCGAACTTCAAGCACAGCCCTGCCAGCAGTCGGGCACCCGGATGGCCGCCCCGAACGATGACCGCCGAAGCGAAGTCAACGATATAGGTCGACGAGTCCGCCGCGACCAGGATGTTGCCCTGGTTCCGCAGATCCATGTGGTAGACGCCGCGTGCATGGACGTCCTGGAGGACCTGCTGCAGCGACGCCACGATCGGCGGACCGCGCTCGGCGAGGAGTGCATTGCTGATCTTCTCTGCATCGACGTGTTCGATCAGCAGGGAGGCGTGATCATCGAACGCGGCCAGCGCCGGTACTCCGGTAACCCCCCGCAACGCTTCGTAGGCAGCCCGCTCGCGGCGAAGCAGATAGCGGCCCATCGCGCGGAACGGCGCCGAGCGAGCGAGGTAGGTCTTCAGCACCAGCGGCGCGCCATCGCGGCTTACGCGATAGACGTCACCGTTGGCCCACCCGCCCTCGTTGAGCGTCGCTTCCCAGGTCAGACCGTTGCGCGCCAGCGCTGCGGCCACGACTGGGGGACAGGCGCCCGCGTTCACCGGCCTGCCTGATAGCGCTGGTTATAGCGCGCATGGAGCCGATCTGACCGATCGACCGCAACGGTCGGGTCCCGGGGAAGCGGACCGACCGTCTCGCCAGCGCGCGTGAATAGATCCATGTCCTTGGCCCAGCCGTGGAATCGGGCCACGTAGCTTCGCCGCCAGCCCGAGGGCACGGGCGGAAGATCAGCGACGCTGAAGCGCATCGTCAGGGAGTCCCCGGGGCCGACGATCGCCAGCGCGTTGTCGCGATCGGTAACCAGCGAACTGGCGTCGCCGAGGCTCGTGTAGAAGCCCGCCTGGTAGCGCGTGTCCCAGAACGGATCCCGCACGTCGAAGTCGTAGTCCGGCTGGCGCTGCGGTCCGTCGGTCCGTCGCGGGAATCCGATGCGCTCCAGGCGACCATCGGCCAGCGGGAGCGCATGGGTCGTGGGGCTGCCCGCGACCGCGGCGCCAACGGCGAGGCGATCGAAGTAGATCTCCTGGTTGGTCGTCAGCCGAAGCGCGTTCGTTCCGGCCGGCAGGGCCTCGAGGCGCATCGCCGCCTCGCGCGGCATGCCTGCGGGGTAGCCAAAGCTCGCGCCCACGACGCGCCACTGCCCGTCGCCACCGCGTGCCTCGAGCGTCGGCGGCTCGTAACGGATTCCCGCCTGCCAGGCCGCAAAGCTGGTCTGCGAATAGCCGTACTCAACCCAGCCATCAAAGATCAGGATGGGGCGATCGAAGGCGTCCAGGGGCGCGTCGAACTCGACGGTCAGCACGTGGGGACGGGCCAGGAGGCCGAGGAAGCGGGGATCGCGCGGGCCCGGCGGGGCGGCCCTCAGGTCCGTCGCCAGCAGCTCCTCCAGCACCTCGTCACCACGATCATTCCTGGCCCTTACGGGTGCGAGAACGGACTCGAGGAACAGCGGCTCGCCCGTTGGCGTCGTGCCGTCGGTCGCCATGCGCTCGTCCAGCGTCATGATGAGGGTCGCGGGGTGATCGACGGCATGCAGCGTCACCTGATCGACGTAGGCCGTCTCTTCCATCGGTTCGGTCAGCAGAAGCTCCAGCACGCCATTGCGCGCCGCCAGCCGGTTGGCGTCGATCCGAAAAGACTCGAACGGCCGAGGCTCGGCATATTCGCCCGGTCCGATCGCGAAGCCGATCCCGCCCACGCCGAGTACGTCGCTCAGGAACGCATGCTGCTCGCCATCCCAGCCGAACAGCACCGGGCAGCTCGCAAGCTGCCGCTGCGTCTCCGGGATCCGGTGCGCCGCCCCGGCCGCGAGCTCGAGCTCGGTCTGGAACACGCCGTCCGACCAGTCGATCTCGACGTAGTCCGCATAGGCATGACCGCCGGTCCCGATCGCGGCCGGCTGCAGTTCCGAACCCCGGCCGCTGGTTGCGGGCAGCAGCCAGCCGGCGGTCCACAGGGACCCGTGCCGCAAGACGAAGCGCGTGCCGATGCCCGATGCGTTGGAACGCATCGAAGCCCCCTCGTCCTCCCGGCCCGTGAAGCTGACGGCGAGAAACGTGGGGCCGGTCAGCTGCGATGCCGTTAGCGCACCGTCGACCGCGAGCACGTAGCGCGGCGCCTCACCGGGATCAGCATTCCAGATGCTGAGGAGGCGGCCGGCCTGCGCGTCGAGTGCCTGGCCCGTGATCGGTTCGACGACCTGCCACTGCGCGTCCCCGGCGACGATGAGCTCCCAGGCACCGTCGCCGTCGGCGTCGGCGAGTGCAAGCTCACCGGCGATCGCCGTCTCGATCGGGTCGCCCGCCGGCGTCCAGCCGTCGAGGTCGTAGCCGTGGCAGGTCACGGCTCCTCCGACGAGGCCGCAGAGCTCTGTGCGGCCGTCGGCCTCGAGGTCTGCCAGGACGAGCGCCCTGCCCGTCAACGTCGCGGGACCGGTAGTCCGGGTCCAGGCCCAGAGCCGGTCGTTGAGCCAGATCACCGGCACCTGCCCGTCACGGGCGACGACGAGATCGAGGTCCCGATCACCGTCGAGATCCGCTGCCAGCGCGCGACCGCCACGGCCGCCGTCGTCGAGACCCGCCGTCTCGGCGAGCGGGCGAAACGCCCCGTCACCCGTGTTTGCGAGCAGCTCCACCGGCGCGTCATCGCGCACGATGAACACGTCCAGGTCGCCATCGTGGTCGGCGTCGATGACCAGCACGCTCGACGCGGTACCGTCGAGCGCAGCGCCCGTCTCCGGCCCCAGCAGGCGCCAGCCGTCGGGGCCGTTCAGCCAAAGCTGATCCTCGCCGCGGCGTCCCAGGTAGGCGTCGGTCCGCCCGTCGTTGTCGAAGTCACCCCAGCCCACGGCGACAACGGCCGTGTCGCCGGCGAACGGCAGATCGACGGGGTCGCCGGCGGCGTCGACCACCAGCAGCCCCCCGGGCAGCGGCAGCGCCAACCAGCTTCGATCCGGGTCCACCAGCGGCGTTCCCGCCAGGGGTGCGGCCGTGGCAAGCACCGCCGGCGCGGGCCAGGGCGACCGGTCCCAGCGCCCCGCCGGCGACTGAGGGTCCGCGGCACCGGTCGCCCGGACCGCGATCGCCTCGGCGAGCGGCCCCATCCGCGTGTACTTGATCTCCGCCAGGTGGCTTCGCGGATTACGCGCCAGGCGCTCGTACTGCTCCAGCTGCGCGCGCGCCGCCTCCCGATCTCCCAGCCGCTGCTCTGCGAGGAAGGCGCCGTACCACGCGCTGCGAAGATAGGGGTCGAGGGCCACGGCCCGCTCCATGGATGCCTTCGCCTCCGGATACGCGCCGAGCTGAAGGTCGCACTGGCCGACGTAGTAGGCCGCGTGAGCATCGCGCGGGGCCAGCTCTGCCGCCCGGGCGAAGCGGTCGCGGGCCGCGGCGACATCACCTCGGTTGAACAGCAGAATTCCGGCGATGAAGTGTCCCCGGGGATTGTCCGGATCTTCGGCCAGCACACCGTCGAGGATCACCAGAGCGGCGTCTTCGTCGCCCGGCTCCTGCCGATTGAGCGTGGCGATCGCGAGGTTGATGCGCGCGTCGCTCCAGGCCGGTGCCTGCTCGACCAGTCCCGCGAAGGTGTCCCGCGCGGCGGCGTAGTCGAAGTAGCCCATCTCGCCGACGCCCCGATTATTCAACGCAATCAGCGCCGGCTCGCCGGGCGCCCCGCCGGCCGCCGGGGAGGCCGGCGCCGGCGTTTCGGGGCGCTCGCACCCCAGCAGCACCAGCGCGAGGAGCAGCCCGAGACGCTTCATGAGAGCGTCCCCTTGGCGGCGGCAATGCGATCGCGGCTGCCGGCCATCGTGATCTCCCCGTCCGCGGCGGCGAGACGCGGCGTCGCCGCATAGCCGTGGATCTCCGCCCGGTAATGGGCCCGCATATCGTGACCGACGCGGCGCTCGCGCGCGTCCCGGAGGGCCGCCAGGTCGATCGGCGCCACGACCACCTTCTCATCGGGGCCGGGATCGGCCTGGGCAAGGACTCGTCCGTCGAAATCGACGACCATGCTGCCCCCCGGCCAGGAGAAGGGGGGATAGTTGCGGTACTCCGCGCCCTGGTTGGCTGCGAGGACGTAAGCCGTGTTCTCGGCCGCCCGGGCCCGGTTGAACAGCGTCCACCAGTCCATCGGTGGCGTCGCGCCCCAGGGATCCATGTAGGCCGAGACGCGGACGAGAATCTCGGCACCGTTGAAGGCCAGCTGGCGAATGGTCTCGGGGAACAGCCAATCATAGCAGATTGCGCAGCCGATCCGGCCAAGCGGCGTGTCGACTACGGGAAAGGGCTCGTCCCCGTAACCAGGAAGATCATGGGGGCTCGTATGAACCTCCCAGGGTAGCCAGGGATTCACCTTGCGGTAGCGGCCCAGTACGCCCTCGGGACCGACCAGAACGGTGGTGTTGAAAACGTGCCCGGGCCACGCCGGGTCGCGCTCGAGAAAGGTCCCCGTCTGCACGTAGCAACCCAGCTCCCGGCAGACCGCCGCGTAGGCGTCCGTGTGCTCGTTGGGCAGCTCGACGGCGAGGTGCTCGAGCAGCTTCGACGCGTCATCGTGAATCGGCACCGCGTGAGCGAACTCGGGAAACGCAAGCAGCCGGACATCGAAGAAAGGCTCGTAGCCGATGACCGTGTCGCGGATCATCGCGCACATGCGGCGAACCCGCTCGCCGATTTCGCGGCGATGGGTCGGGGCAGGAAAATTGGTTTGGCAAGCGGCCGCGTGGAACCGCGGCGCGCCGGGGGTCTGCTCGTTCGTCATGGATTCAGCTTGAACCGAGGGGCTTCCAGTCGGCGCTGATGAGTTCCCAGTCGGACCCGTCCAGGCGCCAGCCGGTTTCGATGCGATAGATGCGGCCGGTTTCGGGGAGCCATGCTCGCGGGCCGCCGGTCAGCAGCGCGTGAAACGTCGCGGTAGCGCGATCACCGTACACCTGCAAATCCATATTCGACAGCACCGCCGAAACGCGCGTATGCACGAGAATCTGCATGCGGAACATGTCCGACAGACCCTTGCGGTCGATCGCCGCACTGGGCCCGCCGAAATCGTCGGCCACGAATTCCATGAAGTCGGCCCGATTCCCGGCCTCACCGGCTTCCTCCATCGCGTCGATCGTGCCACGCAGGCGCGCTTCCGGTGAAGCGGGGTCGGAGCAGGCGGTGACCAGGGCGACGGCCATTAGCAGGATGGCCGCGCGCATCACTCCCCTTCTTCCAGGAACGTCTCCAGCAGCTTGCCAGCGACGCCGATCAGATCCGCTTCGGTGACCACGCCCGCAAGCTTGTCCTCGTTGACCACGGGCAGACAGGCGACCTTGTGCTCACGCATCAGGCGGATCGCCTCCACGGTGCGGGCCTGGGAGGAGATCGTCGTCGGCTCCGGGTTCATGATGTCGCGCACCGCGACCTGGCGCTGCTGCGAACCACGCGCCACCATGCGCAGCAACGCGCGATGGGAAACCAGCCCGACGAGCCTGCCCGTGTCGTCTTCGACCGGAACGTGGCGCACGTGCTTCCACTCCATCAGTGCGGCAGCGAAATCGATCAAATCATCGGGGCGGACGGTGAAGAGATCGGTCGTCATGATCTGCTCGACCGTCCGGTAGCTGTCGCGCCAGTCCTGGGACTGGCAGAACTCCGCCAGCTTCCAGCGGTGGACGGGGCGCTCCTGGGCTTGCTGGGACACGATGGCGGCGGTCAGATTACGCAGCCGCTCGTCCAGGCTCTTGGCCGGATCCATCTCGGCCATCGAATCCAGCATCCAACGCGCGCCGGTCTGCTGGGCGGTCACCCGGTCCTCGATGACGCCGAGGTAGCGGTCGATATCGCGGCGGCGAATCTTCACCCGCTCCAGACCGCGTCGCGCTGCGGGCAGCAGGCGCCGGAGAATGAGCTCGTTGGCGGTTAGCTCCTCGCCATCAAGCCACGTGAATTGAGCCTTGAGGCCGTAGCGCGCGGCCGCGAAGAAATTGGAACGGGCGTCCTCAAAGCGCATGCGCTGCCGGACGTCGCCGATCTCTTCGGCCAGTTCGGACATCAGGCCGAAGAAGAAGGCCGCGTTCGCCACCTCGTCGAGCACCGTCGGCCCGGACGGGAGCGCTCGATGCTCGATCCGCAGGTGTGGCTTGCCGTCGGTGATCCCGTAGCACGCCCGATTCCAGCGATAGACCGTACCGTTATGGAGGCGCAGCGCCGTCAGCGGCGGCACGCCGCCCGCTTCGACCTGCGCCACCGGATCCTCGCCGTCGTGTTCGGTCGTCAGCACCACCCGGAAGCGGGCGATGTCCTCCCGAAAGATCTCCAGCACCGACTGGTCGATCCAGTGCTCTCCGAAATGGACGCGCGGCTTGAGCCCGCGGGCCCGATGATGGCCGGAGCGCGCGTCGATCGAATGTTCGAATACGGCGATCCGGGTCTCGTGCCAGAGTCGCTTGCCGAGCAACGTTGCGGAATTCGACCCGGCGGCCAGGACCGGGCCCGCGACGGCCTGTGCGATGTTGTAGAGGCTCGCGAATTCATCTGGCGCCACCTGGAAGTGGATCTGGAAACTTGCGTTGCAGGCCTCGAGCATGACGTTGTCGTGTTCGATCTCGAGCTCGTCGAGTCCCTTGACGCCTAGCTTGAACGCCTCCCCGCCACGGAGCTTGACGATAGCGTCGTTGAGGGCCCGATACCGTGGACGCGGCACCATGCTATCGAGCGTCAGGTCCTTCTTCCCGAGCGTGGGCAGGATGCCGGTCAGGACGATGTCGGCCCCGACGCTGCGCGCCGTCGCGCGCGCATGCTTCACGACCTCCACGGCTTCGCGCTCCATGCGCCGGAGGCAGTCGCCGGCCAGGGTGAGCGGAGAAAGGTTCGCTTCGAGGTTGAATTTCGCGAGTTCGAAGGTGAACCGCGGATCGTCGACCCGGGCCATGATCTCCTGCGCCAGGTTCGCGGGTTTCCGCGCCTGATCGACAAGGAAGAATTCCTGTTCTGCACCGATCCGGCGCACATCGGTTTCGAACATGCCGTTTTCGAGCATGTGCTCGAGGGCCAGCACGTCGTTGAGCAGCGCCTTCATGAAGCCCCTCAGGGCCTGGTCGTCGCCGCCTGCCTGGACCTGTTGCTCACCCATCTGTCATCCGTCCGGTCATCCGCTCGCGCCAGTGTAGCATCGCCATCCCCAGAGCTAGCTCGTTTATCGCGTCCGGCATGCCGGAGCTGCTCAAACCACCAGCGAGGTCAGACACCGGGGAGGCATTCGGGCGTTCGACGCCGGTCAGACGCGACGCCATACGTACTCTTGCGAACCGTTTCGCAGTAGGAACGACCGGTCGACCTCGAAGGCAGCCCAGAGCCGATCGAGCTTGGGACCGCTGATGATGACTTCACGGTCGCCGACCGTCGGATCCGCGGCGACGCGCAGGTGTCCCGCGTCGACGATTTCGTAGTGGCGCGGCCGGGCCGCATACGGCGTTCGTGTCGCCAGCGCCAGGTAGACCGGCGCCCCGGGCGCAAGGCGCTGCTCCAGCCAGGCGCCGAGGGCGACCAGGTCCGGTTCCTCAAGGTAGTTCGGCAGGTCCCAGAGCAGCGCGCCCCCGAACGCATCGGCACCCGTGAAGTCCTCCATGGACTCCAGGAGCGTCTCCGGTTCTGCACCCAGTACGCCGAGGTCGACGCCCTGTTCGGCGAAGAAGCGCAGCGATCCCGGGCGCAACATGCCGACATCGAGTACCC
>JBCCZC010000196.1:0-9968 GCA_039188505.1 Pseudomonadota bacterium | reverse complement strand
TCGCCGCCGCGCCGTTCGCCTGGAACAGGAATCCGCTGCCCATCGTGTCCTGTCTGGGATCGGTGAAGTAGGTATTCCAGCAGCCCCACTGGGTGATGAGGTGTGGCGTCGAATTCGTCAGGGCTCGCGCGTCATCAGCATAGAACACGATGCCGTGCGACGGGTTGAGGCCCCAGATTGCAAAGCTCGAGTGCCCGACATAGCTCAGTAGCTTCCCGCCATCGTTCAGCTCGGTCGTGAGCTCACTCTTGGCGAGATTGAGCCCGAGGTCATCGGCGAAAATGCTTCGAGTGGTGACGTACGGAGACAGCAGCGCCGCATACTGCTCGTTGATGACCGCAAACTCGCGGAAGCTGTCCGACGGGCCGGACGCCTGCACCGAGTTCGTCGGCGGGCTATAGGCCAGGATCTTCGCCGCCACCTGATCGAGCTCGGCAATCGTCCGGACCGGAAGTCGGCCGATGGCCGCGGACGGGCGGTTGTCCCCGTTGTAGTCCACGAAGCGGCTGTCCGCCGGCGCGAAGGTCACCAGATCATCGGTCTGCACGTAGTGCGTGGGAACGAAGCTCTGGCTGGCGAGCCCCAGATAGTCCCCGTAGTCGGTCGAGTCGCCGCCCACCAGCAGAACGAAGCGGGGTCGTGCGGCCTTGATGAACGCGCTGATCGCATCGGCCGAGCGCTCGTAGTCCGAGTACTCCGCGTAGATCGCGTCGACATCGACGACCCGAGTGACGTAGCCGCGAGACTGCTGCAGCGCTTCGATATCCGCTAGCGCCGCGCTGCCGATGAACAGGTCATGGGAGATGATCATGTAGTCCACCAGCCCGCGCAGCGGTGCACCCGACGCAAGCGGCACGTCGGCCTGGATCGACGGCGCGAGGATCGCGCTCTCGTCCGCGGCGGTCCAGGTACCTTTGCCTTTCAGGTATAGGGTATCCGTCCCCGTCCGGCGGCGGTGGCCCTTCCAGGCAACCACGTCCCCCGAGAAGCCGGAGACCTGGAACTTACCGCTCTGATCGAACGTTCCGCGCCAAGCCCCGTTGAACGCCTCGGTCGCGCGGGCGTAGGACACTTCCAGTCCCTCATACGCCATGATGTCGAATGGATTCCCCGTGTCTCCAGGCGCGACCAGATCGAGGAAGTTGGTTCCCTCGACCAGCACGCCGTCCGGTACCGTGATTGTCGTCGTCGCCACCGCGGTGCCGTCGAAGCGAAGCTCAGACAACTCGACCCCGTTGACGTTGATGAACAGGTGGTGGTCGTCACCCGGGCTCGGGAAGTCGGTTACGCCGTAAACGTTGACCGTGAGCTCCGCCGGGCCACCCGCGTAGCCCGGGAGCGAGAAGTCGCGGGCCACCGTGGCCGGACCTCCGCGGGCGAAGATCCAGGCGTCGTACCAGGGGTCGTCGATCGGCGAGGCAAAAGAGTACCGAGCGTTATTTTCAGCGGCCACGACATCGGCGAACGCCGCATCCTGCGCGTTCCTTGCGCTGACCGAGCGGTTCTGTGCGTCTCGGACAAGATCGCCGGAAGCGTCGGCCATCAGGCGATAGGCGTTGCTCGTACTGTAGAGCGAATCGCCAGCCTCCCCATAGAATTCCACGCTGTCGCCGCTATCGAACAGGCCGTTGTCGTTGGCGTCGATCACGTACCGGGCGTAGCGCTTGCCGTTCTCGACCAGGGCGAGGTCGTCGATCAGGAGCCCGGCAAAATTCGCGCCGGCCGCCTGGAGCGCGTCGAAGCTGACACGGTGCACGCCTTCCGTTTCAACCCATAGCAGGGCGTCGGCCACGCCGCCCTTCGCAATCCCCTTCGCAATCCCCTTCGCACGCCGCTCCGCATCGCGCTTGGCCATGGACTTGGCGTTCTCCGCGCGGATCGACTTCCAGTCGATGGACTTGGCGTGGGTCACGGCATCGAAGCCGTGGGGATGATTCAGCCGGAAGGGGCCGTGACGCTGGGTCTTGCCCGTCGTGGACCAGTCCTCGACGACGAGTTCGTCGATCTGGGCCGAATTGAGCTTGACCGCGTAGCGTTGGGGCTCCAGCGAGTCGATGACCTTGGACGGCACGATCTCGTCCGTCAGCTGGCGCCATTCGCGCTCGCCGAAGCGGCGACCGTAGAGGTGGAAGCCGGCGTTGCGTGTTTCCGTCGCCGTCGTCCATTCCACGAGCAGCCCGCCGCCGGTCGTCTGCGCATGAACGCTGGCAAGCGTGATCGGCAGCGGCGTCACCAGCTGACGCAGACCGAAGTCGATATCGGTGATGTCGTTGACGCTGTCGGGAATGAGCTCCTGCCCGTTGAAGGGCTCGGACGTCCCTTCCGTGCGCTCGAAGGTGATCTCGAAGCCGACAAGGACGCCGTTCTGATCGGTGCCCAGCACGTGATAGGTCTCGTCCTGATCCACGCCGTTGAAGGCGTAGTTGCCGGTGTCGTTGGTCGTCGTCGTCGCGACCAGCGTGTCTTCGGGACCGAAGGTGTCGTTGCCGTCGTCGGCGTAGAGCGCCATCGTGACGTTCTCGAAGCCCGGCTCGGTGGCCGGAGCATCCTGGACGCCGTCGCCGTTGACGTCGTTCCAGACGCGGCCGGCCAGATCTCTTGCAGACTCGGCGCGGTAGCCGAAGTCCACGGTGTCGATATTCTCGTCGCCGACGAGTTCGACCGCGCGCTGCTGCCCGGCGGAATTGTCATCGGAGTCGCCGTTGCCGTCGGAATCGAAGGTTGCATCGCCCTGGTCCGGGTCGGACTCCTCCACGTAGATCAGATCGACCGGCGGCGTGTCGATGCTCACGATGTAGTCGCCGGGATCGAGTCCAGAGAACAGATAGTTGCCGAAGAAATCCGTCAGCTGCGTGCCGACGACCGCGTCGGCGCCGTTGATCTGACCATCGCCGTTGGCGTCCGAGTAGAGGTTGACGGTGACGCCGGCAATACCCGGCTCACCGGCGTCTTGCGTGCCGCAATTGGCCGGCGGACTGACGCAACTCACGTCACGATAGACCGTATCGCCGATGCTTCGGGTGATATCGAACCCGAAGTTCGGATCAGTCTGCCCGTCCCCATCCGCATCGATCTCGTCCGTGAAGTCGAGATCACCGGTCAGCGCCGTCGGCATGTCGTAGATGCGGTTCTGCGCCGGCGTCGTCGTGCCGAAGTAGTCCGTGAATAGGACCCCCGTCTGGTCGGTGATGCGCCAGCTGTAGCGCTGCCCACCGGGAACGCCGTTGAAGCTGAAGGTGCCGTCAGCGGCGGTCAGCGTCGTGGCGACGACGAAGCCGCTCTGGTTGAGTAGTTCCACGGTGACGCCGTCGATACCGGCTTCGGCATTGTCGTTGCCGTTGCCATCGCTGCCGGCCGGCGGATTGTCATCATCGTTCTCGTCGTTGTCGAAGTCGAACCAGACGCGGTCGGTGATATCAAACGTCGTACCGGTCGCGACCTGGAGGAGGCCCACATCGGCGGTCAGGAAGCTCGCACCGTCGAAGACCGGGACCGCGTACTCGTTCGTCGTCGTGAAGCTGTAGATGTTCGACAACGTGTCGGTACCGCCACCCGGGTCATCGATCGTCTGGCCACCATCCACGAGAATGATGTAGTCAGGTTCCGGATTGCCGAGCGTATCGATCATCACCGTGAAGCTGTACGCGCCATTGACGCCCGTGGTCGTCGTGACGGGCGTCGCGCCGTCGTTGATGACCCCGTCGCCGTTCGTGTCCTCGTAGAGTTGCACCTCGATGCCGGCAATGCCGGGCTCGCCCAGATCCTGGACACCGTTATCGTCGTCATCGCTCCACACGCGATCACCGATGATCGCCGACCCCATGTCCGGCAGATAGCCGAGATCGGCGTCGAGGAAGGTCAGGATCGGCGTTGCCTCGGTGTACGCGATGTCGACGTTGTCCACGACGAACACCTCGGTGCCGCCGTTGTGCTCGACAACGCGGAAGCGGATCTGGGTATCCGACGCGGTCAGGAAATTCGAGATGTCCCGCGAATAGCTGAACGGACCGTTGCCGTTATCATCGTCGTCCAGTTCACCACTCGAGAAGGCGTCGAGGATCGTGAAATTGCTCCCGCCGTCGCTACTGATCTCGAGGAAGATCTCGTCTTCGGGCTCGTACTCGACGCCCGCAGGGTTATCCACGTCGTAGTCGAAGGTCAGCACCGCATTCGTCACGTCCGCGGGCGGCGAGAGCGTACGCGTGATCGTGGCGTTGTCGCCGTTGTTATCGCTGTTGAGCTCGAGCTGGCCGCCGGTGATGTTGATCTCACCATTGGCATCGCCTGCCTCGACCCAGGACGTGGACCAAGCCACCGATCCGTTCGATCCATTCGGGGCCCCGGAGAACTCGTCCCGGTTGCTACCCAGGGACGCGTCGTTGAAGAGATCGAACTCGGGCGTCCGATCCTTCGGCAGCGGCGGAGCCGGGCTGGTCAGGTCGGTCTGGACGAGGCCTGCCGGGATGCCCGCGGCCACCTCGACGTAGTAGCCGCGATCGATCGGCACGCCGGTGAACAGGTAGCGTCCGGCCGCGTCGGTCGTCGCGGTTCGAATCGGGGTGCCGAAGAAGTCCTTGAGCTCGACGGTCACGCCGGCGATACCGGGCTCGCCGATGTCCTTGACGCCGTTGTCGTTGAAATCGATCCAGACCGTATCGCCGACGACAGCCGTCTGAGCCGACGGATTGATGACGATGTTGCGCGCGTCGTCGAACTTCTGGATGGGCAGCTGGGCCGCGTTGGTCGAGGCCTCGTTGATGATCTCGTTGGTGTCGACCGGCAGCGGGTCATTGACCTGGACGGGGATGGTGAACACCAGGTCGTTGCCCTGGGCCAGCGTGCAGTTCGCTTCCGTCCGCAGGATATTGGGCGGATCCTCGATCGCCGGCGCCTGCGAGTTGGTCCCGGTCTGGGCCTGGAAGGAGATGTCGATATTGTCGAAGAAGAAGAAGTCGTCGCCCTCGAGTTCGTCTTCGAGAAAAATCCGAAACACCACTTCGGTATCGGCCGGATCCCAGGGGATCGTGAACGAGTAGTTCCCTTCGGTGCTGTCGCCATCGAGCGCCTGGAGGGGAAGGAAGCTGGCGCCGTCATCGTCGCTGTACTGGACGAAGATGTCGTCGTTGCCCTCGACATTCGTCTCGAAGAAATCGAAGCTGATGGTCAGCTGATCCGACGGCGTCTGCGGGAACGTCCACGTCCGGCTGATGCTATCACCGGCATTAGCCTCGGTGTCGAAGCGAATTGCATTGTTGGCGACCTGGCCGCCATCGCTGCCCCCGTTGACTTCGATACCGCCGCCGCCGGCGCCGCCGAAGTCGTTGACTTCGGCCCAGGCGGCGTCCCAGTTATCCGAACCGGTGTTCTGCGTGTAGGAATCAGCAGTAACGAACTCATCACGGACGTTGATCGTCGAGAACACCGGCACATCGCAGGTACCGACAACCGAGACCGGTCCGACGAAGGTCACCTCGTCGGGCAGCGGATCGAAGAGCGTCACCTGGTCGAGGTCGCCAGCGCCGGTGTTCGAAACCGTGACCGTGTAGTCGAAGAGGTCGCCCGGTGACAGCGGAACGTCTTCGGCGACGCTGGACGTCTTGACGATGGCATTCTCGAAGTTGCTGAAGATGACGATCTCGAAGTCGGTGGAGCAGAAGGTCTGGGTTACCTCGCTCGGCCCCGAGCCGACCACCCGTTCACCACAGGTCTCGGCCTCGTTGATGGCGATCTCGCCGTCGGTGCGGGTTCCGATCGTGTCCTGGGTCGTGAAGGTGATGATCACCGTCTCGTTCTCGATCAGGTCGCCGTTGCCGGTTAGCACGGAGCCGTTGGGCAGGGAGTTCATGTTCCAGACCAGCGTCTGGCCGCCAGCGATCGTGCCCGTGACGGACGTCGGTTCGGCCAGTGCCCCGGTGATCGTGCTGCCGTCCGGCAACGTGATGACGGTCTGGTTTTCCTGGTAGTCGAAGCCACCAGGCAGGGTGTCGGTGAAAATCAGCTGGCGCACGTCGAAGTCGCCGGTCGACGCCGTCAACGTGAACTCGGTGGTGTCGCTGGCGTTCAGCGCCAGCAGCGGCGGGTTGGACGTCTTGCTCAGGGACAGGACCGCGTCGAGGATGTCGGAGTTGGGCAGGATCGTGTAGCCCATGTCCAGCGCCGAACAGTCGCCACCGAAGCTGCGCTCGGGATTCTGTCCCCAGGCGCCGACGAACTGGCCGGTCGCATAGAGCCGCGTGTTGGACAGGTCGGCGTTGAAGTTGTCTTCGATGAACTGTGAATCGAGCAGATCAAGTGAGAAGGTCTCGTCGAAAACACCGTCGTCGTTCAGGTCCACGAACAGCGTCGTGTTGCCCTGCGCGGCGGCGATGAAGAGTCCGCTGGCCTCACTGTTGGTGCCCGGCGGACAGGTGTTGAGTGGGTCCAGGAGCGGCGTGTTGGACGTGGTCGGCGCCCAGCCGAGGCGGTGCTCCTCGCGCAGGAATCGCGACGGCGTCAGCGCGTAGCCCCAGTCGAAGATCTGCCCGCCCGTGTCGATCGTCGATACGCCCCAGAAGACCTCCGGCGCCTCGAAGAAGGCGGCTGAAAAATCGGGCAGGAAGGCGCCTGTCTCTTCCTCGAAGGACACGGTTTCGCCAGCGGGAACGTCGATGGTGCCGGTGCCGGCACCGGTCTCGTAGCTGACGGTCAGCGTAGTGGCATGCGGGTTGTGGAGAAAGACGTCAGTGTCATCCGTGTAGCTGCCGACCGGTGCATAGTAGGAGGTGTCCCAGAGCCCCCGGGGAAAGGCGCTGAAGCCGCGCAGCTCGTAAGTTGAGCCATCGTCGCCGATGACGTACTGCACCTGGAGCGTCTCGGTGCCGACGATCCGCGTGCCCGTGTTCAGGCCGGCATTCTCACCCAGCGGCGAGGGGTTACAGGCAACGTCGGGTGCGGCCGCGAAACCGTCTGTTGCGTTGTCAAGAAGCAGCGATCCGCCGGCGGGCAGCACGAAGCTCGCTTCGCAGGTACCGTCGCGGTCGAAGTCGGCTAGGTCGAAGACACCGTCGTTGTTGAAATCGATCTGAACGGTCGTGTCGTCCGCGGTGGCCTGCACCAGCGCGAAGACGCGCTCGAAATCCGCGAACCCCTCATCCGCGAAGAGATCCTCACCGAACGGCAGGATATAGGTAGTGAGCTGTGGCCGGACGGGATAGACCTCCCACGCCAGCGCCTGGAAGGTGCCCGGATCCAGGTTGTCGTCATCGCCGGTGCCGGTGATGCCACTGATCCACGTGGCCCGGCTCATGGTCGTCGCCCCGCCCGCAACGAAGATCCGATCGCGGCCGTCGTAGCAGAAGCCGTTGCCGGCTTCCGCCGACGCGCAGCCGTTGGTCAGGGGATCTGGCAGCGCGTCGCGATCCGCCCGGGGAATGTCGGCGCTATCGAAGATGTGGAAGGGGTCCGTGGTCTCGCAGATCGGCGCGTCGAAGCTTTCGATCGTCTCTTCTTCCGTGCAGGTCGGGATCGCCGGATCATCATTGGTCGACCGCAGCTGGATGATCTCGTCGGCCGAATTGCCCGGGTTCAGCGGGTCGAACTCGTAGCCGTCTTCCCAGTGGTCGTAGAAGAGCGTCGTATCGTCCGCCCACGCGCTGACGCCGATGATGGCGACGCCCGGCTGGTCGGCCCGCAAATCATTGTCGAGATCGCCGAGGATTTCCCGGATCTGGAACTCATCGCCCGGAATGAAATACTCGGTGTAGCCAGCCGCCGCCTGCGCGTGCACATCATTCAGCAGCGCACCATGCAGGAGGAAGGCGCTTGCCACCAGGCTCCCCAAACGAAGCTTACGGTTGACGCTCTTGTTCAACTTGATCATGTCGTCTCTCGAGTTAGCACTGCTGCGCACGCCATCCCTGGGGCGAGCCTGTGGACTTCTGGAGTATATCGCACCGACCCGCAACGGTACCCTGGTCGCACCTTAAACAATCGTTGCAACCCGTTGAGTTCCATACGGGCCCAACCCGCGGCGCCGGCGGCGATGCGCCACCCGGCGGAGGTAGCTAGGACCACCGCGTCCCGGAATGATCCCGCGCACCATTGTCCTGATCGATGGACCGGATCCTCGGATGCCTTGCCCCCCCGACGCTTGCCATGAACGGTCAACGACTTGTCCTTCGCGTTGCCGTGCGGGCGACTTGACGGACGTTCACATCCGGCTATGGCATGCTCGCCCCGTTCAATGAGACGGTCCTGCTCGTGCGCAATCCGGGGTCCGACAAGGCGAAGCGCCGCTGGGGGCGGCGCGTGCGACGCATCTGCCTCAGCATGCTGGGTGCCTGGCTCGCCGCCGGAATGGCCCATGGGCAGCAGTACGGCGTCCGGACCTACGTTGCACCGGAACAGCTTGGCAGCGCCCAGCTTCGCGATCTCTCGCCCCACCCGAGCGGCCGGCTGCTGGTTGCCACGCGGACCGGGCTTCGCAGCTACGACGGCATCGACTTCACCGACCCGCTGCCCGTTGGAGAGGAACCCAAGGCATTTGTCGCCGTGACGCACACGCGAGACGGTACGGTCTGGGCCCTGCCCCGATGGCCGCCGTTTCGTCTGTTCCGCTGGCATCCAAGCGACGCAGCTGGCGCCTACCTGCGGCCGGAGATCGAGGTGCCGGCGGACGCGGAGTTCGTGGACCTGGCGGTCCTGGGCGATCGGCTCGTGGTGGCAACGCGTCAGCACGGCCTCTGGGTCGATGACGACGGCTGGACCCCCACCAGAGCCCCAGCTGGAGCGACCAAGATTCGAGCTCTCGCAGCGGTCGGGCAGGCCGTCGCCGTCGCGACCGGAACGGGCCTCTACCGGTTCGACGGCGCACGCTGGCAGGGCGTCCGTGAACTGGCGGGCACCGACGTCCTTGCCCTCGGCCTCGACGACGCGTCGGGTGACCTGCTCGCCATCGGCGGCGGCCGGCTCTGGACCGTAGCTTCGAACGACACGGCGACGGCGCTGGCGTCCGTGACGCTGCCCGAGTCCGCCGGTGCGGAGCTGATCGCCGCCGTCGCAGGCAGCGCGTCGACCCGGATCCTGTTCGGCAATCAGCTTGGCCTGTTCACCTTCAACGCGCCGGCACGGACCGTGCAGCGCCTCGGTCTGGCGGATGGCCTTGCAGCCGACGGCGTCACTGCCCTTCACGTCGACGCCCTCGGCAACTTCTGGGTTGGCGGTGCGCGCGGGCTCAGCCGCGTCAGCTTTCGCTTCCAGACCTGGAACGCCGGCAACGGACTCGTCGAGGACGAGGTGACCGCCGTGGAACCGCTCGGGCCGGACCGGCTGCTGCTCGGACACAACAGCGGCGTCACGCTGCTGGACGGTGACGCGCTCCAGACCCTCCGCTTCCCGATGCCGCTCGAGGGCAATGCCGGTCGCCATCGGATCATGGAGATTGCTGGCGCGCCCGACGGCACTGCGCTCCTGGCCGCCGTCGACCTGGGTCTCGGCCGCTGGGTCGATGGACAGGTCCTCTGGGAGGGGGACGCAAACGGGCTGGCCGGCGCCGTGACCTCGATCGCCTTGGATCAAGCCGGGACGCAGTGGGCAGTCAGCGACCGGCGCCTCTGGCAGCGGCGCGCCGGCACGGACGACTTCGTGGCCGTAGACCTGCCGGGGCCGGCCAGCGCTATCCGACGGGTTTCCGTCGGACATTCCGGACGGATCTTCGCGGCGACCGCAGCAGGCCTCGTGGTGATCGAACCGGATGCTGCTCCCCGGCTCGTCGCATCGGCGGAACGCGAGACTAACCTGCTCTATGCCGTCCTCGAGGACCGCAATGGCGCGGTCTGGGTCGGGACCGGCGGTGGTCTGATGAGGATGGCCGGCGATCGCCTGGTTCCCGGCGAGCTCGGGGGCAAGACGATGCCTCGCCCGGTCTATGGGTTGATGGAAACGGCCGCAGGCGAACTCTGGCTCGGTACCGACGACGGCGCGTTCGTGAG
>JBCCZC010000195.1:0-10032 GCA_039188505.1 Pseudomonadota bacterium | reverse complement strand
GCGAGCGGTTTCTCCCGAATCGCGATGTGTGGGTCGAGGACGGGCGAATCCGCGCCCTGGGTCGCCGCCTGGACCTCCCTGACGGCCTGCCCCGCGTCGACGGCACCGGCCGGACCGTCTTGCCGGGCCTGATTGATGCCCACGTGCACGCCTTCGGCTCGGTCCGCGAGGACGCCGTGCGCTTCGGCGCCACCACGATCCTCGACCAGTTCACGGCGATCGAGCAGTTTCCGGGGCACCGCGAGGAGCGTTCGACGATCGGCTTCTCCGGGGCGGCGGATCTCTTCTCCGCGGGCATGCTTGCCACGGCCGCAGGCGGCCATGGCACCCAGTACGGCATGCCGGTCGACACCCTCGCCGAGCCGGCGGAGGCGGCAGGCTGGACCCGGGACCGCAAGGCCGCGGGCTCGGACTGGATCAAGATCGTGATCGAGGACGGCAGCGCCTACAACTTCACGATGCCTGCCCTCGATCGGGATACCGTCGCCGCCGTCGTCGCGGCGGCCCACGCGGAAGGCCTTCTGGCCGTTGCTCACGTTTCTCGCCTGAGCGCAGCTCTTCTGGCCCTGGAGCTGGGCATCGATGGCCTCGTCCACGTCTGGGGCGACCAAGTGATCGATCCCGAGGATGCCGCGCGCTTCGCAGAAGCCGGCGTCTTCGTCGTGCCAACGCTCGCTGTCATTGCGTCCGTCGCGGGCAACGACGCCAGCGCGCAGCTTGCAGCCACCCTGGCCGAGGAGCAGCTCTCGCCGATGCAGCGGGACACGCTTGCGGGATCGTTCGGTTCGGCTCGGCCGGAACATCTGGCCGTGGCGCTGGAAAACGTTCGCGCGCTGCACGAGGCGGGCGTGAGTATCCTCGCGGGTACGGACGCGCCGAACCCGGGAACGGCTTCGGGTCTGTCGATGCATGTCGAGCTGCAGCTGCTGGCGCAGGCTGGCTTCGACGCGGATGAGGTCTTCCGTGCGGCGACGCTGGGCCCGGCCGCCGCCTTCGGGCTCGAGGACCGGGGCCGCATCGACCGCGATCGGCTGGCGGATCTCGTGTTGGTCGAAGGGGATCTCCGCGCCGACCTGACGGGCTCGGCGGCGATCGCCGCGGTCTGGAAGGACGGCGAGCCGGTTCCGCTCGAGCTCTCGACCCGCGAGCAGGGCTCGCTGCCCGTGGCGCCGGATGTCGCACTGATCGCCGACTTCGAAGACGGCCTGACCTCCAGCTTCGGCATGGGCTGGTTCCCGAGCACCGACGAGGTGCGCGGCGGCGGGTCGATCGCCGAGCTGGCAGTCGTCGATGGTGCGCTGACCATCAGCGGCGAGATCCGGTCCGGCTTCCCGTTTCCCTGGGCGGGTGCGATCTGGTTTCCCGGCGACCAGCCCATGGCCCCGGTGGACTTCGGCGAGCGCGAGACGCTTCGGTTTCGCGTTCGAGGCGAGCCCCGCAGCTATACGGTCATGATGTTCGGCGAAACCATGTCGGGAATTCCGCCGAGTCAGACCTTCTCGGTGACCGACGCGTGGCAGGAGATCGAGATGCCGCTCGAGGGTTTCCGTGTCGACGGCGTCATCAGCGGCGTCTCGTTCGTCGCCCAGCAGCCCCACGGCGCCTTTGCCTTCGAAGTGGACGACGTGCGAATCGACTGACCGTAGGGAATCGGCCGACGCCTGGCGGTTGGACCCGCCGGGCGCCTCTGGTACCTTGGCCGGCCCCTTCGACCTTTCCGAGAATCCCCATGATCATTCGCAAGCTGGCCGTCGCGGCCGCCCTTGCCGCGTTTGCCGCCGTTGCCCCGGCACAGGAAGCCGCCGAGCAGCCCGAAATCACCGTCAATGCCTCGCCCGAGATGTTTGCCGAGCTGAAAGCGATGCAGGACGAGATGCAGACCCTGAACAGCCGCCTTACGACGATTCAGACGCAGGCGTTCGAGCAGAACCCCGAGATCGTCGCCGAGCAGCAGGCTTGGCAGGCGCTGGTCATGCAGACCATGGGCTCCGGTGGCCTCGAGGTCGAGACGGCCATGCAGCGCGTGCAGGAAATGCAGGCCAAGCTGCAGTCCGGCGAGCTCGATGAGGAACAGCAGCAGGCCACCCTGCTCGCACTGCAGCAGGAGAGCCAGGTTCTCCAGGAGGCCCACCAGGCGGCGATCCAGAGCGAGCCCGTCCTGGCTGCCGGCGCGAAGCTCGAGGAACGCATCCTGGCCGCGATGAAGGCCATCGACCCGGCGTCCGAACAACTCATCGCAGAGCTGCGGGAGAAGGAGGCGACCTACCAGGCGGCCGTCATGGCGGCCATGCAGAACGCCCAGCAGGGACAGTAATCCCCGTCCGGTAACTCCGGAAGTCGCTCAGCGCCCTGCGCGGTACACTGCCCGGAAACGAGACCGGGGCGCTGAGCTTGAGACCATCCTCCCTGTTCCCTCCAGGCGCGACCCTCGCGCTGATCCTTCCGTTCACGGTTCGCGCCCAAGCGGAGCAGGGGCTGGTTGAGTCGACCATGACCTGGGTTGTGATCGTCGCCGCTTGCTTGCTGGCCGCCTGTTTCGCGCTCGCCTGCGCCCGCCTGGCCTCGAGGGACCGCCTGGATCCGAAGGCGCGCAGGAAGATGACGCCACCGTGGAACTGGACCGCGATCGCATCGACCCGGAGCGTCGTCCCCTGGTCCGCCAGGCTCTCGTCCGGGCGCTTCGTGAGCTCGATGCGCATCATTGAGCGGAATTGGCGCTTCGCGATGCTGCTGCTCCCGCTCGCGGGAAGCGCCGAGGAGACTCCGGATGTGAGCGTCTTCCAGTGCGACGCCTCCGAGGTCGAGATCGTAACCGTCGCCGAACCCGGCAAGGGCCTTGGAATCTGGCTGCCGCCGCCCCTCGATGACGGCTATCGGCTGCTTCCCACGATCGGCTTCGAGCCCGGGCTGGCGCGGTTCGCGGACGACACCTGGCGCGCCGTACTCACTGAGGGAACGCTCGAACTCAAGGGGCCGGAGCAGCTCGGGCCCTGCCGCTACGACCATCACCGCTCGATCTGGGAAGGGGCGAAGCTCCGCGGGGTTTCCTTTCGCGCGGTGGGGCAGGAACCCGGTTGGCTGCTCGAGATCAGAAACGGCGAACGCATCGATTTCAGCTTCGACTATGGTCAGCGTACCCTTCGCGTCCCGGCAACCGAGCCGGACGACGACACGTCAACGCGCACCTCGCGGTTCGTGAGCTGGCCGCTCGAGATCACGATCGAGGGCCGCCCGTGCGGGGACGCCATGAGTGGCGAGGCCTTCGACACCACCGTTGTGGTTCGCCTCGCCGAACGCACCTTCCAGGGCTGCGGGCGTCCCCTGCACTGATTCCCGTCACCGCGGACCGGCGCGGTCGAGAGGCGTTTTCTGGCGTCGGACAGGCCTGGCCCAGGGGGAAGCTCGGGGCGCCCCGATCCGTTCCGTTTGGCTGTAGTCGTTGGCGACCACATCGATTACGATCGACCGTCCCACTGCCACGGAAGGCATCGTTGCCGAATCGGTTTCGCATGCGTCTCCTTTCCAGCGCCGCCAGCTCCCCGATCGCCCGCGCGCTCGCGCTGATGCTGGCGATTCTGGCTGTCCCCGCGCAGGCGGACCGGCTGGTCGCGGTGACCATCAACGGCCTCGACGGCCCGCTGCTGATCAACGCCACCAAGTTTCTCGGCATCGAGAAGCTCCGAGCCGACGGGGACGATCGCTCCGAGACGTTCCTGCGCTACCAGTTCTCCCGCGGCGAGGACGAGATTCGGGATGCCCTCGAACCCTTCGGCTACTACCAGGTGACCATCGAATCCCGCTTCGAGGCGCGGCCCGACGGCTCGGGCTGGGCAGCCACGTTCGACGTCGATCGGGGCCCGCAGGTCGTCTTCGGCGAGATCGCGATTGCGCTCGGCGAGGCCGAAGGGGACGACGCGGTCAAGCAGGCGCGGGCTGCCATGAATCTCGCGCCCGGCGCGCCGTTCACCCACGCGGCCTACGAGGAGACCAAGCGCAAGCTGCAGAACCTGCTGGCGGGGCTCGGCTACTTCGAGAATCAGCTGGTCGAGAATCGGGTGCTGGTCGACCCTGAAGCGGGCACGGCCGATGTCACCCTCATGCTCGACTCGGGACCCCGCTATCGCTTCGGTCCCACGCGCTTCGAGGGCTCGCAGTTCACCGAGGCATTCATGAGCCGTTTCGGGCGCCTGCCGATCGGGGAGTACTTCGATGAACAGGAGCTCCGCTCACTGCAGCGAAATCTGGTTCAGGTGGAGTATTTCGACGACGCCTTCGTCCAGCCGCAGGTGGACGAGGCCAACGATCAGCTCGAGGTACCCGTCGTCGTCACCACCTCGCCGAACCGCCGGATCCGCTACACGGCCGGGATCAACTTCGGCACGGACAGCGGTATCGGTGTCCAGCTGCGGACCATCCGGCGCTGGGTCAACGATCGCGGCCATTCGGTCGAAGGCGATCTCGAATACGGCACCCGCGATCGCCGGCTGACCGCGGGCTATCGCATTCCCGGGCGGGACCTCGACACGAGCTATCTGATCTCCGGCGGCTACGACTACACGGACACCGATGCCTATATCGAGGAACGGGAGTTCGTGGCCGGGACCCGTTCGCGCAAATGGGGCGACTGGAACCTGACCGAAACGCTCAGCTACAACATCGAGAACTTCGAGGTGGGCGACCAGGCGGATGAGCAGAAGTATCTTCTCGGCGCGGTGACCGCTGAGCGCGTCCGGGCAGACGATCGCATCTTCACGCGCCGCGGCTGGCGCATCGAGGCAACCGTGCGCGGCGTCGAGGAGTCACTCGCATCGGACTTCAGCATCCTCCAGCTCGACGTGACCGGGCAGTGGATTCGGATGCTGGGCGAGAAGAACCGAATCCTGCTTCGCGGACGGCTCGGCACCAGCCTCGCAGACGACCTGGTGAACCTCCCAGCTTCGCTCCGTTTCTTTACCGGTGGCGATCGCAGCGTACGCGGCTTCGATTTCGAGTCGCTCGGGCCGAGGAATGATGAGGGCGAAGTCATCGGTGGCCGCCACGTCGCCGTTATCAGCGCAACCGCCGAGCACTACTTCCGCGAGAAGTGGGGCATTGCCGGATTCGTCGACGCGGGTAACGCCTTCGAGACCGACGACTTCACGCCGGCCTTCGGCGTCGGGCTCGGAGCCCGGTGGATCTCACCCATCGGCCTGGTGCGCGTCGATCTGGCGGTCGGCATCGAGGACGATGAGGACAACACGTTTCGCATGCACCTGAACATCGGGCCGGATCTGTGAGGAACTGGCTGCGGCGGCGCTGGGTGATCGGCCTGGGCAGCGTCGCGCTGCTCTTGGGCCTCGTGCTCATCCTGCTCCTCGTAACGCCCCTGGGCCTGCGCCTCGGGCTCGCCCTTGCGCCCCCGGAGCTCGAGATCGAGTCGGTCGAGGGTAGCCTGCTGACGGGCTTTGCGGCGACCAACCTGGTCTACCGGGCACCGACCGCGGACGTCGAGATCGAACGTGTTCGTATCGACTGGGCGCCCGGGGCGCTGTTCGGGGCGACAGTCCACGTCGAGCTGGTCGACGTCGGGCGGCTCTTGCTGCGGCTGAAGCCCGCACCCGGAGAAGTGACCGAGCCCGCGACCGAGGCCGGAGCGTTCGAGTTCCCGGATCTGCGCCTGCCGATCGACCTTCGGCTCGACCGGCTGTCCGTGGCCGCGATCAGCGTCGAGGAGATCGTCGATGAGGAGACCGTCGTCCACGTCGACCTCGATGGCATCGAGCTTGCCGATCTCGCGTTCGTCGATGCCGATCTGTCGCTCGGCGAGCTCGCCATGGCCAATGCGGATGCTAGCGTCGCGCTGGGGGGGCGCGCGCTACTCGCGGCGCCCTTTGCGACGGATCTGCGACTCACGGGCGCCATCGCAGATGAGCTCTCGATCGGAGCGGCGGTGGTCGGCGATGCGGAGCTGCTGACCGTCGAAGTCGACACGAGCGGGATCGTCGAAACCGATCTCGATCTCAACCTGACCGCCTTGCTCCGGGAGGCGGGTTTCTCGCTCAATCTCACGCTGGCGGTCGACGACCTGGCGCGCTTCGCTCCGGACGCGCCGATCGAAGCGCTCTCCCTGTCCTTCGACGCCGGCGGATCAGCCGATTCCGTCGCCGCGACCAGCGTCGTGTCCCTGCCGGGCATCACGGATCTGGCGATCACGCAGGACGTCGATCTCGACCTGGCCCGCGGGCAGATCGACATCAATCGCTTCGAGATCGCCGAGGTCGACCTGCCGGGGCGTCTGTCTGCCGAGGGTCTCGTCAGCATCGATCCGGACCGCCCCTCGCGGCTCGCGCTGACCTGGAGTGACCTGTCGCGGATTCGGCTCGATGCCGCCGGCTTGCATACCGAATCCGGGCAGGTGGAGCTGAACGGCACGGTCGACGACCTCGAGATCGATCTCGCCTTCGATTTCTCGTCGGAGTACGGCGACGGTCAGGTGAACGGTCGGGTGTTCGCTCAGCCGGAAACCGTCGTCGTCGAGCGCCTCGAGGTTGCGGCGCTGGAGGGCACGGCTGTCCTGACCGCCACGGCGAGCTACGGCGATGCGGTTGCGGCAGAGGGCACGCTGACGGCCCGCGCCCTCGATCTCACGCCGCATCTGGGTCAGCCGACGGTCTTCGGGCTGGACGCGACCTTCGATCTGGAGCAGCCGGCAGACGGCGAGCTGAACGGTGCCCTGCGGCTGGTCGATATCGCCGGCAGCGTTGCGGGGCGTGAGATCGACGGCAGTGGCCGCCTGGGCATTCAGGGGGAGCGCTACGACTTCGACGACTTCAGTGTTCGACTGGGGGACAACCGGCTGTCGCTCGACGGCGAGTGGGGCGACACGCTGACGGTGGATGCGATCGTCGATGCGCCCGACCTGAGTCAGATCCAGCCGGGCCTCTCCGGCCGACTCTCGGGTGCGGTTAATGCATCAGGAACGCCCGCTCAGCCGAAGGCCCGAGCCCGGCTGGCCGGGCAGGAACTCGGCTTTGCGGACGTGCTGCTGGCCGAGCTGGAAGTCGATGCCAACGTCGACCTTCTGGGCGGCGATGCGCTGGCTGTCAGCGCGACGCTGGCGGGGCTCGAGAGCGGCGATCAGATAATCGATGCGGTCGAGTTCTCCGTCGACGGCACGCAGGCACGGCACGAGGGACAGCTGGACGTCACCGCGGCGCTCGGGACACTGGCGATCGGGTGGGGCGGGGGGCTGGTGGACGCGAGCTACAGCGGCGAACTCTCTGTCCTGACGGTCACGCCGGCCGATTTCGAGCCGCTTCAGCTCGCGGCTCCGGTACCGTTTCGGGCATCGGCCGACGCGCAGGCCCTCGACGCGCCGCTGTGCCTCACGACCTTCGGTAGTGAGCTCTGCCTGTCGGTGGCGCGCGACGCGGATGCCCTGTCGGCAGGCGTTCGCCTCGACGAAGTTGATCTAGAGCAGTTCCAGCCTTTCGTCGATCGCTTCGCGCCGGAGCCAGCCGCGCTGGCCGGTCGGCTTTCGGGCAGCGCGAGCTTCAACAGCAGCGCCGACGGCAGCGACTGGTCCGGCACGGCGGCGATCGAGTCGGCGAGCACCACGCTGACCATCCGGCGCCAGGAGACCGACATCGTGCTCGGCCATGAGGGGCTGCGGCTTGATGCGGACGTCTCACCGGACCGAATCGATGTCGACCTGGCCGCCCAGCTGATTCCCGAGGCCAGCATCGAGGCCCGGGTCACGGGGGGGAAGCTCGAAGCCAGCGCGCCGCTGGGCGGAACGCTGACCATTGACGTGCCGGAATTCGCGGCCTTCGGGCCACTTGCGCCACAGGTCAGTGACCTCGAGGGCCGCGCGCGCGTCGAGGCAGAGTTCGGCGGGACCATCGACGCGCCGGAGGTGGTCGTGAACTCGTCCGTCGAGGGTCTGGAGGCCTTTCTCACCGAGCTCGGCCTGCAGCTGAGCGACGGGTTCGCGCGCCTGACCGTCAATGAGGGCGGCGCCGGCGAGATCGAAGCTGCGCTGAGTTCGGGCGATGGCCGCATCGAGATCTCCAGCGCGTTCGCTGCAGACGACGGCCAGGCCGAGCTGCGGGTCCAGGGCGAGAACTTCCTCGGCATGGACACGGAGGAGATTCGGGCTCTGGTCTCCCCTGATCTGACGATCACCGTGGCGCCCGAGCTCCTGTCCATTCGCGGGACGGTCGACGTGCCCACGCTCGAGGTGGACCTCACCGCGTTCGAGGGGTCTGTGTCCGGATCGCCGGATGTTGTCGTGGTCGGACGCGACCAGCAGGCGAAGCAGGCATCGCAGGATCTCGACGTCACCTTGCGGCTGGGCGACGGCGTGGTCCTATCAGGCTTCGGCGTCGACGGGCAGCTCACGGGATCGGTCCGGGCGAGGCAGCGACCCGGACAGGCCATGCTGTGTACCGGCCAGATCAACATCGCCGGTGGCCTCAGCGCCTACGGGCAGGATCTGCAGGTCGATCGCGGTCGCCTGCTGTTCGCCGGTGTTGCCTGCGAGAATCCCGTCCTCGACATCGTCGCCGAGCGTGAACTCGACGACATGGACGCGACGGTGGGCGTTCGCGTCGCGGGAACGGCCGCTTTTCCGACCCTCACCGTTTTCTCGAATCCGGCTCGGGAGGAGTCCGAGGCCCTGTGCATGCTGGTGACGGGCGGCAGCTGCTCGTCCGACAGCGGCGACGCCGTGGAGGACGCTATCCTGGCAGCCGGCCTCGGCGCCAGCTCGGCGGTCACCAACCGCATCGGCCAGCAGGCGGGCCTCGACGAGCTCTCCCTGACCTCCAGCGAGGAATTCGAGGGCGCCGGGTTCACCATGGGCAAGCAGATCGCGCCGCGCATGCGGGTCAGCTACGGACGGTCATTCTCCAACAACGTCCAGTACTTCGAGTTCGCCTACGAGGTCACGCGCCTGCTCGAGGTGTCGGTCCGCCAGGCGCTGGAGACGATCACGTCCATCCGCTACCGGGTGGAGTTGGACTGAGCCTGGCGTGCGCGCGGTGCTATAGTCGACTCGCCACGCGCCTCTTGCCGCCGCCGCCGCGACCTTCCCGGTTCCGCCCTCGAGGGCACCTGGGCAACCGACCCCAAAGTGATCCGCAGGGTCATGGCCGTGACGCGGCATGATCCGAATGCATCGCGTAGACCCCTTTTCTGCAGGACTGAACAACATGAAGAAAGCCCTCGCCTTCGCTCTGGTTGCGCCAACCCTGGCCGTCGCTGCCGACTACGAGACGCCCGGAACGCTGCCCCTGTCGACCGCTGCTCCGGCGGCGCTCGTCGACGGCATCCGGGCGCAGATCGAGGACCCGGTGTCCAATGACGGCATGATGAACAGCTACACGGTCGTCACGGAGAGCGAGACCTATGCGGTCGTGTCGACACATGACCTGTGCATGGTGGCGCGCGAGGTCAACGCGATCGCCGAGATCTCGAAGCTCAAGGGAACCGCCGCGTTCTCGGAATCGGCGGTCGAGGCCGCCAAGAGTCTGGGGCAGGGCGCGATGAACATCGTCCAGGATCCGGGTGCAGCGCTCTCGGGTGCTGCCGCGGGCGTGGGCAAGGCCTTCCGCCGCCTTGGCGACCGCATCACCAAGGGCGATGAGAGCAGCGAGTCCGAGGACAGCGGCTTCGCGCAGGTCATCGGGTTCTCGAAGGTGAAGCGGGAGTACGCCTACGAGTTCGGCGTCGATGTGTACTCCAACAACGAAACGCTCCAGGAATACCTCGACAATCTCGCGTGGGCGGGCTACTCGGGTGGGGTCGCTTTCAATGTCGCCGCGACGGCGGCGACCGGTGGGCTGGCCGGTGCGGCGATCACCGCGACCAACTACACCGTTGCGCTCGAGGAGATGATCCGGGACTCGACGCCGGGCGACCTGCGCAAGAAGACCCGCGAAGTCCTGCAGGAGCAGGGGTTCGGCGAGGATCTGATCAACCTCTTCGTTCGCAACGCGCACCTGTCGCCACGGCACCAGACCTTCATCGCCGGCGCACTGGCCACCATGGGGG
>JBCCZC010000194.1:0-10055 GCA_039188505.1 Pseudomonadota bacterium | reverse complement strand
CCGAAGTGCCAGGTCTGTTTAACTATATACATGCTGCCAACCATGCGAGCCGCCCGCCCAGGGTGGCGCCAAGACACCGATTGAATGCTCCGACAATCAATCGGTTGAGACCTTCGACGGGCTGCAAAATCCCGATCAGGTAGCGCAAAAGTGCGCTGTTCAATTGCAGCCCATTCCGAAGCTCATCACGCAGCAAGGTGCCGTAACCTTCCAAAGAAAGACGATTTTTTGGAGAATCGCGAGAATCTGCATGAAATTCGTGTGACGGAACCAAGCTCCCATGGGACGACCGCTCCGAATAGAACTCGCGGACGCCTGGTACCACGTCTCGAATCGGGGCGCCGGCCGCCAGCGAATCTTCCGCAACGATCAGCACCGCACGATGCTGCTGGCGCTTATCGGTGAACTGCGCGACCGGCACGGGGTCGAGACCCATGCCTATTGTTTCATGAGCAATCGCTATGACCTGGTTCTGCGGACCACCGAGGCCAACCTCAGCGTCGCCATGCGACACCTCGATGGTGTCTACACCCAGCGCTACAACCGCTCCATTGACCGTGACGGCCCGTTGTTCCGCGGACGCTACCGCGCGGTCCTGTTCGACGCGGAGAGCTGCCTGGTCGCCGTCAGCCGCCACGTCCATCGCCGCCCGCTCGTCTCGGGAACGGTGCCGCGGCTCGACCGCTATCGGTGGTCGAGCTACCCCAGCTACGTCACGAGGCGGGTGCGGCCGAGCTGGCTCGTCCGCGACACGCTACTGACCCACTACGCGGACGAGGACCGTCCGGCGCGGGCGTATCGGCGCTATATCGAACGGGAAGGCATGGGAAATGACCTCGTCCGGAGCTACTACCGTTCACGCCGTCCGGGCCCGATCCTCGGCCCGCCGGACTTCCACCGCCAGATGCTGTCCCGCGCCGAGGCCCTGTCGGGTGGCGCGGCCTGGGAGCGGCGCCCACCGGGTCCAGACGCGGAGGACGTGCTGGCGGCGGTGGCTCGCCACTACGAGGTCGACCGCAGCGAAATCCTGGCTTCCCGGCGCGGGCGGCTGAACCTCCCGCGCCTCGCCGCCGTATGGCTCTGCCGCTATCGCAGCCACCTCACCCTCCAGGACACGGCCGAGCTCTTCGGTATGCGGAGCTTCGGCAGCGCGTCGTCGGTGCTGCACCGCGTCAAGACACAGATGCGTCCCGCCTTCTGGCGCCGGATCCGCGAGATCGAGGCCGACCTCCAGGCCGACCGCTGAACCTCACCGCTCCGGTAGCGGAATGTACTCGGCGTCGTTCGGCACCTGCGGAAACCGCCCGCCCTTCCAGTCAGCCTTGGCCTGCTCCAGCCGTTCCGCGGTGCTGGCGACGAAGTTCCACCAGATGATCCGTTCCCCATCGATCGGCGCGCCGCCGATAAGGAACGCGTGGGTGGCCTCCAGCGGAAGGATGTCGATCGATGTGCCGGTCTCGAGCACGATCATCTCGCCCGGCTCGCACCGTCGCCCGTCGATCTCCAGCGCCCCCGTCAGCACATAGATCGCCCGTTCGGCCACACCGCCGTCGAGCGCAAGGGTGCTGCCAACGCCGCACCGTAGCTCGGCATAAAGCGTTTCGCTGTAGGTTTTCACGGGCGAGGTCACGCCCCATCCACTGCCCATGATCAGGGTCACCTGCACGCCGTCGATCTCGACGGACGGGATCGCTTCGGCGGGGTAGTGGTCGAACGCGGGTTCCATCTCGGCCAGGGCCCGCGGCAGCGCGAGCCATGTCTGGATTCCGGCCATCGTCGCACCGACATCGCGGGCCTCGGCAGGCGTTCGCTCCGAATGGACGATGCCACGTCCCGCGGTCATCAGATTCACCTCGCCCGGCCGGATGACCTGATCGACGCCCAGGCTGTCCTGGTGGCGAAGCGCACCTTCCGTCAGCCAGGTGACCGTCGCGAGCCCGATGTGCGGATGGGGGCGGACGTCCATGGCCTGGCCATCCTCGAAGGTCACCGGACCCATCTGGTCGAAGAAGATGAAGGGTCCGATCAGCTTGCGTCGTGCGCTCGGCAATGCGCGCCGGACATCGAAATCGCCGACGTCGCGCGAGCGCGTCGTCAGTACGTCCGCAATGGCGGCTGTGGTCATGGCAATGCCCTCGAGGAAATGCGGCATTGGAACACACGGACCGTGATGCGAGGGTTGCCAGCACGACCGGCTCGATCGATTTTTTCTAAACCGAGGGCAGACCCGCCCGTCGCGGGACCACTAGCGCCCAGTCAGGGCGTGCCGAGTGCGCGGTCGAGATCGGCGCGGGCGACGTCACGACCCACCCGTTCGATCGCAGCGTCCACGCTCATGCCCTCCGCCCGCACGAGGTGGGCCGCAAGGAGCACCGCCGCGCGATAGCCCGAGCCGCAGTGCAGCAGGGCCTTCCCGTCGTTCGCGGCCAGCGCCTCGCCCAGTGCATCGACGCGCGCCGGGGACAGCCAGGCCCGCTCGCGATCGATCGGCAGATGCAGATAGGTCATCCCGTGCGCCTCGACCACGGCACGCTCGTCGAAGTCGAGCCCCGCCGTTTCCGCGACAGAGCGTGTATTGACCACGAGCGTGACTCCTTCGGCCGCCAGGGCCTCGAGATCGGCCACCGTAGGTTGGCCATCGAGCTGCCAGGGCGGATCATCATTCGCGTGGGCGAACCCGGCGAGAAGAAACAGGGGGGCGGCAAGGAGGAGTAAACGGATACAACGATTCATGGGCATGCTCAGTCGTCAACGGATCTTCTCAGGGCCTTGACGGCGCTCCGGCGCCGCTTGGCCTCGACGCGGCGGCGGCGTGCTGCGTTGCTCGGCCGGGTCGCCTTGCGGCGTCGCTGGACGCGCGTGCCGCTGATGATCCAGTCCCGCAGCCGCTCGAGGGCATCGCGCCGATTCTGTTCCTGGCTGCGGCGGCTCTCCGCGCGGACCTGGAAAACGCCGTCCGCGGACAGGCGCCGGTCGGCCAGCGCGAGCAGCCGACGCTTCCACGCCTCGGGAAGCGAGGACGCCGCCACGTCGAACCGCAGTTGGACCGCGGTCGCGGTCGTGTTCACGTGCTGACCGCCGGCTCCGCGCGCCCGGATCGCGGCGAAGGTCACCTCCGCCAGCGGCAGGCGAATGCCGTCGGCCAGTTCGAGTCCGTCGCCGCGCTGGTGCTGGTTGCTCACAGGGCCTATTTCGCCAGGATGCGCGCGCCACAGTAACATGGCTTGCGACGAGGTCTGGGCAGCAGCAGATGGGGGCGGATAGTTTGGCGTGGCTCTTCGGTCCGGGCACGGAACGCGCCCAGAAGCTGCGCATGCGCCGATTCTTCATCTCCGTTGGCTCCTACTCCCTATGGTTTCTCGCCACGCTGGCCGCCACCGGGCTCGGCCTGCTCGAGCTATCCGGTTCGAGCCTCGTCCTTGCCGGAGTGCTTCTCGTCGCCAGCCAGCTCGTCTTCTACGCGGCTTTCCGGACCGGCTTCAATCTCAAATTCTCCGAACCGTCGCTCACCCTGCCGCAGATGGTCGTCGGCATCGTCTGGGGCCTCGTCCTGGTCGCCGTCGCGCCCCAGATTCGCGGCTACGTCCTCATGGCCGTGATCGTGACCCTGCTGTTCGGGATCTTCGCGCTGAAGCGCCAGCGGTTCGTCCAGCTCGCCGCGCTGGCCTTCCTCGGCTACCTGGGTGTCGTGGCCTTCGAGATCGTGACCGGGTCCTCGAGCTATAGCCCCGCCTATCACGCGATCTCGGTCGGAACCTTCGCCGTGGTCGTGGTCTGGACGACGCTGTTCGGCGCTTATGTCAGCGCTATCCGTCACCGGCTTTCGGTACGCAACGAGGAGCTCGAGGTCGCGCTGGCGCACAACCAGCGGCTGGCCGAACGCGACGACCTCACGGGCCTCTACAACCGCCGTTTCCTGACCGACGTGCTCGTGCGCGAGCGGGCGCGGGCCGATCGCAATGGCCAACCGCTCAGCATCGCCATCATCGACCTCGACCGCTTCAAGCAGATCAACGACCGCTACGGCCACTCGACCGGTGATCGCGTCCTGCGCAACTTCGCCGACTACATCGTCTCGGAGCTTCGCACCATGGACTACGTGGGCCACGCGGAGGAAGGGCGCGATCCGGACTCGGCGTTCGGCCGCTATGGCGGCGAGGAGTTCATGCTGGTGCTGCCCGAAACCGGGCTCGACGACGCCCACCGATGCCTCGACAGGCTCCGGAGCGGGCTCGATCGCATGACGGCCGATCCGCAGGCTCCGCCGCACGTGACGCTGTCCGCCGGGATCGCCCAGTTCGCTTCCGGCGAGAGCGTGGAGTCGCTGCTGCGGCGCGCCGATCAGGCGCTCTACGACGCCAAGGACGGCGGGCGCAATCGGATCTGCCTCGCGGCCTGAGCGTCATTCTCGGGTTTTGAGAATCCCGGGGTGCATGCTCGGGGCCATGAAGACGCTACCCGCTGCCTTTGCCATGCTCTCCGCGCTGCTGCTCAGCGCCGTGGACCTCGCCCCCGCACCGACCGACGGCCTCGCCGAGGAGATCCGGGTCCTGCTGCCCCGGGAGGTGGTGCTGGCGTCGGCCGTCGAGGCGCACGCCGACCACGTTCGCCTCGCCGTGCTGCCGGGACGATCCTGTCGCCTGGTGCTCGATACGCTCGCGAGCGACTACGATCTTTCACACGCGGGACAACGGATCCGGGCTTCCGGAATTGCCGGGTCGCCGTGCGAGCGTCCCCAGGTCCAGGAATTCCGAATTCGTCTCTGAGGCGGACCGTCGTTGACCCGCATGCCTGTTAACATGGGCGGATGAGTGAGACCGAACATACACGCATCATGGCGGTGTTCTGCGATTTCGAGAACATCGCCCTAGGCGTCCGCGACCAGAAGTACGCTGCCTTCGACATGAACCGCGTCCTCGAGAAGCTGCTGCTCAAGGGCAATATCGTCGTGAAGAAGGCCTACTGCGGCTGGGACGGATACCGCGAATTCAAGGCCACCATGCACGAGACGGGGTTCGAGCTGATCGAAATCCCGCACGTACGGCAGTCAGGTAAGAATTCGGCCGACATCCGCATGGTGGTGGACGCCCTCGACCTCTGCTACACGAAGGCGCACGTGGACACCTTCGTGATCATCAGCGGCGACTCCGATTTCTCGCCCCTCGTCTCGAAGCTTCGCGAGAACAACAAGCTGGTGATCGGCGTCGGCGTGAAACAGTCCACGTCCGATCTCCTGACCACCAACTGCGACGAATTCATTTACTACGACGACCTCGTACGCTCATCCGAGAAACAGCGCTCAGCACGTCGCAAGAAGGCCAAGGCGTCCGGTAAGGGCCGCAGCGGGGGCGCGACCTCGACGGAAGAGGAGAAGCGGCAGAAGGCGATCGACACCCTGCTCGCAACGGTCGAGGATCTCTTCGCAGACAAGAGTGATGAAGACAAGATCTGGGGCTCGATGATCAAGCAGACCATCAAACGTCGAAAGCCCGGCTTCAACGAGTCCTACCATGGCTTCCGGACCTTCAGCGACCTGCTGAAGGAGGCGGAGAAGCGTGGCCTCCTCGATCTCCAGCATGACGAGAAGTCCGGCGGCTACATCATCCGAGGGTTCTCGACGGACTGACGCGCCGGCCTGTCGAGGCCGGCTCGCTTGTGGCACCCTCCTCGTGGGATCAACGGAAACGCCCGTCGGGTTATGGACGACCACCTTCCGGCGCCAGACGGCGCGGCCACCGCAGCGCGACAGGCACCCGCTTCTGCCGATCACCCCTGGCGCGAGGCAAGCGCCCTCGAGCGCCGCATTCGCGCCCGCGGGGGAACGGCGACGCAGGCGCGGCTCCTCGCACTGAAACTGTGGAATCTCCTCACCGCCGACGGCCACTTCCGGCGCGCCGATCGGACGCTCGAGTCGAGACCGCTGAAGCTTCTCGTCGATCCCGCCAACGCCTGCCAACTGCGCTGTCCGGGCTGCATCCATAGCGCCAATCCAGCCTGGCGCGAAACCTTCGATTGGCCCGCCGGCGTCCTGTCACCCGAGCGCTTCGAGGCGCTGCTGGCGAAGCTCGGACCGTTCGCGTTCGCGGCAGTCTTCTACAACTACGGCGAGCCCCTGCTGAACCGCCAGTTCCCTCGGCTTGTCGCCGCCGCCAGGAGCTATGGGCTGGCCACGGTGACGTCGACCAACCTGTCGCTGCCGATCGACGCCGACGCTATCGTCGCCTCGGGCGTCGACCGGATCACGGTGTCCATTGACGGCACCAGCCAGGCGACCTACGCGCGCTTTCGCCGCCGCGGCAGTCTCGACGTCGTCCTGAAGAATGTGGCCCGGCTGGTCGCAGCCAGGCGCGCCGCGGCGCACTGTCGGCCCGAGCTCGTCTGGCAGTTCCTCACCTTCGAGCACAACCGGCACGAGGTCGCCGGCGCCATCGCACTCGCCGATGAGCTCGGTTTCGACGCCATCGACGTCCGCGAGCCGTTCGACGTCGCCCGCGATGATCCGGGCATCCGCGCCGCGGCCAGCGAGCATGCCGGCACGATCGTGTTCCGGCCAATGCCGGAGCCATCGAACGAGCAGATGGCTTCGACCGCCGCAAGTGGCGCGGCGGTCGATGCGGCTTGGCGCGACCTGCTCCGGGTACGCTCGCCCGAACGCCTCCCCGGAGCGGCGGCACCGAGTGGAGTGCCCTGTCGCTGGCTCTACGACAACCTGACGGTCGACGCCACCGGGCGCCTCCTGCCCTGCTGCATGGCGCCCAAGGCGGCGGGCCATAGCGAGGGCGAACTCGTGCTCGGTACCGTCGACCAGCTCGACCACGGCAACCCGATGAACCTCGATCGCGCGATCGCGGCCCGCGATCGCCGCCATCCCATGCGCTGCGCCTCGTGCGCGGATCGACCGTCGTCGCCCTGGAGCGACGACTACGCGGGCCACCTGCGACAGCTCGACTTGTGGCAAACCATCCCGCCTCGCCTCCTGCAGCAGCAATACTTTCCGGCGCCGTGAGGGAGGTAGCGCCGCTCGCGTCCGACTCCCCCTGGCCGTTCCTTCGCGCAGTCCATTACTTTGCCGATGCGCAGCCGATCAACTTCTGGGAGAACGCGGACCTGTCCCGGCTGACGACGCACTTCCGCCAGATCCGGGCCGACGGCTTCAATGCGGTCATCCTGGTCGTGCCCTGGCGGGGCTTTCAGCCGGCGCTCTCCGGGGGGACGGACTGCCTCGACCAGTGGCGCCTCGATCGACTCACCCGGGTCCTCGATGCGGCCAGAGACCAAGGGCTCTACTGCATTCTCCGGGTGGGTTTTCCCTGGAGCGGATGCCCGATCAGCGAAGGCACCTACGAGGAGCGGATCCTCGGCCTGTTCGGATCCCGGACGATCCGGTCCGCTTGGTTTGCCTATCTCGAGGCGCTCGCTGCCGCCACCGAAGGTGCCGAACACCTGCTGTTCGCCTTCTTCTCCTGGGAAGATCTGCCGTCGCTGCGCCACCGCATGATCTACGCCGACGCCGAACGCAGGGCCGAACTCGCTGCCTATCTCGGCTATGACCGATACCTCGCGGCTCGGGGACATCGCCCGGCGGGGCCGTTGCGGATTCCGCTGCCTTCCGACGAGGACTACCCGCACTTCAACGCGTTCGTGAACCAGCTGCAAAACACCCTGCTGGACGACAGTCGGCGTCGCTGGCCAAAGCTGTCGATGCAGCTGCGGCCCGACTTCGAGCAGGTCACCTTCGGCGGCAAGCCTGCCTATATCGAGAACGACCTGCGGCTGTCTGACCCGCTGCTGCGCGTAGGCTACTTCTTCCACTACATGAACGCCCGCAACGAGGGCGAGACGCTGACCGCCGGCGCGGCGCTTGCCAATCTCGGGATTGTGCTGGACCGCGTGACGGACGACGGTCGGGCGAACAATCACTTCCTCGACCAGTTCGTCTTCCTGGACGAATCACCGCAGTTCCCGCACTGGCCGAGGATCGAGGCCGCGGAGCTGGGGCATTTTCTGCTGCAGGCCGCTGCGGTCCTCGAACAGCGGAGCCGCGGCTATGGCCTCTGGGCGTACTTCGATTACGTCGACAATCACCTCTACAACGCGCGATTCCTGCGTCGGTTCGAGGGTTGGCAGACGCGGGGCGAGATCGCCCTGGAGCCCACCGGGACAGATGGTTTCGCCGCGGTGCTGGCGCCGGGCGCCCGCCTCGCCCAGTGCATGGTTCCCGAGCTGGCCGGTAATGCGAGCTACCTCTACGAGAACGTGACCTTCTCGGCGCATTGCGGCCAGGCCTGCGAAGTCGCCTTCGCCGTGAACGGCGTCGAGGAGGCCCGCGGCGCAGGCCCTGCCGGCACGCTGACGGTCGCCCTCGACCCGGCACGGCATCGCGGCGGGGAAGAGATCGAGTTCTCGCTGCAAAACGTCGGAAGCCATCCGGTCGCGCTGACCGACCTGCGCCTGTGGGGCTTCGAGATGCGGCTGCATCTGCGAGACGAATGCGGCCGGCCCGGACGCCTGCACCGTGAGATCACGGCGATGAACCGGCGCTGACCGCCGGCGGCTGCAAGCCCACGAGGTGGCCGAGGAAGTCCGTGTAGTAGCGCGGATGGGCCGCCGTTTCCGAGGCGAGGAACGCCTGCAGGTAGCGCACGATGTCCCAGTCCACGGTCGGCTCGAGGAAGTTCTGCCCCCCGAGATCCCCGTGGATGAGCTGCCGTCCGACGCAGTCACCGCCGAGCTCCAGGCCAAAGTCCAGGAAATCGTAGACCTCCCGGTAGTTCTCGCGCATGACGGTCATGTTGATCTCGAAGGCCGGCAGGTCTCCAGCTCGCCGGAGCTCTCCCAGGAACCGCAGGTTCCGGAGCAGGCGATTCCAGCTACCCCGCTTGCGGATCGCCCGATAGGTCGCCTCGCGGGTCGCATCAACGCTCACGCGGATCGTGTAGAAGCGGTTGTGGGCGATGGTCTCCCACATCCGGGGCGAGAGCAGTTGGCCGTTGGTCAGGAGCTCGATCTCGACCCGATGGCGACGCGTTGTCTCCCGGAGGAAGCGGAGGTGCCGTCGGATCGAGAAGGGGTCGCCATAGCCCGAGAGGAACACCCGCCGTAGGGCCTCCGCGTTGGCTTCCAATTCGTCGAAGAGCTGCTCGGTCACCCCGGCAACGACTGGATCGCGGTTTCCGTACCGGGCCACGAACGAGGTGGTGCTGCACATCACGCACCGCAGATTGCACCGCCAGTCGTTGGAGATAACAACGTAGCTCGGAAAGCTCGTCAGCACCGTTTCGCCGCGGGCGATCTCGCCGAGCGTGGCGTCGGCGAGCAGCTCACCGCGGGCGTGCACGGCGGGGTCGGCGACGGCGAGACGCTGGCCGCCGTTCAGGATCGGGCAGCCTGGAGAACGACACCAGGACTCGATCCGATCGGCGTACATCGCCGCCCGGATGGCCTGGGCCACGGGCCCGTTCCAGAGTGCCTGCAGTGAGCCTTCCCGCAGGTTGCCCAGGCGGGTAAGTGCCGCGCCGGTCGTCCACTCGGGACAGCAGAACCAGACGTCGCCGCCCGGACCGATGTTAACGGCGGCAAACGGGTAATGACAGGCGACGGTCGCAGGTATCAATCCGGGCCTCCCTGACCCTCGGGCGTCAGAAGAACCAGCCGCCCTTGTCGAGATCATCCTCGCAGCGGCGCAGCTGGACGCCCCACTCCTTGGCCTGGTAGTCGACCTTCCTTGCGACGTCCTGAAGCCAACCCTTGGACCGCCAGGTGCCACGCTCATAGCCACCGTGGCCCTCGTGGTAGGCGAGGTACTGGCCGTAGGGATCCCATTTCGACAGGCCGAGCTGCTGCTGGGAGACGGTCGTGTACCAGCCCACGAAGTCGATCGCGTCACCGAAGTCCGTGCGCTTGGCGCCACGGCGGCCGGTTTTGTCCCGGTACCAGTCCCAGGTAGCGTCCTTCACCTGCGCGTAGCCGTACGCATCGGATTTCCGCTTCCAGGGCACGACCCCGAGCAGCTTCTCCCGGGGGGGCCTCGCATCCGAGCGAAACCGTGACTCCTG
>JBCCZC010000193.1:0-10125 GCA_039188505.1 Pseudomonadota bacterium | reverse complement strand
GCTTCCATGGTGGCCTGCGTCTCGCCGACGACGACCCAGTCCCGGTCCTTGACGGGCAGGCCGAGCAGCTCGTCCCGGACCGCGCCGCCGACCAGGTACCGCTTCATGTGCGGTGGTCGACGCGGAAGTCCTGGAGCCGATCGGCGCGCGTGCGGTTGCCCAGGTAGCGGGGGACGACGGCGTTCATCGGGGTCGGCGTGATGCCGAGCTTCGGCAGCGCGTTGTCGTCGGTCACGCTGTCGCTCTGCAGCGACCTGAAGTTGTCCGAGGAGAACGGCTTGCCGGGCACGAGATCGAAGACCGAGGCCTGCAGCCGCGCGATGCCGTCGGGGAGCCCGATGATCGTCCGCCTGAGCCCGAGCAGGTCACGCAAGTAGGCCACGATTTCCTTCAGCGTCATGACCTCGGGGCCGCCGAGCTCCCAGGTCTGGCCAAATGCTCGACGGTCGGTCAGCGCCCGGTCGAATGCAGCAGCGACGTCAGCGACGTAGACGGGCTGCATCCGCGCGTTCGGGCACGCCAGCGGCATGAACAGGGGCACCATTTTCAGCAGGCTCGCGAAGCGCAGCAGGAAGCTGTCGCCGGGGCCGAAGATCGTCGACGGTCGGAGGATGGTCCAGTCGAGCCCGCTGTCGCGAACCCGCGCTTCGGCCTTGCCCTTCGAGATGAGGTAGTGGCTCTCGCCTTCGCCGGCCTTGAGGCTGCTCATCTGCAGCAGCCGGGAGACCTCGGCGCGGCGACAGGCATCGATGACGGTCTCGGTCAGCGTGACGTGGGCCCGCTCGAAGCCCGAGCCGTCGTTGCCCTTCTCGTTGAGGATGCCGACCAGGTTCACGACCGCATCGGCGCCCGCAAAGTGGTGGGCCAGCATGTCCGGATCGTAGACGTCGATCGCGTAGTGGCGGCTGCCCGGCGCCACGCGGGCGAGGGCGCTGCCGTCACCGTGGCGGGACAGGATCTTGATCGTGTGCTGGCCGGACCAGCGGTTGAGCAGGTGGCCGCCGACGAAGCCGGAGCCGCCGACGATGCAGAGCGTTCCCATGGTTTCTCTCTGACGGGCGGGGGATGACCCCCATATTTTCCCCGGTCAATCCGGGAACGGCAAGGCGCCGTCAGGGCGTCGCCGCAACGCGCGAGTCGACGCCACAGACGGGGGTGATGTTCCCGGTGGACCAGCTCGTCGGCCAGGCGGCCGGACGGTCGAGGGGCTGCATCATGCGCTCGAGCCGGGTCATGCGGCCGTGGATCTGCCACTCGTACAGCACCTGGAAGGTCAGGACGCGGGGCAGGTATTCCCGGGTCTCGTAGTAGGGCAGGGTCTCGATCCAGCGATCGGGCTCGGGCGGCAGGCGACCCGCGGCGTCCCAGCGCGCAAGCGGGCGGGGCCCCGCGTTGTAGGCCACGAGGACGCGAAGCGGATGCTCGTATTCGTCGACGAGCTTGCGGAGGTAGGCGCTCCCGAGGCGGATGTTGGTTTCCGGATCGTAGAGTCGCGAGCGGTTGGGGACGCGCACGCCGGCCGAGTTCTGCAGGCTCCGCGCCGTGCTGGGCAGCAGCTGCATGAGACCCATGGCCCCCGCGCCGGAGCGCGCGTCTGTCGCCAGCGAGCTCTCCGAGCGCATGACGGCGTAGATCAGGCTCGGCGGCAGCGCGTGGCGCTGCGCGCCCTTGGCGACCGCGTCCGACCAGGGCACCGGGAACCGCTCGACGTAGCGGTTCAGGCGATTGAGGCCGGCGAGGTCGAGGATGGCCTGGTGATGCCAGCCGGAGGTCGCCGCCAGCAGCGCCGCCTCGAGGCGCTGCTCCGGAAGCAGGTCTTCCGTCGCTACCCGCCATTCGCGCCGCGCGTCGGTGAACTGACCGACCGCATGAAGTTCGAGCCCGCGCTCGACCCCCGGGAGCGCGGCGACCATCGCCGTATCGACGGCGCTGTCGTCCGCGCAGAGTGCATAAGGTGCGCCGATGCGGTCGGCGCTGAGGAATCCGTAGTAGTTCGTCCGCGTGGCGAGGCGCGCGAAGCGGTCGCGGGACGCGGCGGTGTCGCCGAGCTCCGCTTCGCTGCGAGCGAGCCAGTACTGCCAGCGACTGTCATTCTGGAGCGCCGGTTCCATCGCCTCGATCTGGTGCCGGACGGCGCGCCAGTCGCCGCGCGCCACGGCGACGCGGACCCGCCAGGCGCGCACCTGCTCGTCCACGGCCTCTCGGGGCAGTGCCGCCAGCCTGGCCACGGCGTCCGGGCCATAGTCCGTCGATCGGAGGACCGCGAGATCTCGCTCGACCGTGAGCTGCTGCTCGGGCTCGAGATGGCCGCGCGCGTCGGGCCAGGCCCGGTAGGCGGCTTCGATGTTGTTCCGGGCCAGCTGCTTGAGCAGCGGGACGATGAAGTCCGGGTCCCGCGCTGCGGCGGGCCAGCGGTCGACGCGGCGAAGCTGCCGCTCCGGTTGCTGGACGGCGGTCAGCCAGGTGTCGACCACGCGGGCTTCGGCGGCGGGCAGCTGCCGGCCGAGCCAGCTTGCGAGCGAACGCTCCCCCGCCAGCGCGGCCCGGCGAGCCCGGTCGCGGATCAGTGCGGGCGTGATGTCGCCACGGCTTCGCCAGTGGGAAAACACCGGATCGCAGGCCTTGGGCTGGGACGCGCCGTGCAGCCAAAGGTCCATGTTGTCGGGCGCCACGGGAACCGCTTCGCCCGCGGCCACGCGAGCCGTGATCGCGTAGCAGCGTAGCGTCGTGCCGCGCACGGAGGCGTCGTGGAACTGCCGGAACGTGGTCCAGTCGCGCTGGCGGCCGAGCTGCCGAAGCCAGCGGTCGCGCAGCTGCGCCGCGAGGGGCAGGTCGGCGAACAGCACGAGGAAGCGCTCGACCTCGTCCGCGTTGGCGGTGTCGAGGCGTCGGCGCAGGTCCTCGTAGACCAGGTAGGGGTACAACGGATAGTCTTTCAGCGCGACGCCGGCGGCGGTCAGCGCGCCGGGCACGCCGCGGGCGATCGCCGCTCGGGCTGCCTTGTAGGCGACGCGCTGCTGCTGGCGTTCCGCAGTGACGGGTGCGGCGTCGGTCGCGTCGCAGGCCAGGCAAAGACCCAGAAACGCGAAGAAAATCCCTTTAAATGACTTCGGTGGCACGATGCTGATCGATGCGCTCATCCTGCTGGCGACGGGTGCCCTGGCCGGCTTCCTCGCGGGCCTCCTTGGCATCGGCGGCGGACTCGTCATCGTCCCCGCCCTGCTCGTTCTGCTTGCCGGCCGAATGCCAGAATACGCGATGCACGTGGCGGTCGGAACCTCCCTGGCCTCGATCGTTCTCACCAGCATCGCGTCGGTGCGCGCCCACCACGGCCGCGGCGCGGTCGACTGGCCCGTCATGGCCCGCCTGACGCCCGGTCTCGTGCTCGGATCAGCCCTGGCGGCTGCCATCGCCGCGGCGCTCTCGAGCCTGGCCCTGACCGCCATCTTCGGCGTGTTCTGCCTGCTTGTCTCGCTGCAGATGATGCGCGGCTCGGGCACCGCGGACGGATCGGGCCCGGGGCCGGGAGCACCGGAGCTCGTCGGCGCCGGCACCGTGATCGGCACGGTTTCGGCCCTCGTCGGCATCGGTGGCGGCAGCCTGACGGTGCCCTACCTGACGTGGCGCGGCGTCGCGATCCACCGAGCGGTCGGAACGTCGGCCGCCTGCGGGCTGCCGATCGCCGTTGCCGGTGCGCTCGGTTTCGTCGTCACCGGCTGGGCGATCGCGGGGCGGCCAGCGCCGAGCGTGGGGTTCGTCTGGCTGCCCGCATTGCTGGCTATCGTGGTGACGAGCGTGCCGTTCGCCCCCCTTGGCGCCCGCGCCGCCCACGCGCTGCCCACGGCGACGCTGCGGCGCGTCTTCGCCGGCTTCCTCGCGTTCATGGGCCTCAACCTGCTCTGGCAGGCCTTCGGCTGAGCCACGATGCGGCGTCAGCGTTGGTCGCCGTTGAGCGGGACGCAGCTTTCCGGTAGCGCCAGATCGACAGCGACCGGTCGATGATCCGATAGGGTCACCGGCAGGACCTCGCAGGACCGCACGCGCAGGCTCGGTGACACAAAAATATGGTCGATGCCGCGCTGCGGTCGCCAGCTTGGGAAGGTCTCAAGGTCGGCGGACGCCGCGTGCAGGCCCGTCCGATCGAGGAAGGCCGTCATCTCGTCGGCGCCCGCTGATGCGTTGAAGTCGCCCATCAGCACCACATGCGTCTCCGACTCGATGAGCTCGTTCAGGAAATCGAGCTGCATCGTTCGGGAGCCGCGACCCAGCGCGAGATGGGCCACCACGACGAGGAGGGCGCTGGGTCCGCTGCCGTAGAACACGGCGAGCGCGCCGCGACCCGGGATGCGGCCAGGGAGCTTGTGATCCTCGACATCCGTGGGGCGCAGGCGACTCAATACGCCGTTGCAGGTGCGGGCGATCTTGGACACCCGCCGGTTCGGCTGATGGCTCCAGAAGGGGAAGCCGGCACGTTCGGCGAGGTATTGGGTCTGGTTCAGGAATCCGGTGCGCAGCGAGCCGTCATCGAGCTCTTGCAGTCCCGCGATATCGAATTCCGCGAGCAGGCGTGCAATTGCGTCGAGGTTCGCGATGCGGCTCTCGTGCGGCAGCACGTGCTGCCAGCCCTTGGTGACGTAATCGCGATACTTGGCGGTGGCGTTCCCGGCCTGAATATTGAAGCTGATCAGGCGCAGCGCATCGATGTGCTCGAAATCACCCCCGTCGCCGCGCATGCAGAAGGACCCCTCCCGGTACCTGCCCGGATTAACCCGAGACGCCGTCCCGGGTCAAGCCTGCGGAGGCCTCAGTCGGACGAGGCTTCCGCGGTCTCGGCAGCTCCTGCGCCGGCGTTCTCGAGGCCGACCAGGTAGTTCATCAGCTCGAGCAGGCGGTTGACGGAACCAGCCATGGTGGCGGTTGCGCGGTACTTGCCGTTGATGATGACCGAGGGCGTGGCATCGACACCGAAGCGCTGCACCTGGGTCATGCCCCGACGCAGCTTCGTCTCGATGGCGAACGACTTCGACAGCTTCAGGTAGTCCTCGCGCGACGTGCTCTCGGAATTCTCGGCCACGAAATCGGCGAGATCATCGTTGCTCCGGAGCTGGCGACGCTCCTTGTGCAGCGCGTCGAAGATCGCCTCGTGGGTGTCGTCGAGGATGTCCATCGCTTCGGCCGTGTAGTAGGCGCGGGCAAACGGCTCCCAGCTGGCGCGGAACACGACCGGGATCCGACGAAAATCGACGTTCTCGGGCGCGCTCTCGACCCAGGACTCGATGAACGGCTGGAAACTTGCGCAGTGGGGGCAGGCGTAGCTGAAGACCTCGACGACCTCGACGGTGCCTTCATTGTTGGTCGGCTGGGCCGGCTCGATGAGCTTGTAGTGCACGCCTTCCTGGAAATCCTGGGCGGCCGTTGTGCCGGCAAGGGACAGGAGCAGCACCGAGAGCAGGAACTGACGCATGGTGGGGAATCTCCGATTCGTGCGGGCGCCGAAATGACGCTTCTCGAAGGGACAGACTGGCGCCGGGCCCCAAAGTTCACCGCGGGCGACGCGAGGCGCCGCCCGCTCAGGCGATCAGTAGAGGCCCTGGATGAACGAGGCGACGGCCTCGATCTCGGCATCGCTCATGTTGGCAGCGACGCCGGCCATGACGGCGTTGGCGTCATCGCCCGTGCCCCACACCGCACCGTCCCGAAACGCGCGCAGCGTCGTCGCGATGTACTGGGCGTGCTGGCCACGCAGCGAGGGATAGCCTGACAGCGGGTTGCCCTTGCCGTTCGGACCATGGCAGGCCGCGCATGCGGGCACGCCGCGCGGGGCGACGCCGGCCCGGTAGACCTCTCCGCCGAGAGAGACGAGCGCTTCGTCGGCAACGCCGGGCTTCAGCTCCTGGGTCGCATAGAAGGCCGCGATGTCATCCATGTCCTCTTCGCTGAGGATGGCCGCAAGGCCGAGCATGATTACATTCTCGCGCGCCCCCGACTTGAACAGAGCCAGCTGTCGCGCGATGTACTGCGGGTGCTGACCGGCAAGCTTTGGCCATTCACCCATCAGGCTATTCCCGTCCGCACCGTGGCAAGCAACGCATGCGGTTGCCTTGGTCTGGCCCGCTGTAGCGTCCCCCTCGAACAGGGCCCCACCGTCTGCGGCCGCTCCCACGGCAGCCCAGCAGAGCAGCGCGCCGCCGATAAAAAGCTGTTTCATTTCGTAAAGTTCTCCTGGCTGTCCGTTCGCCGCGACCACGGTATAGTCGGGTTAAAATCCCAGTTCGAACGGACGCTTCGAGTCTGCGTTAGAGCGCCCGGCGTTATACCAGTCGCCCCGGAATCGGTCAATTCGAGCACGCGGGCCGGGCCGCGCACGTCAGCCTATCGAGGTCGTATTGTCCGAGTTCACACGTGCATCTTTCGTCGTCGCGGCGCAGCGCCTGGAGCAGCTGCCGCCTGACGCCGGTCGCGAGGTCGCCTTCGCCGGTCGGTCGAACGCGGGCAAGTCCTCCGCGCTGAACGCGATCACCCAGCGCCAGGCGCTCGCGCGGGTCAGCAAGACGCCTGGTCGCACCCGCCAGCTGGTGGTCTTCGAGCTCGATCCTGACCGGCGCCTCGTCGACCTGCCGGGGTACGGGTTCGCGAAGGTCTCGGCGGCGACGCTGCGGGACTGGAACCAGACGCTGGAGCGCTACTTCCGACAGCGCCAGTGCCTGGCGGGCCTGGTGCTCATCATGGACGTCCGCCACCCGCTGCGTGAGTACGACCTGCAGATGCTGGATTTCTGCCAGGCCCGCGCCCTGCCCGTGCACGTACTCCTGACGAAGGCAGACAAGCTCAAGCGCGGCCGGGCGCGGGCGACGCTTGATCAGGTTCGGCGCAAGCTCACGGATGAGGGCCTGACGGCAAGCGCGCAGCTGTTCTCGTCCTTGAAGCGGGACGGCGTCGATGCCGCCCAGAATCAGCTGCGGCTCTGGCTGGACCTGCCGATCAAGCAAGCCACCTGAATCTCGTCCAGAACGCGGCGCTGCACCGCCATCAGGCGAATCACGCCGGAGCGAGGAAATCCTCGAGATCGAGACTATCGATGGACTCGGGCTCGCCGAGCAGGTGCCCCTGCACGAAGTCCACGCCGCTTGCGCGCGCGGCCGCCAGCGTGTCCTCGCTGTCGACGTGCTCGGCGATCGTGATGAGCCCGAGCGCCTTGGCCATGCCCGTGATGGAATGAACCACGGTCCGGTCGACCTTGTCGCTGGCCATCGACTGGACGAAGAGCCCGTCGATCTTGATGAAGTCCACCGGCAGGTGCTTGAGGTGGGAAAAGGAGCTGTAGCCGGTACCGAAGTCGTCGAGGGCGAAGCGGCAGCCCAGCTTGCGCAGCTCCTGCATGAGCCGACGCGCGCTGTGAAGGCTGGCTAGCTCGGCGGTTTCGGTCATCTCGAAGATCATCCGCCGCGCGGCCTCGGGCGCGCCCGTGAGCACCGCACTGATGCGCTTCAGCGTTGCGGGATCCTGGAGCGTCACGTTCGACAGGTTGACCGTGAAGCTCACCGTACAGCGCGGGTCATCGAAGCGTTCGAGCAGCTTGGCCGCCCGCCGGATGACCCAGAGATCCAGCTCCTGGGCCATGTTGATCCGCTCCGCCAGCGGCACGAAGACGCCCGGCGAGATCCACTGCCCGTCGCTGCCCACCATGCGCAGCAGCAGCTCGAAGAACAGCTCGCGCTTCTCGCCTTCCTTCGGCATGGGATTCGACGGCAGGATCGGCTGCGCCAGAAACACGAATCGGTCGTTGCGGATGGCGTCCTTGAAGCGGTGCGTCCAGCCCGACTCGAGCTCGCGGGTAGTGCTGACGTCGTCCTGCGCGACGGACACATGCGTCTGGTTGCGGCCCTTGGTCTTGGCCGATTCGCAGGCTGCCCGAGCGTGCTCCAGGGCGTATTCGGCCGAGGGGGTATTGCGCGACAGGATGACGACGCCGATCGACGCCGACAGCTCCCGCTGGGCGCCGTCGATCGGCACCCGCATGCCGCCGAGGACGTTCCGGAAGCCGTCGGCGAGGGTGTACACGTTCGGTAGCTGGATGCCCATCAGCACGAGGGCGAATTTATCGGCCTCCAGGCGCGCCAGGGCGTCGTTGTCGCGCAGCTGCGCCCCTAGCGCAGTGGCGATGTCCGCCAGCACGCGGTCGCCGCTCGCGCGACCGATGGAGTCGACGATGTCGCTGAAGCGGTCGACATCGATGTGCAGGAGGGCCCCATAGCCGCCTTCCTGCCGCAGCGGCTCGATGCGCCGCTCGAGGTGCTGGGTGAAGGAGCGACGGTTATAGAGTCCGGTGACCTCGTCGTGCGACACCTCCCACTGAAGCTGCTCGACCGTCTTGCGTTCCGAGATGTTGCGGAACACCACCACCGAGCCCCGGCGGGCGGACCGGATCGACAGCGGATGGACGGAGCATTCGACCGGGAAGCCCTCGCCATCGGCGCGCCGGAAAACCGTCTCGAAGCCAGAGAGCCGGCTGCCGGTCGCGTAGCTCTCCGCAAGCACGTTCTCGGTCTCGGGATCGGCGTTGTCGTGGGCCAGCTGCGCCGCGGGTTCGCCGACGAGTTCCCGCGCCGCCCGGTACCCGAGCAGCTCGAGCCCCGTGGGGTTGATGAAGGTGATGCGGGCGTCCTGATCCACGCCGTAGACGCCATCGCCCACGGACGTGAGGATGGCGTCGAGCCGCTCACGCTCCTCCGCGACCGAACGCTGCGTCTCGATGATGCGCGCGAGCGCGTGCACCCGCGCCTGGAACAGTTCGCGTGCCTCGTTCTTGAACATGCACTCCACGGCGCCCGCCTCGAGGCAGTCGTGGATCACGTTCTCCCGGTACGACCCGGTGATGATCGCCACGGGCAGATCCGCCCGTTCCTTGCGCAGGCGGCGGCACAGGCTAGCGCCCGTGCCGTCGGGCAGGTGGTAGTCGACGATGACGAGATCGTAGCTGTTGCCGCGCAGCCGTTCGTCCGCCTCGGCCAGGCTCGCCGCCGTATCGACAGGAAAACCCTCCGCGCGCAAGAGCCGCCGGTAGGCGTGCCGGGCGCTCTGGGAATCGTCGACGAAGAGCAGCGACACCGCCCGAACGACTTCGGCCTCGCCGTCCGGCTCGCTCCGCGCGTGTTCCGGGAGCAGCTTCGGCAGGAGGGCCGGGATTCTGGAGAAACGTTGCCACGGCAGCACCTCGCAGGCGCCGCGGCGCCGCGCGTAGCGTTCGAGCTGGGGTAGCTGGGAGTGCACCAGGACGAGGAACGGCACTTCGCGCCAGCTGGCTTCGCTGAGGGCCGTGAACACACCCTTGGCAGAGCGATCGTAGGGCTGCGGGATCCCGAGGATCACGGCGTCGAAGCTGGCTTGCTTCAGCCGTTCAGGTACCTGATCGAGGCGCGTGACGACGGTGACGGACGGGAAGCCACCCGCGCTCAGCGTGCGGTGGAGCAGATTGGCCAGGGCCTGCGATTGCTCGATGACCAGTAGGCGCGCCACGAATCCCCCATCAGCAGCAATCGTGTCCCCACGATGGGGCTGCCGTATCGTACCCGTGCCGGTCCGACCCTCGCAAGGCGGCGCGCTTGTGCTGCGATCGCGGCCTGCTACAGTGCGCGCAGGTTGACTGCCAGGGCCAGCGCCATGACGTTCCCAGACACCCGCATGCGTCGCATGCGCCGCGATGAGTTCTCCCGTCGCCTCATGCGCGAGCATACGGTCACGGCCGCCGATCTCATCTACCCGGTCTTCGTGCGGGAAGGGGAGGGCGAACGCGAGGCCGTGGCGTCGATGCCCGGTGTCGAGCGTCTGACCATCGATCTCCTGGTCGAGGTGGCGAGGGAAGCGCGTGATCTCGGCATTCCGGCATTGGCGGTCTTTCCCGTGACGCCGCAGTCCGCCAAGTCGGACGGCGCCGAGGAGGCCTGGAATCCCGACGGATTGGCCCAGCGCGCGGTGCGCGCGCTGAAGGCGGAAGTGCCCGGCCTCGGCGTGATCACCGATGTTGCCCTCGATCCCTTCACGAGCCACGGCCAGGATGGGCTGATCGACGCGAGCGGCTACGTCATGAACGACGAGACCCTCGAAGCGCTGCGCCGGCAGGCGCTC
>JBCCZC010000192.1:0-10200 GCA_039188505.1 Pseudomonadota bacterium | reverse complement strand
CCCGCAGGGCGCCCCGGGGGCGCAAGGTCCTCAGGGCGATCCCGGAGCGCAAGGTCCGCAGGGGGATCCAGGGGCGCAGGGTCTTCAGGGCGATCCCGGGGCGCAGGGCCCGCAGGGCGATCCGGGGGCGCAGGGCCCGCAGGGCGATCCGGGGGCGCAGGGCCCGCAGGGCGATCCGGGGGCGCAAGGTCCTCAGGGCGATCCGGGCGCGCAAGGGCCCCAGGGAGATCCAGGCGCGCAGGGTCCGCAGGGCGATCCCGGGGCGCAAGGGCCCCAGGGAGATCCAGGCGCGCAGGGGCCCCAGGGCGATCCAGGCGCGCAAGGCCCCCAGGGGGATCCAGGAGCACAGGGTCCTCAAGGTGATCCCGGAGCGCAGGGTCCCCAGGGCGCGCAGGGCCCACCTGGGCCGCCGGGACAGGACGGCAATACGATTCTCTCGGGCGCCGGCGCCCCGAATGCGGCGCTCGGCTCGGTCGGTGACTTCTATATCGACACCAGCGCGACGGCGCTTTACGGACCGAAGACCGGCGCTGGCTGGGGCACGCCCACCTCGCTCGGTGGCGAAGGGTCTGCCCCTGCCGATCCGTTTCCGATCAGTGTGATCATCTCAGCCGGATCATTCGCGCAGGCACTCTGGAATGAAGCCAGCGAGAAAGGCAGCTGGACGAAGGTCTTCGACTCGGGCGTTGATACTTCGAGCTCGCAGGCGCTACGCGCAGCGGTTGGCCCACGGCCCGCCTTCGTGTTCTACGAAACCAATGAAGGGCGAACCTTCGGCGGCTATACGGCGCTCGGGCTCATCGAGACTCCGGGCGGCTTCTATAGGCACGAGAACGATTCGTTCCTGTTCAGCATCGACAACGAGATCATCTATCCTGTCGGCCGCACAGACCTCGCCACATTCCATCGCTCCGACTACGGCCCGACGTTTGGTGGTGGACACGATATCTTCGTCTCGCAGAACCTCCAGGGTGGCTACTGCAATCTGGGGCAGACCTACTTCAGGAATGGCGCCATCGGCACGATTACCGACGAGGGATGTCAGGAATTTACCGGGTCCGATCGCAATGGTGGCGCAGATTCGCTCGTCATCGACCGAATCGAGGTTTTCGTCCTCGACTGATCTGACACCCAACTTTGCAGGCGCCGGCCCCAGGGGTCGGCGCCTTTTTCCGCCCCTCCTCCAAGCACCCATCCAACAGCGTCACCTGTTGTAATCGGTCGACGAGAGCGACCGCCCTGGCTCTCCGACCCGCTCTTGACGTCGTCTGCCCCATGCTCGGGCGCGCCGGATCAAGGGCGCCCATGAACCGAACACAGCCCGTCGAAGAACGACCCCTCAGCCGCCGCACCTTGCTGCGCGATGCTGCTCTGATGTCGGTGGGTGGATTCTTCGGGCCGGGGCCAGGCATCGCCTGGAGCAAGGGCCGCGACATCCTGCGTATCCGCAGCAGCAACGACATCCAGACGCTGGACCCGGCGATGATCCTCACGGCCGCCGCGGGGCTCGCCGCCAACGCCATCTTCGTCAATCTCGTGCAGTTTCAGGTCGACAGCTGGGATTGGGAGCTCGACGCCGCGGAGTACTTCGAACAGCTCGACGACACGCGCTATGCGTTCCGACTTCGCCGGGGCCTGCAGTTCACCAATGGCTTCGGCGAGATCACCGCGGTGGACGTCAAGTACTCGCTGGAACGCATCGTCGACCCGGCTCTGAACGCTTCGAACGCTGGCGATCTCGGCACCTTGAGCCACGTGGAAGTGACCGGCCGCTATTCCGGTGTGATCGTTCTGGCGTCACCGTTCGCCGCATTCATTCCGGTTGGGTTGTGTTCGCCGACCGGCAGCATCCTGTGCCGGAAGGCGATGGAGTCGGTCGGCGGGCAGTTCGGCATCGAGCCCCCATGCTGCGCCGGCCCCTACCGCCTCAAGAGCTGGCTGGCGCAGCGAACGACCGTACTGGAGCGGAACCCGGACTGGACCGGGCCGCCTGCGGCGTTCCGAGAAATCCACGTCTACGCGATGACGGACGAAAAAGCCGGTGAGCTGGCCTACGAGGCCGGGAAGCTGGACGCCACCAGCACCTCGATCGAATCGGTCGAGGTCTTCCAGCGCGAGATGCCCCCCGATAGCCGGATGATCGTCAAGCCGTCGCTGCGCTACTACTGGATCGGCATGAACCAGGACCACCCGAAGCTCAAAGACATCCGGGTCCGCCAGGCGATTCAGTGGGGAATCGACGTCGAGGCGGTCATCGCGGCGGCCTGGTTCGACCAGGCTGCACCGGCCACCGGCATCATCGCGCGCGGCCTGATCGGCCATCGAAAGCGGGCCGACATCCCGCCCCGGGGGGATCCCGATCGGGCCCGCGCGCTGCTGCGCGAAGCCGGGGTAAAACTGCCGCTGAGACTCGAACTGGCGCTGCCCAGCGACTCGATGGAAATGACCGCAGGCCTGGTGATCCAGTGGTCACTTAAGAAGATCGGTATCGAGCTCGAGCTCCAGCCCCAGGACAACGCAACGCTGATCACCATGGGCATGGAGTCCGCCGGCGACCGCTGGAGGGATCTCCAGCTCCACCTGCAGAGCTTCTTCATGCTGGGCGATCCCTACTACGCCACCGCGTGGTTCGTTTCCAGGCAGGTCGGCGTCTGGAACTGGGAGCGCTTTCGCAGCGAGGAGTTCGACCGTCTGCATGATGTCGCGCTGGGCTTGAATGACCCGCTGCAGCGCGATCCGCTCTACCAGCGCATGCAGCACCTGATGGAGGCGTCGGGTTGCTATCGCTTCCTGGCCCACGGCGTCGAGCGCTGCTGTCGCGCTTGTGGCTGGAACCCGCGTATCGCGCGGACGGCAACCCGATGTACCGCGGCTTCACCGTTAGCCTGCCGCCCGAAGCCGGAGGATGACGGGATGAACCTTCGAGGACGCAGGCTCGGCATTCTGGTGCACGCGGGCCAGGGTCGCGAAGCCATCACGGGCTACTTCATCCGCCACCTGGTCAGGCTCTGGTCCGCGGACGGTATTCGCGTCCTGATCGTGCGGCCGGGGCGTCGTGTCCCGAAGGTCGACCTGCTCATCAATCACGTCGACATGTCGAAGCTGAGCGACGAATACCGGGACATCATCGAGGCGCACCCCAACGTCATCAACCGCCGTGTCCTCGACATCCGCAAGTCCGTGCTCAGTCGACACCTCGTCGATCGATCGTCCGCCTGGCCTGGTCCCGTCATCGTCAAGACCGATCTCAACTACGGCGGCTATCCCGAACGCGCCATGGCTGGCAAAGGCCCGACGAGCCACTCATCGTCCGGGATCAACCACCCCAAGAAGTACCGGGTTTTCGAACGGTCCGACCGGGTTCCGGAAGCGTATTTCGATGACCCGGCGCTGATCGTCGAGAAGTTCCTCCCGGAACGGATCGATGGACGCAACGCCATCCGCGGCTACCATTTCCTGGGAGACGCCGAGGATTGCTATCTCATCACCTCCTCACACCCCGTGATCAACGAGAGCACCTACGAGAGCTACGAGGAGACTGACGTGCACCCCAAGGTCCGAGCGATCCGCCAGGAACTGGGCTTCGAGTACGGCAAGTTCGACTACGTGGTCCACCATGACGAACCGATCGTATTCGACACCAACAAGACCATCGGCTATTACACGGATGACGGCCCGGAGTGGCTGGCGCTGCTTCGCCGCCGCGCGAATGCCCTGTACCCATTCTTCGATCGCTGAATGCTCGGGCAAACGGGGGGACGCACGCGGAGCGGCGCTGTGAGACAGGATCAATACGAGCAAACGCAGTGCGAATGCCCGAACGACCAGGCCCGATCAGTCGGAGTACACTCGTGATTCCGGCGTTCGCGGTACCCACTGATTCATGATCTCAGCTCTTGTTCTGCTTGCTGCCAGCCACGGGGCAACGGTGGGCGTCGATTCCGATATCTCCCTGGCAGAGCACGCGCTTCACTGCTTCGATGTGTCCGACGGTCTGCCCCATGGCACGGTGACCGATCTGGCCATGGCGCCCGATGGCCGGCTGGTGGTGGCCACCTACGGGGGTGTGGCGTTCTTCGATGGGCATCGCTTCAGTGACCTGCTGGAGGGCTTCACCCGAAGGCTGCCCAAGCTCGAGGCCTCGGCGGTCGCGGTGGATTCGGTCGGGGACCTCTGGGTCGGGACCACCACGCGGGGCGTCTACCGCTTCGGCGTTGACGGTGACGCCCACTGGGAATGGAACGACACCGAGCGTTTCGTCGGCAACGATGCCGTTCAGCTGGCAGCCGGGCCGCGCGGGATGCTGGTGTTGACCGACATCAACCCGGCGGTCATTCCCAAGGACGAATCACTGGCGCCGATCGTCAGCCCGCAGACCCTCCACTCGAACCGCTTCAACGCGGCCTGGAGCGATGTCGAAGGGCGCTTCGTCGTTGGCAGCAGGTCAGGAATCTGGCGCCACCTTGGCGACGGGCGCTGGGAGCAGCTGCTTCGGGGACCACCCAGCGGTTTCCACGCGGGCGCCACGGTGGCCGATCAGGAAACGGGCGTACTGACCGTCTACCTCGCGAGCGCGCTCGCCCTACACCGCTGGAATGGCCAGGACCTCGAAACGTTGACCACCTGGGACGAGCCGCTCCAGGTGCAACGGATGGTCGTCGATGCATCCGGTGATGTCTGGTTCGGCACGGTGGATCACGGCCTGCTGCGGTGGGGGTCACGCGGTCTGGAGAGCCTGGACCTGTTACCGAGCCGCCACGTCCAGGGCCTTTCCCTCGATGACCGCGGCCAGCTCTGGGCCGGTACGGCCCGGGGCCTTTGCCGAGTCAGTAGCGCTGCGGTCCGCGGCATCGATCGTCGGCGCGGATTCACGTTCAGCTCCATCGCCCAGGTTGCCGATGATCCCCAGGGGCGAGTGTTTGCCGCTGCGAGATCAAACAGCCTCAAGCTGGGGATGATCGATGGAAACGTGGCGTCAACCGTCGATCTCAGCGGGACTATCGGCGGTTACAGAATCGATGCCATCGCACCGGGCGATGACGCGCTCTGGGTCGCGAGCAACACCGAATTGATGCGCCATCGCGAGGGACGCTGGGAGTCGATCGCACAGCTCAACGCGCCATTTCGCTCGCTCCTCGTCGCGTCGAGCGGTGACGTCTGGGCCGGCGCGCCCGATTCCCTGATCTATCGTTTCGACGGGGACCTGTGGCAGCCGATCACCAACGACGACCGTTTCACGGGAACGGCGGATGCGCTTGTGGAATCGCCCCGCGGCACGATCTACGCCGCTGGGGACGGTGGCCTCTTCGAGATCGACCTCGACGGGACCATGTCACGGGTCGAGACGGCCCCGGCGCACGCGACCTGTGCCCTGGCGGAGCGAAACGGTGAGCTCTGGGTCTGTAGTTCGGGGCTGACGCTGATCACCCCGGGCGAGACGTACCGTTTCGGTGCGGCACACGGACTGACGGACGGCCATACCCACGCGGTCGTCGAAGATGAATTCGGTGCCGTCTGGGTGACCAGCAATAGCGGCCTCTTTCGGATCACACGCAGGACGTTGCAAGGCGTTCTCGAGGGCGAGCCTCCCGAAGGGCCCCTCTTCCAGCGCTTTGATGAACGGGACGGACTGCTCAGCAGCGAATTCAACGGCGGGATGAGGGGCGCGATTCGAACCGCCGATGGCAGGCTCTGGTTCGCCGGCCTGGGCGGGGTGAGCGTCGTTGACCCGAAGCGGCTGGACGAGACTCGACAGCAACTGCAACTTCGGATCGAGGAAACGCTTGCCGATGGCGGACTGATCGAACTCGGGAGCGAGCCGCTGACGGAGAAGCCCGGCCTGCTTCGGATTCACTTCGGCGCAGTCGCGCTCGCCGACGCGGCCAGCCTCGATTTCCGATATCGACTCCTGCCGCTGCACGAGACCTGGGAGCAGAGCCCGCAACGCATCGCCGACTACCGACGGCTGCCGCCCGGGCGCTACGAGTTTCAGGTGTCCGCGCGTTACGGATCGGGTTCCTGGGTCGAACCGGTCTCCAGGAGTCTGGTCGTCCCGGCGGCGTTCTACGAGAAGCCCTGGGTGCAGCGCGGCTTCGCCCTGGCCTGCGCCGCGCTGCTGGTGGCGGTGCCCATGTGGCGGATCCGGCAGCTCCGCCAGCGCGAAGCCAGTCTCGAGGAGCTGGTGGCGAGCCGCACCGAGTCCCTGAAAACGGCCAACGCCGCCCTGGAGGCGCTGTCGAACACCGACCAGCTCACGGGCATTTCCAATCGCCGGGAGTTCGAGGCGCGTATCGAAGCGCTGATGTCGGCGCCCGAACCCGTGACCCTCGCGCTGCTGGACGTGGATGACTTCAAGGCCTTCAACGACAGTCATGGCCACCCCGCCGGCGACCGATGTCTCGTCACGACGGCGGAGCTTCTCGCGGGTGCGGTTTCAGAGGAAGTCGTCGTCGCCCGTTATGGTGGCGAGGAGTTCGTGCTTGCGTGGCCTGCAGGTCCTGAGCGAGCGCGGGCCGACCTCGAACGATTCCGACACGCGCTCGCCAATGCCGCGATCCCGCATCGCGGCGCCACCCATCGCGATGTCGTTACCGTCAGCGCAGGCGTGGCGACCGGGGCAACAGGGGAGGGCCCCGAGTCCCTGCTGGTTCGTGCGGACCGCGCGCTGTATGTCGCCAAGGCCGGCGGGAAGGATCGGATCGAATTCGCTGCGCAGGATGACCTGCCCGACGCGGAGCCGATCGGTGCCGCCGGGGAAAGCAGCTCGGATTGATCGGCGACGTCGCGGTCTGCCTGCAATCGACTTTCTCGCCGTCATCGCCCATGATCTAGCGCGCTGAAGCAACGACCTTCGATCCCATGGGGCTATTCGCGGAGCTCAGGCGTCGCAACGTATTCAAGGTTGCGGTGTTCTATCTCGTTTCTTCCTGGCTGGTACTGCAGGTCGCCGATCTCCTCTTCGACCTCCTGGGATTCCCCGATACCTGGCTCCGACTGGTCGCGGTGCTGCTGGCGCTCGGGCTGCCCCTGGTCCTCGCCTTTTCCTGGATCTTCGAGCTGACCCCGGACGGGCTCAAGCGCGAGACTTCGATCGACCGATCCCAACCTCGGGACGACGCCATCGGTCGAAGGCTGAATGTCGCGACGATCGTGGTGGTGCTTCTCGGGATGGGAGCTCTCCTGGCAGACCGCATGCGCTTCGACTCAGTATCGGCGCCACCGTCGAACGTTAGTGTCGGCGCTGAAGACGAGCCGGATGCCGAGGCCGATGAGGGCACGACGCCGATCATCGCCGTGCTGCCTTTTGCCGCCTCCGGCTCTGACGATGGCGGCTTTCTCGCCGGCGGGCTCCATGACGATCTGCTGACGCGGCTGGCCAAGCTCGATTCCTTCCGCGTGATCTCCCGCACCTCGATGATGGAGTACGCGAACACGACCAAGAACATGCGCGAAATCGGCGCCGAGTTGGGCGCGGGCTACGTCCTGGAGGGGGGCGTGCAGGCTCGAGGTGAGCGCATCCGGGTCAACGCGCAGCTGATCGATGCGACCAACGACCAGCACCTCTGGGCGGACACCTACGATCGCCAGCTCACGGCCGCCGACCTGTTCGACATCCAGGCAGAACTTGCCAAGGCCATCGCAGACGAGCTGAAGCTGACGCTGACCGCTCCGGATCAAGCGCTGATCAAGCAGGTGCCGACCGAAAATATCGAAGCCTACAGCGCGTACCTTCGCGGGCTGAACATCCGCGACACGGGACACAATCGGTCAACGCTCCCGGACGCCATCGACGCCTTCGAGCAGGCGGTATCGCTGGACCCCGCGTTCGCGCTGGGCTGGGTCCAGCTGTCCATCGAACGATCGCGCTATTCGCAGATCACCAACTCGGACGAGACGCGCGAGGCGGCCCTTGCAGCACGCAATCGGGCTGCGGCGCTGGACCCGCAGCTGCCCGAACTCCAGCTGGCGGACGCGGTGTATCTCTACCGCGCGCAGTACGAGTACGCCCGAAGCCTGGCGGCCCTCGAAGCGCTTCGTCGGAACACTCCACTCAACGCGCAGCAGCTGATGCTGAAGGCGTTCATCCTGCGCCGCCAGGGCCGTGCCGACGAAGCCTACGACACCGCCCTGAGGGCACAGATCCTGGACCCGAGGAGCCTGTCGATTGCGACGAACCTCGTGAGCATGGCTCGGGACATCGACGACTGCGCGGCCGCGGGTCGGCACGTGAGGGCCGCCTTCGCCCTCTACCCGGAAGCGCCGGACGTTCGTGTCCACGCCTCGGGTTACGTGATGGACTGCGAGGGTGACGGTGCGCGCGCCGGCGAGCTTTTGCGAGGAGTCGAGCGGACCGGCCAGTTTCACCTGGGAAGCGCCGTTGACGCCGCCCAGATGGCGGGCGATTTCGAACGCCTGCTCGAGCTGTCGGAGATCGACGACCTGCCGATATTCACGGCATCGAACTTTATTCTCCGCGCAAATGCACAGCTGGCGCTCGGCCGAGCGGCGGCTGGCATGGCCAGCCTCGATGAGGCCGAAAGCGTGCTCGCGGCAGCGAACGCAAGCAGCGCTGAGGGCGCGGAAGATCCGGAAGTTGCGATGGGCTACCTGCACTTCTACGCGCTTCGCGGCGACGCTCTACAGACGCAAGCCTGGGTCGAGATCCATCGACGCCGGTTTCGTGAATTGCTGAAGGGCAACATGCCGTTCGAGCAGTTCAACCGCTTTGTCTACGCCGAGAACCTGGTCGCCGTCGGCCTTCACGACGCGGCCCTCGATGAGCTGCGGCAGATGTTGGACCTCCCTGGCGGTCGGAGCTTCCTGTTCATCGACTCCCACCGCGGCTTTGCTCCGCTGAAGGAGCACCCCGGCTACGAGGAGCTGCGGGAACGCTACGGGGAGTCGTAGGGGCGATCAATCATTCCGGGGGCATCGTTGGGTGGTGACGCTGTTGGAGACTCCGGCGTCTGAAAGAGCACCTCTTTCAAATGCCGCTTGCCGCCGAGCTTCGATTGCACCGCCCGTCCCGTAGTCCGTTTGTACACGGGCGACCTCGCCGTATGATGGAGGAAAAGGGGGGTGGGGAATCATGTTCATGACACGGCACATCACCGCGACGGCAGCGGCTGCGCTGCTCATGGTTTCAATCGCCCAGGCGGGCCCCGTTTCCACCCTGTGCGTCGATCCCGGTGACGATGCCTGCTTCGACACGATCCAGGGCGCCGTCGATGCGGCATCCGCCGGCGATCAGATCGTCATACGCCCACGTCCGGACGGCTTTGCCTACGAGGAATCGGTCGTTGTGGCGACATCGGACCTCGTCATCTCGGGGTCCATGCCCGGATCTTTTTCAATCGACGAATTCGACGACCTGCTCTCGATCGACTGGTCGATGGAACAGCAGAATTGTCCGTCGGTGCAGATCGACGTGTGTGATACGCGGGAGACTCCCGGGCTCTGCGGCTTCGACGCCGACGAGGGGCTCGGTATTGCCGTGCGGTCAGCCTTCAACGTCTCTGCCCCTCGCGTCACGATCGAGCACCTGACGATCCGGCACGGTTTTGGGGCGATCCTGGTCAATGAAGGTGCCGACGGCGCCAACCTTCGGGACAACTGCGTCGTGAGAAGCCACGTTGGTTTCGTGGCGGGCACGGACGAGCCACTGACGCTGGTCGAAAACGTGACGGTGACCCGAAACCGGATGTTCAGCGTCACCACCTCAGAGAGAAACCCTGAACAGTTTGCGGTGCAGATCCACGGCAACGGGGCCGTGGTCTCGCAGAACCTCTTGAACCAGGCCGATGGCATCAAGGTCGCCGACGGCGAAACGGGCGGCTCGAGTGTTTCGCTCAACGCGGTCCTGCTTTCCGAAGACGTCAACGGGATCGAAGTCCGGAACGGCGCAAACCATCGGATCGAGAACAACTACATCCGGCTGACGGAAGGGGACGCCATTTCACTGTTTCAGACATCGACCTCGGAGGTCGTCGGCAATCGGATCGTCGATATCCCCGATGACGAAGGAGGAATCCGCTCCCGTGAATCCTCTGATCTGCTGATGGCTGACAACGTCATCGTCGGGAGTTCAGACTCGGCGGTGGTCCAGGAACTGGGCGCGGCTCGCGTGGAGAACAACGAGATTCGATCGGTCGGCGGCGACCTGGGGGATTTCTGCGTAAGGACCAGCGGGGCGGGCGTCGT
>JBCCZC010000191.1:0-10256 GCA_039188505.1 Pseudomonadota bacterium | reverse complement strand
TTCGTCGGCTTCGCCCGCAATGTCGCGGAAGCGGCGCTGGCCGGAAACATCGACTCGACCGATGCGCTCCTGGGCGCGAGCATCAACGGCGGCACCGTCGACGAGGCTCGCCAGACGCTTGTCGCGAAGATCGGTGAGAACATCCAGGTCCGTCGCATCGCCAACGTGACGCCGAAAGGCACGATCGGCTCGTACCTGCACGGCACGCGCATTGGCGTGGTCGTCGACGTCGAGAGCGGCGACGAGGAGCTGGCACGGGATCTCGCGATGCACATCGCGGCCTCGCGCCCCGAGTACGTGGCGGACAGCGATATCCCCGAGGCGATCGTTTCCAAGGAGAAGGAAATCCTCGTTGCCCAGGCCGCCGAGTCCGGGAAGCCGCCGGAGATCATCGAAAAGATGGTGACCGGTCGCCTGCGCAAGAACCTTTCGGCGCTGACCCTCGAGGGCCAGCCGTTCGTCAAGGACCCGGACGTTACCGTCGGCAAGCTGCTGAAGGGCAAGGGCGCTTCCGTGGCATCGTTCACCCGTCTCGAGGTCGGTGAGGGCATCGAGAAGAAGGAAGAGAACTTCGCCGAGGAAGTCATGGCCCAGGTCCGTGGTGACTGAGAGCCTGGCGTATGGCCGGGTGCTCCTGAAGCTGAGCGGCGAGGCGCTGCTCGGCACGGAGGACTACGGCATTGATCCCGCGGTGATCGAGCGGATCGCCGCGGAGATCAAGGAAGCTGCCGATGTGGGCGTCGAGGTCGGCGTCGTCATCGGCGGTGGCAACATCTTCCGTGGCGCCGGCCTCGCGGCCGCGGGCATGGACCGGGTGACCGGGGACCACATGGGCATGCTGGCGACCGTGATCAACGCGCTGGCGCTCCAGGACGCGCTCGAGAAGATCGGGACCAACGCCCGTGTGATGTCCGCAATCAAGATCAATGAGGTCTGCGAAGACTACATCCGGCGCCGCGCCATCCGCCACCTCGAGAAGGGGCGGGTGGTGATCTTTGCCGCTGGCACCGGCAATCCGTTCTTCACTACCGACTCCGCAGCCAGCCTGCGCGCGGTGGAGATCGGCGCGGATCTAGTGCTCAAGGCGACCAAGGTGGACGGGATCTACAGCGACGACCCCGTATCCAATCCCGACGCGACCCGCTTCGAACAGATCGGCTACGACGAGGTGATCGAGCGCAAGCTGCGCGTCATGGACACGTCGGCCATCGTGCTGTGTCGGGACCAGGGCGTGCCGCTGCGCATCTTCGACATGAACAAGCCGGGCGCCCTCATGCGCATCGTGCACGGCGAGCCGATCGGTACCCTCGTCGCCTGACGACCCCCTGGCACCTCGCCCGCCGGACCAGTGGCGCCCCGTCCGGGGATAGGTACAATGGCGCCCTTGCCTACCTCCTGACGAGGTCCTTGATGCTTAAAGAAATACTCGAAGACGCCGAGCATCGGATGAGCCAGAGCGTCGAACACCTGCGTGTCGAGCTCCATAAGGTCCGCACGGGCCGCGCGAACGTGGATCTACTCGATCACCTCCGGGTGGACTACTACGGATCCGACGTGCCGATCGGCCAGGCCGCGAACGTGAGCGTCGCCGATGCACGGACACTTGTCGTGCAGCCATGGGAAAAAACCATGGTTCAGCCGATCGAGAAGTGCATCCTGGAATCGGACCTCGGCCTCAACCCCAATACGTCCGGCACCACGATCCGCATCATTCTGCCGCCGCTGACCGAGGAACGTCGCAAGGAGCTGACGAAGGTCGTTCATGCCGAGGGCGAGCACGCCAAGATCGCCATCCGCAACGTCCGGCGGGACGCTAACCACCACGCCAAGGATCTCCTCAAGGAGAAGGAGATCACCGAGGACGACGAGCGGCGGGCCGAGGGCGACGTCCAGCAGCTGACCGATCGATTCGTGGCCCAGGTCGACGAAGTCGTCGCGGCGAAAGACAAGGAACTGATGGAGATCTAGACGCGCGCCAGCGTTGATCCGCCTCCACGGGCGCCCGGAATTGTCAGCGGGTCGCCCTCCCTGGGTGGTCTCATGCACCGGCCCGGGTCTTGAACGTGAACATTTGAGCATGCCCATCCCCGAACACATCGCGATCGTTATGGACGGCAACGGTCGCTGGGCTGAGCAGCGCAAGCGTCCGCGCAGCATGGGCCATCAGGCGGGCATGAAGGCGGCGAAGGACATCGTGCGGGCCTGCGGCGAAGTCAACCTCGGGGCCCTGACCCTGTTTGCCTTCAGCAGCGAAAACTGGCGCCGGCCCGAGGCTGAGGTGAGCTGGCTCATGACGCTGTTCCTCCGCGCCCTGCGCAAGGAGGTCGACGAACTTCTAGAGAACAATGTCCGCCTCGTCTTCATCGGCGACCGGTCGCCGCTCTCGCCGGAGCTGCGCCAGAGCATGGCCGGCGTGGAGGAGCGCACCGCGGGCAACACCGGCCTGAACCTCAACATCGCCATGAACTACGGCGGGCGCTGGGATGTCGTCCAGGCCGCGCGTCGCTTTGCGGAAGACGTTCGGGCGGGACGTGCCGAGCCCGGCGACCTGGATGAAGCGCGCTTTGCCAGCTACGTGTGCCTGCAGGCCGCCGGCGACCCTGACCTGCTCATCCGGACCGGGGGCGAGAAGCGCGTCAGCAACTTCCTCCTCTGGCAGCTCGCCTACACCGAGTGCTATTTCTCCGAGACCCTGTGGCCGGATTTCAGCCGCGACGAGCTGCTTCGCGCCGTCGACGAGTTCGGTCGCCGGCAGCGCCGCTTCGGTCGCATCAGCGATCAGGTCGAGGGCAGCAAGAGTGCTTAGACAGCGGATTGGCACCGGCCTGGTGCTTGCCCCGCTCGCCCTGGCCCTCGTCTTCTATCTGCCACCGGCCTGGATCGAACTGGCCCTGGCGCCGATCCTCGCAATCGCCGCCTGGGAATGGGTTCGCCTGGCCGGTGTGGAAAACAGCCTTGCGCGGCTTGCCGGCGGCCTGGCGTTGGGTGCGCTCGTAGGCTTCGGCCTGCCGCTGCTCCCCGATGGCTGGGCCCTGCCGGCGCTGGGAGCCGGCGTCGCCGCCTGGTTCATCGTTGCCTTCCTATGGCTTCCGCAGCAGCCGGGCGCGGCGGGTGGTACCGCGGTGATCGTCGCCAAGCTCCTCGCCGGGATCCTCATTCTGCTATTCGCGGGACTCGCTCTGGCGACGGTGTTCCGGCTGACCGACGGGCGGCTCTGGCTGCTGTGCCTGCTCCTGGTCATCTGGGGCGCCGACATCGGTGCCTACTTCTCGGGCAAGCGCTTCGGTCGCCGGAAGCTCGCCCCCAGTATCAGCCCCGGTAAGACCTGGGAAGGGGTGGTGGGCGGACTCCTGATGGCGGTCCTCGTCGGCGTGGTGGCTGGTCGGATCGCCGGCTTTGACGCGGGGAAGGGCGGTGGCCTGGCGCTACTCTGTCTCGGCACAGCGGCCATCTCGATCGTCGGCGATCTGTTCGCGAGCCTGCTCAAGCGGCAGCAGGGGCTCAAGGACACGAGCGCGCTGCTTCCGGGGCACGGCGGCATCATCGATCGGACCGACAGCCTGCTGGCGGCAGGCCCGCTGTTCGCGACGGGGCTCGTGGCTCTGGGCGTACGCTGAGGCCCCAACTCCGCAACTGCAACGCTTGTTGACAATGCCCACGGGCTGAACGCTCGGGCCAGGCCCGCCTTCTGCGCTAGACTTTTTTCCATGGCAGGGATGGATTCGGGGATGGTCGGCGCAGCGTCGTTGCGTCCGCGGCACGCGTTCGTGCTCGCGGCCCTGCTGCTGTGCGCCAACCTCGCGGCATGGGCGAACGACACCTTCACCCTCGATCGCGCCTTCGAGCGCTACGGCCTTTACGTCGAATCCGACGTCGACCGCGCCCGGGAGGAGCTGGCCGACGTGCGCGAGCTGGCGCGGACCGTCGATGACGGCGGTCAGTACTGGGGCGATTGGAATTACTGGGCGGCCGAGGCCGACGTGGTTGCGGGCGATATCGACGCCGCGCTCGAGACTATCGAGGTCGCGATCGCGGTCTATCGCCGCATCGACAGCAAGATCGACCTGGCCCATAGCCTACAGGTCCGTGGCGACAGCTATGCCGCGCTGGGCCGTTATCGCGAGTCGATTGCCGACCATGAGACGGTCATCGAGATGGCGCTCACACTGGAGGACAGGGACTTCTTCCTCGGTGACGCCTGGTCGTCGCTCGGGTCGTCCTACACGGTTCAGGGGGACTTCGGAGCGGCGCTCGAGGCGCTGGTCGAGAGCTACGACGCCTATCGGCGCCAGGGGGACGAAGAGTCCCTCCAGTTCGTCTACGACCTGCTGGGGAACGTCTACAGCGAGCTTGACGAACAGGACCGGGCGCTCGCCGTTTACCGCGAATCCCTAGAGCGCGCCCGCGCGAGCGGCGACGAAATCGGTCTTGCCATCGGCCACTACAATGCCGGCCGTGCCCTGAACCAGCTCGGACGCACGGTGGATGCCCGGGCGGAGTTCAATACGGCGCTGGCCCTGTCCGAGCAGAGCAACGACACCTTCTCGATCGCGTGGATCCGCTACGGCCTCGCTGAAGGCTGGATCGAGGATGGCGAGCCGGTGCGAGCGAGGGCCCAGCTCGATCTTGCGGAGCAGCTGGCGTCCGAGCTGGGGGACCGGCTGCTCGGGGCGCTCGTGTACTACGAACGATGCCGCGCGGCGGCGCTGAGCGGCGACCACGAGGCCGCGCTAGAGCTGGGTGCGCGGGCCATCGGCCCCCTCGAGGACTCGGACGACCAGAAGCACCTGGTCGACGTCTACGCGGCGCTGACGGCATCTGCGGAGCGGCTCGGTCGCTTCGATCGGGCCTTCGACTACGCGCAGCGGCGCATGGCGCTCATGGAGCGTTTCTCGTCGGCGGAGCGCGCGCGCCGGGTTGCCCAGCTGCGCGTCGAGCTCGACACGTCGCGGGCCGAGGACGAGGCGAGACTACGCGCCGAACTGCTCGCGACGCAGGTGCGGATCAACCGTCTGGTCATGGCCCTGGCGGCGGTGCTCGGCGTCGCGCTGCTGGCCGTCGGTTACAGCCTGTTCCGGCAGAAGCGCCTGGAAGCGAGGCTGAAGACGATGGCCAACACCGATGACCTGACGGGCGTGCTCAGTCGCCGCCGGCTGTTTCAGCTGGCCGAGCGGGAGCTGCAGCGAGCCGTGCGCTACAACCGTCCGCTGTGCGCGCTGCTGCTGGATCTGGATCACTTCAAGAAGGTCAACGACGACTACGGCCATCCGACCGGCGACGAGGTGCTCGCGCGCATTTCCCTCGCCGTCATGGGCAGCCTGCGGGATACGGACTTCATCGGCAGGATCGGCGGCGAGGAGTTCCTGGTGGTCCTGCCCGAAACGCCACGGGAGGCCGCGCTCGAGGCAGCGCGTCGCCTCGTGGAGACGGTGCGATCCTGCAATCACGCCGATTCCGGCGTCGATCGAGCGATCACGATGAGCGTGGGGCTGACCGAATTTCAGGGGGCCGGCGACACCCTCGTGCAGATGACCCGGCGTGCCGACGCGGCGCTTTACCGAGCGAAGACCGACGGTCGTGACCAGGCCCTCGCGGACTGGGGTATGGCCACCTGAACCCCCGGCGCGGAAAATTCACGGGCGAGACCGCTTTGCCGCGCCGTGCCCGAGTGACATAATTGGGTTTCTGATTCATGTAAGAGGGGACATCATGCGTCACGCCCGATCCCGTTTCACGTCCGTTCTGATTGCCTGCGCAGTCGGCTTCGCTTCTTCGGCCGGCGCCCAGGACGGGCCTCCGACGACGGAGCTGCGTGGCCTGTCCGCGCCGGTTCAGGTCTTCACGCCGCCGACTTTCGTCCCTTCGATTGTCGCCGAGAACGAGCTGGACGCTGCCTTCATGCAGGGCTACCTGCACGCTCGCGACCGCTTCTTCCAGATGGACTTCAACCGCCGCGTTGGCTCCGGCACGCTGTCCGAGATGCTCGGCGCCGCGGCGCTCGGCACGGATATCCAGCTCCGCACCATCGGCCTGCGCCGGGCAGCGTGGGAGAGCCTGGCCGCTGCCGCGCCGGAGACCCGCGCGATCCTGCAGTCCTATGCCAACGGCGTGAACGCCTACGTTTCGGCCAATCCGCTGCCGCCGGAGTACGCGCCGCTCGAGCTGTCGAGCGTGCCGCCCTGGCAGCCGGTGGACACCGTGACGATCGGCAAGCTGCTGGCCTTCGATCTGTCGGATGACCTCGGCGAGATCGATCTGACGGTAGACATCGGTACCTATCAGGCGGTCGGCGAGATCGTCGGCTTCGACGGTACCGCGCTGTTCTTCGAGGACACCAATCGCGTCGCGCCGCCGGATGATCGGCTGACGATCGACGGCTTCTTCCCGGCCATCGGCGGCATCGGCAAGGATGCGGCAGTGCCCAAGCAGTCGGAGAGCTTCCCGCGGCTGAGTGAGGAGCGGCTCCAGGTTGCGACCCAGCTCCGCGACAAGTATCTGTCGAACCCCATCCTCTCGAAGATGATGCTCAACACCGACGATGTCGGCAGCAACTTCTGGATCGTGAGCGGCGACGTGACCGATTCCGGCGTGCCCATCATCGCCAACGATCCGCACCTGTCGCTCGACACGCCGTCCGTCTTCTATCCCTGGCACATCAACGCCACCGACGCCGAGGGGAACACCTCGCTCAACGTCACCGGCGTCTCGTTCGCGGGTGCGCCGCTCGTCGCGCAGGGTTGCAACGACAGTCTCTGCTGGGGCAGCACGGTCAATCCGATCGACGAGATGGACTTCTTCTTCGAGGACCTCCGGTTCAACAATGTTGGCCTGCCGACGCACACCGTCTACCAGGGGCAGCTCGAGCCGCTGATCTACATCTTCCAGTCCTATTTCTTCAACCAGGTCGGCGACGGCGAGCCGGACAACATCGCTCGCGCCAACGTCGGGGTCGATGGCGGCGCCATCACCTTTATCGTGCCGCGTCGCAACAACGGCCCGATCGTCGACTTCGTCGGCGCCCAGGGCGTTTCGGTCCAGTACACGGGCTTCGGCGCCACGCGCGAGCTCGAAGCCTTCTTCGAGATGGCGAAAGCCAAGGACGTGTTCGAATTCGAGCAGGCATCGACGAAGTTCGACTTCGGTTCGCAGAACTTCGGCGTCGCCGATACCTCGGGCAATATCGCCTACTTCGCCTACGCGGAAATTCCGGTACGGACCGACCTTCAGACCCTCGGTCAGCCCGACGGTGGCGTTCCGCCGGTCTTCATCCGCGACGGCACCGGCGCCGCGGCGCACGACTGGCTGCCCCTACAGAACCCGCAGGTCAACCAGGCGTCCCCGACGGAGATCCTGAGCACCGCAGAACTGCCGCGACTCGTGAATCCGGCGAGCGGCTACATTGCCAATGCCAACAATGATCCGGTCGGTACGTCGCTGGACAACAACCCGCTCAACCAGCTGCGGCCGGGCGGCGGCCTCTACTACTCGGCCCAGGGGGCTTTCTCGGCCTACCGGCAGGGTCGGATCGATCGGCTGCTGCAGGACGCCATCGCTGAAGGGCCGGTGACCGTGGACCAGATGAAGGCCTTCCAGGGCAACGCGCAGATGCTCGATGCCGAGCTGGTTCTGCCGCACCTGTTGAACGCGTTCCAACGCGCCAGCATGCCGGACGCGTGGCCGGGCCTGGCGCAGTTCGCCGCGAATCCGGCGATCCAGGGCTCCATTGGCGTCCTTGCCGGCTGGGATTTCTCGACCCCGACCGGTATCCCGCAGGGCTACGATCCGGGCGACGATCCGTTCGACCTGCAGCCGCCGACCCAGCCTGAGGTGATCGCGTCGATCGCAGCCACGATCTGGTCGACCTTCCGCGGTCAGATCATCGCGAACACGATCGACGTGACCCTGTCCGCCATCGGCCTGCAGGACAACCTGCCCAGCAGCCGCCAGGCCTACAACGCGCTGAAGCATCACCTCGATGCGTTCCCGACGAACCAGGGCGTGGGCGCGTCCGGCATCAACTTCTTCACCAACCCCGATGCGCCGACGCCCGAGGACGCGCGCGACTTCGCGCTGCTGGGTTCGCTCGCTGGCGCCCTGGAACTGCTCCAGAGCGACGCGTTCGCTCCGGCCTTCAACAACTCGCAGAATCCCTTCGACTATCAGTGGGGCAAGCTGCACCGGATCGTCTTCGATCACCCCCTCGGCGGTCCGTTCAGCCTGCCGAACGGGCTCTACGGGCTAGCCACGCACGAGGGCCTCGAAGGCGTTTCTCGCCAGGGCGGCTACCAGGTGCTCGACGCATCGTCCCACAGCGCGCGCGCTGACGGCGCCAACGACTTCATGTTCGGCGGCGGCCCGGCCCGGCGCTTCGTGGGTCAGATGGTCCCGGACAACCCGATCTACGAGCAGGTGGTCCCCGGTGGCCAGAGCGGGGTGCTCGGCAGCCCCCTCTACGCGAACCAGCTCTACGTCTGGCTCGTGAATGGCTATCTGCCCATGTTCATCAATCCGGCGGTTGTCGGCGCTATCTCGCCCACCAGCGAGATCTTCACGCCGCCGAACTGAGTGAGCCAGCTCTTCTGCACCACCGCGAACGGCAGGCTTCGGCCTGCCGTTCGTCGTTTATCGGCCCAAGGTCGATGACCGCAGCGCTCGAGCTCCTGCGTTCGGATCCTGCGCTGGCGCCGGTCGTGGAGCGGGCCGGCCCCTACACACTTCGACCGCAGCCCTTCGAGCATGTGTTTGAGCCACTAGCGCGATCGGTGGTGTACCAGCAGCTCTCGGGCAAGGCGGCGGCCACCATCCACGGGCGCTTTGTCGCGCGGTTCGGCAGCGATGACCGGCCCGATCCGGTAGCGGTGGCCTCGGCCTCGCACGAGGCGCTTCGTGAGGTGGGCTTGTCGCGCCGCAAGGCGGAATACGTGCAGGGCCTCGCCGAGGCTGCCCTCGCTGGGGATCTCCCCGGCCGGGGTGCGCTGGAGGCCCTTGACGACGAGACCGTCATCGAGCGACTCACGGCCCTTCGCGGAATCGGTCGCTGGACGGTCGAGATGCTGCTCATCGCGTGGCTGGCCCGTCCCGACGTCCTGCCGGTTTCGGACCTCGGAATCCGCAAGGGGATGGCGATCATCGATGGTCTCGAGGAGCTCCCCGACCCGGACGCCATGATCGAGCGTGCCGAACGCTGGCGGCCCTACCGGAGCACGGCGTCCTGGTACCTCTGGCGGGCCACGGAGTCATGAATCTGCTCGACACCCTCATGTTGGCCTCCCTGCAGCCCCTGCGGCTGACCGCCGAACTCAAGGAACCGCTGGCGGGCGATGATCTACAGGCCCACGTCGAGTTCCGCATGACGCCACAGCACGAGGAGGAGCCCGTCAACGGTGGCTTCGAGATGCTGGCCGAACTGCGGTGTCGGGTCACGGTGGCCGCCGGGGAGGAGCGACGCGAACTGCTGGTGATCGAGCACGTGGCCCGGGCCCGGTACCAGTCGCGCCCGGGCGCGGCAATGAACGAGTCGTTCTTCCGCACCAGCCACGCCGACCTCGGGCGGCAGCTCTATCCGCTCATGCAGCAGCGCATCGCGCCGCTCTTTCCACACTTCGGCATCGCCGAGATCCGTCTGCCCCTCGAGGTCGTGCCGGACAAACCCGCTGCCCCTGCCGGCGCGACGCATTAGCGGCGCAGGACCACGGCGCGGTGTTGGGCAGGCTGGCGCTCGGGACCGAGACGACATCGCCTATGTAACGAGTTGCACCGGCTGCGCAATCCCCTATTATGAACGGGCGAACACCCTCGGGGTTCGCATGGCTGGCGCGCTCCAAGAAGAATGGCATGGGGATGCGAATCATAAAGGGGAGCGGCGCGCCGCCGAAGGGAGGGCAGGGCCGGCTAGCAAACCCGCGGTTTGCTAGTTCGGCCCTTTGTTTGTTGTATCCTCCCCAGCCATGACGCCACGGCCGCAAGCTCTGCTGGCCTTCCTCTTCATCGCCTTCTCAGATCCGCACCGATCTCGGGCGACGCACTGAAGACGCCGATGTCCTCGTAGATGCGCGCGGTGACGGCATGATAGTTGCCGGTACCGATGTGGAAGTAGCGGCGGATCTCGTCGCTCTCGCGACGCACGACCAGGATGATCTTCGCGTGCGTCTTCAGGCCGACCAACCCGTAGACGACGTGCACACCCTCCTGCTCGACGGTGCGCGCCCACTGGATGTTCGACTCCTCGTCGAAGCGCGCCTTCAGCTCGACGAGCG
>JBCCZC010000190.1:0-10268 GCA_039188505.1 Pseudomonadota bacterium | reverse complement strand
GTTTTCAGAAGCGTAGAAACGGAGTGCCAGTGGCAGGCGCTCCTGCTGGCTCGTATCGCTGCTCCGCCTCGCAAGCGAGGCGAAGTCGCTCAGACTCGCTAACTCTGTATTCAGAAACGTAGAAGCGTAGAAGCGGAGTGCCGGTGGCAGGCATTTTTGTAGCGCGGTTGAAGGTGGCGGCTTTCCTCATCTGAACAGAAAAGGCCCGCGGCAGATGCCGCGGGCCTGAAGTTTCGGCGGTGCCGAATGGATCTACGGACGGTCGAGCCAGAACTCGTAGCTGCCGCTGCCGGAGTAGGAGACGATCCGCCAGTAGTAGTAGCCGCGCGTGCCGCTGTAGTCGACGGACTCGGTCGACGTCGAGCTGATCGACTCGGCGACCTTCGTCCAGCGACCGCCGCTCCACTTGTAGAGCTCGAGGTCGAAGTCGGCGCTGCCCGGGCCTTCGAGGAAGCCGCGATGGCTGCCGGAGCTGCTCGAATAGTAGTAGGTGCCGTTCGGCTGGGCGTCCGTGTCTCCGGCGCCCGAGAGGCTGCCGGTGTAGGCGTCGCAGCCCGAGCCGCATGGATTGCTGGCGGCAGGCGCCGTAACGCTGACCGAGCCCGTCACCGAGTCGGTGGCGCCGTCGTCGTCAGTCACCGTCAGGGACACCGTGTACGTTCCTTCGGCCGCGTAGGTGTGCGTCGGGTTCGTCGATGTCGAGCCGGAACCGTCGCCGAAGCTCCAGCTGCGGCTGACGATGGCGCCGTCGGTGTCGGCGCTGGCGTCGAAGAAGCTGGCCGTGAGATCGTCGGTCGAGAAGGTGAAGTCGGCCGTCGGCGCAACGTTGGGAACCGCGGTTGCATAGCTGCCGCTCAGGGTGACGCCTGAGAACGTGCTGTAGGCGCGCACCATCACGTACCAGGTGCCGGCGTTCGGTGTCGCGAACGAGCAGGTTTCGTTGTTGCCGTTACGGTACGGGCGGCAGTCGTAGGTGCTCGTCGTCGGCGGCGAACCGAAGCGGACATAGAGATCCGCATCACCCGAGCCGCCCGAGATCTGGAAGACGAGATCCTCGCCGTTGCCGGGCACCGCCATGGTGTAGTCGACGGTCTGGCCCTGGGATGCTGAGAGTCCGGAAACGGGGACGCCGTTGGCGAGTTCGTTCGAACCGCCGCCGCCACCACCACCGCCGCCGCCGAGCGAATCGATTGCAGCCTGGGCGTCGACGCGGGGTGTCGAGCGACCGTTCTTGCCGTCCACGACGGTGACGCCGCTGCCGCGCAGGAGCGTGCGCATCTCGTCGTTGTCCAGGGAGCCCGAGCCTCCGGCCGCTTCAAGCAGCGTGGCAGCCACGCCGGCCGCGTAGGGTGTGGCCGAGGATGTTCCGGAGAAGCAGGTATTCGTGCCGCCGCCGGTCGCCGCCGTGGTCGCGCAGTTGGAGGGCGCGAGGATGTCGAGGAAGGACGCGGAGTTCGAGTAGCACGTCACGCCATCGGCGGTGGACGTGTCGAAGCAGGCGACAAGGCCGGCGCCGGCGCAGCCCTGATGCTGCTGCGTGTTCCCGCAAGAATTCGGGCTGACGCAGGAGCCGGAGCTGCCCATGGCTGAGTCGTAGACGGCGCCGACGCTGATCACGTTCGTCATGCATGACGGGTGCGAGATCTCGTTGCAAAGGCCGTCATTACCGGAAGCGGCCAGGACGATCATGCCCGAGGCGTACGCCGCATTGACGGCGTTGCGGTAGGCCGTGCTGGCGTTGTCGCACGTGCTCGAGAAGCTGCCGCCACCCAGGCTCATCGAGATGATGTCGATGTCGTAGGTGTTCTTGTTGCTGACGGCCCAGTCGATGGCCGCGGCCACATCGCCGGACAGCGAAGGCTGGCCGCACTCGCTCTGCCGTTGGACTTTCAGGAACACGAACTTGGCGTCCGGTGCGCTGCCGACCACGCCCCCGCCGTTGCCCGCGGCGACGCCGGCGACGGCTGTGCCATGGCTCTGGTCGAGGCAGTCGATACGCGGATTCGAGTCGTTGTCGGCGAAGTCGTAGCCGCCGAGGATCTTGCTGTTCGGATAGCTCGACTGGGCGCCGAAGGCGGGGTGGTCGTGGTCGATGCCGTCATCGATGATGGCGATCACCGATCCGGCACCCGTGTAGCCGTTGGCCTGGGCCTGGTCTGTGTTCGTCAGTGCGTGCGCTTCGCTGTCCAGCAGCGTGAAGATCGGACGCTCCTCGATGTATTCGACCGCGCCATGCAGGGAGGCCGCTTCGATCTCCTCGGCGGTCAGCTCGGCGGAGAATGCGAAGACGTTCTCGTAACGCACCTGAACCTTCGACGCGATGCCGCCCATGATCTGGTTGATGGCGCGCCGCTGCTGGCGGCGAATCTGGCTGCGCATCGTGCTCAGGGCGTTGCCGCTGGTGAAGGCGGCCGTCAGGCCGGTCGAGCTGGCGTAGTCGCCGGCGTCGAGGTTGATGATGACTTCGAAGGTCTCCTCGGCGCGGTTCTTGGTCAACGTGCCGAGCTCGCGCTCGGCGAGAATGGCGGACACCGGACCACGGAGCTTGGGGTCGACCTTCTCAGCGCCCTTGAAGACCTGCTGGCCCAGTGCGGTGATGGCTTTCGGTTGCTTGAGCTGGAATTCCCCTACCGGGGTTTCGGTGGCGGCACTCGCTGAGCCCAGTACGAACAGGCCCGCAAGCACGCCATAGGCGACATGCTTCATTGGATTGATCCTCCCACACGAACGTCACCCGGGCAGGCGCCTCGTGCCCATCGGCACGCGTAGCGCGGACGCAACGTCCCCTCCCCAGGAGACTGTTCATCGACAGTCAGGGTCGCCCAGTGGCGCCCCCATGAATGCCTGCACTCTTGCGGTGCAGGACTCCCACTTTATCTGTCGTTCCCCGTTATTGATCGGGGCTGCGCCAGAAAGCGCGACGGAGCATATGTCAGACTCATCTGACATTGCAAACGTATGCAAACTGTCAGTCTGACGCGACGATCAAGGGTGTTGGCCGTGGCGAATCGAAGGCGGGAGTGGCTCCAGGCGGCTGCAATCGCAGACGGTCGGACGCCCGTGTGGTAACCGATTGGGGGGCAGATCAGGTCGGGGAAGTCACCCCGGAGATCATTCGTGGGAAGGAGGAGCGGCGCCCGCGTTTTTTCCGAACCCCAGAAAAAACGAGCCCCCTCGACCTAAAGGTGGAGGGGGCAGAATCGGAGTGACGATTACCTTAAACAAATGCGCCCTGCGCCTCGAAAAGAAGGATCGGCTGTGTGATCACTTTTCTTCGAGGTGCATTAAGAGTACCACCACTGTTTCCAAAAAGCCAGCTTTTCAGCCACAACTTGTGGCATATAACCAACTGTTGCAAAAAGGCAACATTTCAACGGATTCAACGCTCCTGGCGCAGAATCCTCACGTTGTCGATCAAGCGTGCAGCGCCAACCTGGGCCGCGATCAGGGCCACGAGCTGGGCGTCGTCCTCGCCGGCTGGTCCGAGATCTCCGGCTCGGCGCAGCTCGATGTATTCGGCGGTCAGCCCGGCAACGGCGAGCGTCCGATGGCCACTGGCGATCGCCTCCTCGAGTGTCGCCTGTCGTTCCACGGCTTCGCGGACCGCCGCGAGGGCGCGGTAGATCGCCGGCGCTGCGGCCCGATCTGCCGCTTCGAGGTAGGCATTACGCGAACTCATGGCGAGCCCGTCGGCCTCGCGCACGATGTCGCCCGCGACGATGTCGATCGGAAATCCCAGATCACGGACCAGTCGACGGATCAGGACGAGCTGCTGGTAGTCCTTGCGACCAAAGACCGCCACATCTGGAGCGACCGCGAGGAACAGCTTGGCGACCACCGTCGCGACGCCGTCGAAGTGTCCGGGGCGGATGCTCCCGCAGAGGATGTCGGTCACCTCCGGCACATGGATGCTGACCGTGTGCTCGGCGCCGAAGGGATAGAGGACGTCCACGTCCGGCGCGAAGACCGCGTGGCAGCCTGCGTCGGCCAGCATGCTGACGTCGGCGTCAAGGGTTCGCGGATAGCGCTCGAAATCCTCCCCGGGACCGAACTGTGTCGGGTTGACGAAGATACTCGCGACGACCCGGTCGCCGACTTCGAGGCCCTTGCGAATCAGGCTGAGGTGCCCGGCATGGAGGTTGCCCATCGTGGGCACCAGGACCAGCGTGCCGTCTTTACCCAGGGCATCGTGGAGCGCCTCAGGCGTACGCGCGATGATCACCCGTAGCTCTCCGAGGCGGCGGGATAGCTGCCGTCCTTCACGGCCGCAACGTAGGCCTCGAGGGCGCCGCGGATCGATCCACCGTCAGCGAGAAAATCCCGGACGAAGCGCGGGCGCGGACCGTCGCCGAGCCCCAGCGCGTCCTGAAGTACCAGGACCTGACCGTCGCAGGCCGCACCAGCGCCGATGCCGATGGTCGGGATAGCCAGGGCGCCTGAAACGCGCTCGGCAAGCGCGTCGGGAATGGCCTCGAGGACCAGCAGCGAGGCGCCGGCCGCCTCGAGCGCGCGCGCGTCGGCCAGGAGCGCCTCGGCGGCGGCTTTTTCCCGGCCCTGGACGCGGAAGCCTCCCAGGCCGTGTACGGACTGGGGGGTGAGACCCAGGTGGCCGCAGACGGGGATCCCGGCAGCGACGAGGCGGGCGGTCATTGCCACGACCGGACCGCCACCTTCGAGCTTGACCATGGCCATGCCCCCTTCGGCGAGGAGCCGACCTGCATTGACGAGCGCGCTGGCCTCGTCGCGGAAGGCGAGGAAGGGGAGGTCGCCGATGAGAACTGGATTCACCTCGCCACGCGCGACGTGGCTGCAGTGGTAGACTATGTCGTCCATGGTCACCGGCAGGGTCGTCGAATGCCCCTGGACCACCATGCCCAGAGAATCGCCGACGAGAATCGCGTCCATGCCCGCGGCGTCAAGGGCGTCCGCAAAGCTCGCGTCATACGCCGTCATCATGGCGATACGCTCCCCGTCGCGCTTCATCGCGACTAGGTCGGGCACCGTCAGTCGTTTTCGGTCGCTCGTGTTTCCGTACATGCTTCGACAGTCTCGATGGGTCGTGGCTGCGGTCGATCCTCGCGCAACGTCGCGGCGCACAGGGTCGCGATGTCGCCGACACCGGGAACGGCAAAATCGGGCGCCAGCTCGTTCCACGGCACCAGCACGAAATCACGGTCCGCGAGCCTCGGGTGGGGGATCGTGAGTCCCGGCTCATCGATCTGCCGTGAGCCCCAGGCCAGGATGTCGAGGTCGATGACCCGCGGGCCCCAGCGAACGGTTCGCTCTCGCCCGGTGTCGCGCTCGACCGTAAGCAGCGCGTTCAGCAGCGCGGCCGGCGCGAGCGACGAGCGCAGCTCGGCAACCGCGTTGACGAAGACCGGCTGATCCGCGATGCCCCAGGGCGCAGTCTCGTAAAGGCCCGAGGCCGCGACGAGGTCGGTCGACTCGATCCGGTCCAGCCTGCCGATGGCTTCGGACACCTGCGCCGCGGGATCCGCAAGGTTGCTGCCGATCCCGATAAAGATCCGTTCGGCGCTCATGAATCCGATTCGGGCGTCGGTTTGGCGCGCCGCCGTCGCCCCCGGCGCCGGCCGCCGCGGCGCCGGCGCGTGTTCCCGCCGCCGCCACCGCCGCCACCCTGACCGAAGAGGCGTTCCTGAAGCTGGCTCGCGTCGAGCTCCTGGATCTCGGTCCAGAAGCGGGCGCTCTCCTCCAGCTCGGGTTCTTCGTGAACGCGCAGGAGCAGGAAGTCGTAGGCCGCGCGGAACCGCGGATGCTCGAGCAGCCGCAGTGCACGCTTGCCCTTGCGGGCTTCGAAGCGCGGCTGAAGCTGCCAGATCTCGCGCATCGGCACGCTGAAGCGGCGCGGAATCGCGATTCGCCGGACCTGCTGGTGGATGACGTCGTCAGCCGCAACGGAAAGCGCCTCGGCAAGGCCGAGCGACTCCTCTTCCATCAGCGATTGCGACTCCGCTCGTACGGCCGGCCACAGCATCGTCGCAAACAGGAATGCCGGCGTGACCGGCTTCTCCTCGGCGACTCGCTCATCCGTGTTGTCCATCGCGGCATCGACCAGCGCACGGGTCCCGGAGTCGTCGCGCAGGAACGGTGCGGACGCCGGAAACAGCTGGTCGAAGAGCCCGTACTCCAGAAGCTTCGCCAGCGAGGCGGCGCCGTTACCGCTCATGAACAGCTTCAGGCTCTCGTCGAACAGGCGCGCCGGCGGAATGCTCTCGAGCAGATCACCCAGCCCGGCGATGGGCGCCGCGGTTTCCGGTGCGATCGAGAAGTCGAGCTTGGCCGCGAAGCGGATGGCCCGCAGCATGCGAACCGGATCCTCGCGATAACGGGCCTCGGGATCACCGATCAGCCGCAAAACCCCGGCGCGGAGATCGTCGAAGCCCCCCACGTAGTCGCGTACCGAGAAGTCGCGGACATCGTAGTAGAGCGCGTTCACCGTGAAGTCGCGCCGGACCGCGTCCTCCTCGATGGTCCCGTAGACGTTGTCCGCGAGCAGGCGACCGTCGTCGTCGTGACGGCGCGCGTCCTCCTCGCCGTCCTCGTTCTGGGTGCCGCGAAAGGTCGCCACCTCGATATAGTCGCGGCCGAAGTGGATGTGAGCCAGGCGGAACCGCCGTCCGATCAGACGACAGTTCCGAAAGTTGCTCCGGATCTCCTCGGGCGTCGCGTCGGTGGCGACGTCGAAATCCTTCGGCATGTGGTCGAGCAGGATGTCCCGAACGCAGCCACCCACCAGAAAAGGCTCGAAGCCGCAGTCCTTCAGGCGGTAGAGCACCTTGAGCGCGTTCTGGCTGACCTGCTTGCGGGACAGGCCGTGCTCGCCGCGCGGGATGATTTGCGGCTGCTGCATGTTGGGCTCAGGGGATTCGTTCAAGGACAGGGCGCTGCGCGTGGGTGATCTTCTTGTGTTTGCCCCTTCGTCGGCGCGGGAGCCGGCGGCTGCGCAAGGGCAGACCGCGGGGACGTAATGCTACCAGCGTCCCGATCGCCCCGCCAACGCGACCTTTGCCGATGTTTTCAATCGGATGTTGTCGGTGCGACAATAGCGAGCTGACAGTCCGGCCAGACCCGGCCGTGACACCGCATCAATGAGGAAATGCCCCGATGGCGTTCGTCGTCACCGAAAACTGCATCAAGTGCAAATTCACGGATTGCGTCGAAGTCTGCCCGGTTGACTGTTTCCACGAGGGCCCGAATTTCCTGGTCATCGATCCCGAAGAGTGTATCGACTGTACGCTGTGTGAGCCTGAATGCCCAGCTGAGGCCATCGTGCCGGAGGAGGATCTTCCCGCGGGCCAGGAGCATTTTCTCGAACTCAATCGCGAGCTTGCCGCAGACTGGCCAGTGATTACGGAGAAGCAGGACCCGCCTGATGACGCTGACGACTGGGACGGCGTCGACGACAAGCTCCAGTATCTGGAACGCTAAGCGATCCGATCAGTGGGCAGCCGCGGGTGCCTGCGAATTCCGCGCCGGACCCGTACAGACGGCTAACTGAGGCGCTGCTCGAGCGCGCCGAGCAGATCGCGGGCAACGCGCATCGGCGCCTCTCCGCCGTCGTCGGCCTCGATCGTCACCGCGCTGCCGCGGCCGCTCGGGCTGACCTTGAGGCGGTAGAGCCCGCTCAGGTCCTCAGGCCCCTTCTTGCGCAGGATCCAGCGCGAAAACACGCCAGGTCGGTTTTCCTTCGCTTCCGCGTCCACATAGTCCACGACGAAGACGCGGGCGCCGGCATCCGCATCCTCGACATCCACGCCCAGGCGTTCCAGCGCAACGCCCACGCGCTCGAAGGTGCTGTCCGCGGAATCATCGACCAGGAACAGGCGTCCGGAGGTCGGCGTGCCCGCGGGCGCCGTGGCACCCGGCGTCGCGGCGCTGCTCGCGCTCGCGGTGGCGGATCCCGTCGGCGTCGCGCCAGGAACTTCGAGTGCGCCACGGCGGGAGGGCGCGTCGAGATCAGGCGGGATCTCCAGCGGACGTTCCTGCGAGATCCGTTCGTATTCGCTTTGCCGGCCGAACAGCGAGCAGCCGCCGAGGAGCAGAGACATCACGACCAGCGCGATGATGATGCCCGCCAGGCGGGATCTGTTGTTCGAGTTGTCGTTCATAGCAGATCATTCCGAAATTCGTCGAGCAGCACCCTGAGCTTCGCCAGGACAGTCGTCGAGGCCGGCACCAGGGGGCGCCGAAGGACGGGCTGGAGCAGGCCGAGCTCCGCCAGCGCCGCCTTGACCGGGATCGGGTTCGGCTCTTCCATCAGCGCCGCGTGCAGCGGCTGCAGGCGCTCCTGCAGGGCCTCCGCCGCAGCCAGGTCCTCGCCCGCGAGCTGGCAGAGCCGATGTAGCAGCGCCGGAACCACGTTGGCAGTGACCGAGATGACGCCGACCGCACCCGACTTCAAGGCATCCAGCGCACTGGCATCGTCTCCGCTCAGCACGGCGAAGTCCGGCGCGCAGTCTGCCACGAGCCGTTCGACGCGTGCGGCGTCCGGCACTGCTTCCTTGATGGCGACGATCGACTCGAGCCGCGACAGGCCCGCCACGGTCTCCGGTAGAAGGTCCACCCCCGTCCTTGATGGCACATTGTACAGCACGATCGGCAGATCGACGGCTTCGGCCAGTGCGTGATAATGCGCCTCGAGGCCAGCCTGGGTGGTCCGGAGGTAGTAGGGCGTGACGCAGAGCATGCCGTCGACGCCGGCTTCCTCGGCGATTCTCGCCAGCTTGACCGCTTTTGCGGTGCTGGCGGCACCGACCCCCGCGAGCACCGGGCGGCGGCCGTCGACGGCGCGCAGACCTGCGTCCAGAAGCAGCCGGAACTCTTGGGTCTCCAACGCGGCGGACTCGCCTGTCGTGCCCGCCAGGACGATGCCGTCGGTGCCGGCCGCCACGTGGCGATCCAGCAGTCCGCCGAGATCTCCAGGTTCGATGCTGCCGTCGGCAGCCAGCGGCGTGACGAGTGCGACCCAGCTACCGCGCGGTGTGAAGAGGGTGCTCATGGTGCGCGCATGGTACTGACGGCCGCTTCCGCGTGGCAAGGGTCGTTCGGTATGAGCACGTGAGGGCGCCGACGGACTTGCTGCGAGGCTGCTACCATCGCGGCTTTTGCCGGAAGGGGGTACGCCATGCACTGGTCGAAGCTCGGGGCGGTCGCGGCTGTCGTCGCCGCTGCGGTGTCCGGTTTCCTCATGGTGACACCGCCTCGCGGCGAGGGCCTGGATGCTCCCGCGGACCGCTATTCGGCCGCGCGCGCCCACGCGCTGGTCGCCGAATTCGCAGACCGACCCCACCTCATCGGATCCCCCGCCAACGCGCTCGTCCGCGATCGGATCGTTGCCGCGTTCGAGGGCCTCGGGCTCACGGTGGAAACCCGCACGACGCGGACCGTCTACGATCACCCGCGACGCGACGAGACCCGCACCCGCGTCGCCTGGCCCGAGAACATCATCGCGCGGCTGCCGGGCGATGGTTCGCGACGCGGTCCGGGCGAGGCCCTGGCGCTCATGTCCCACTACGATTCGGTGCCGACGGGTCACGGTGCCGCGGACGCCATGTCGGGCGTCGCCTCGATCATCGAGGCGTTGCGTGCGATCAAGGCGAGCGGGCAGCTGCTCGAGCGCGACGTGGTCGTCATTATCACGGACGGTGAGGAGGTCGGTCTCCTCGGCGCGCAGGCGTTCTTCCGAACGAATCCCCTGCACGAAGAGATCGGACTCCTGCTGAACTTCGAGGCGCGCGGCGCGGCGGGCGTCGCGAGCATGTTCGAGACCGGGCCGGACAATGCTGGCTGGGTGCGCGAGTTCGGCCGCGCCGCGCCACGGCCGGACGCATCGAGCGTCAGCGTCGAGATCTACCGCCGGATGCCCAACGACACGGACGCCACCATCACCCTCGAGGCGGGCATTCCCTTCCTGAATTTCGCCTTCATCGATGACTACTTCCGCTACCACGCCGGCGCGGACGTCGCGGCCAACCTCTCGCAACGCTCGCTGCAGCACGAGGGGGACAACCTGCTGGCGTTGCTGAACCATTTCGGGCGTGAGGACTGGCCGGAGAGCCGCAGCGACGCGACCTACTTCACGGCGGCTCCAGGATTGCTGGTCGTCTATGGCTCGCTCATTGCCTGGCTGACGGTGATTGCCGCTGTCGCGCTCGCCGGGCTCGCCATCGTTCGCCTCGTGCGGCGCAACCGTTGGTTCAACCCGCTGCTGGGCGCAGGTGCGGTGCTTGCCGCCGTGGCCGTCGCCC
>JBCCZC010000189.1:0-10286 GCA_039188505.1 Pseudomonadota bacterium | reverse complement strand
GGCGACCGTCTGGCGCATGCAGTCTCGCGGCAACACCAACCTTTATCTGATCGATCTGGATTCGGGCGAGGAGCAATGGTTGACGCCGCATGAGAGCGTGGCGATCTCGACGGGCTCCCGCTTTGTTGGCAATGACCGCATCCTGTTCCAATCCAACGTCGACCGGGAGATGCTGGCGCTGGCCGAGGTGCGGATCGACGAGGCCGGCAAAGCCGGGACGCTCAGCTACGTGGCCGAGCGCGACGATGCCGTGCTCGACGATCTCCTCGTGGACGATGCTTTCGCGGTCGCCATCCTCGGCTGGAACAAGGCCGGCCGTAGCGAGCTGGCGGTGCTCGACCTCGACTCCATGGAAACGACGCCGATCGCGGAGCTGCCGGCGGAGATCACCGGCGCGTCCGACTTCAGCGCGGACGGCTCGATGATCACGCTGACGGCCTCGGGATCGAAAGCGCCCACCGACGTGTGGACCCTCGATCTCGCGACCCAGGCGCTGACGCAGGTGACGGTCAGCGCCCATGAAGGCGTGGACCTCGAGAGCCTGGTCACGCCGGAGCTCGTGACCTATGCGGCGCACGACGGACTCGAGCTGTCGGGGTGGCTTTACCGACCGGCCGGCGACGGGCCTGCTGCCTACGTCCTCGACTTCCACGGCGGCCCCGAAGGGCAAGAGCGCCCGACTTTCAACGCCACGATCCAGGCGTTGCTGAGCCAGGGCATCGGCGTGCTCGCTCCGAACGTCCGCGGGTCATCGGGTTTCGGCAAGACCTTCGTGAACCTCGACAACGGCATCCTGCGCAAGGACGCCGTGCGCGACATCAAGGCCAGCACGGACTTTCTGATCGGTGAAGGCATCGCTGATCCAGACCGTCTCGGCATCATGGGTGGTTCCTACGGAGGCTACATGGTCATGGCCGGGCTGGCCGAATACCCGGATCTCTTCGCCGCCGGGGCGAACCTGTTTGGGGTGGTGAACTTCAAGACCTTCTTCGAGAACACCGAGCCTTGGATGGCCGCGATCTCGACGGTCGAATACGGCGATCCGGAAACCGAGGCCGACATGCTCGCGGAGCTGTCGCCGATCAACAAGGTCGACCAGGTGAAGGCCCCGACGATCGTGCTCCACGGCGCGAATGACACCAACGTCCCGGTCGTCGAGGCCGAACAGGTCGTCGACAGCCTGCGCCAGCGCGACGTGCCGGTGAAGTACGTGTTGTTCCCGGACGAAGGGCACGGCTGGTCGAAGACCGAAAACCGGGTCACGTCGACGGTCGAGATCGTCAACTGGTTCGCGACCTATCTACTGGAGGAGGGCGCCCGCAGCGAAGGTTAGGCGCCGTTCGGCCGAGTCAGTCGAGGAACGTGGCGATCTCGCCGAGCGGCTTCTTGCTGATGACTGGAACCGTTGCGTCGTCGGCCGGGTAACCGGCAACGACCAGCATGAAGGCCCGTTCGTCCTTCGGGCGGCCGAGGACCTCGTTAAGGAATTTCATCGGGCTCGGCGTGTGGGTGAGCGTGACCAGGCCGGCCTCGTGCAGGGCACACAGGAGGAAGCCGCTGGCGATGCCGACGGACTCGGCCGTGTAGTAGTTCTTCAGCCGCTGGCCGTCCTCGCCCTCGCTGAACTTCTTCAGGAAAACCGCGATCAGCCACGGGGCCACGTCGAGAAAGGGCTTGTCCGCATCGGTGCCGAGCGGCGCCAGGGCCTCGAGCCATTCGTCCGACGCGCGATGCTCGTAGAAGGCCCGTTCCTCCTCCTCGGCGGCGACGCGGATCTGGTGCTTAATGGACGAATCACTGACCGCGACGAAGTGCCACGGCTGCATGTTCGCCCCACTCGGCGCTGTCCCGGCAGCGAGGATCGCCTGTTCGATAATGGTCGGGGGCACGGGCCGGTCGCTATAGTCGCGCACGGTTCGGCGGCGTCGCACACTGGCGTGGAATGCCGCCACCGCAGCGCGCATGGCTTCGGGAGATTTCTCCTCGAAGGCCAGCGGTTCGAAGGGCCATTCGCTCATCAACGCAACCGTCAGGAGTCGCCGCGACGATACCGGATCTCGCCACCGACCAGCGTGTAGTCGATCTTGGCCTCGAGGATCTCCTCCGGCGGAATCGTCAGGATGTCCTTCGACAGCACGACGATGTCGGCGTATTTGCCCGGGGTGATCGAGCCCTTGTCGTCTTCCTCGAAGGCGGAGAAGGCCGCGTTGATCGTGTAGGTCTTGAGCGCTTCCTCGCGGGTCATCACCTGTTCCGGCATGAACGGTCCCGCGACGGTCATTCGCGTTACCGAGGCGTAGAAGCTGACGAGCGGGTCGATGTCCTCGACCGGCACGTCGGTGCCGTTGGTGACGACCACGCCGGCATCGATGAAGCTGCGCCAGAGGTAGGACGTCTGGCGCGTCCGCCATTCACCGAGCCTTTTGGAGACCCAGGGGCCGTCGGAAGTGCAGTGATTGCCCTGCATCGACGCGATGATGTTCAGCTCGGCAAACCTCGGCAGGTCGGCGGGGTCGACGTGCTGGGCGTGCTCGATACGCCAGCGGAGCGCGGCGCTGTCGGCGCCGGCTTCTTCCATGGCCTTCTGGTAGAGGTCGAGAACTTCGCGGTTGGCCCGGTCGCCGATGGCGTGGGTGTTGAGCTGGTAGCCGTGCTTGATAGCGAGTTCGGCGGTGCGGTAGATGTCCTCGGGCGTCTCGAGCACGAGGCCGGTGCTGGTGGGAAGGTCATCATAGGGCTTCAGCAGCCACGCGCCGTGGGCGCCAAGCGCGCCGTCGATCTGACGCTTGATGGAGCGGACGGTGAGAAAGCCGCCGCCCTCGTCGATGCGGCGATACTCGGGAAGCTTCTCCGCCATGACCTCGTTGCTCTCGAAGCGCACCATGACGTAGAGGCGCAGCGGTAGCTCGCCGGCGGCGGCGAGTTCGCGCAGGAAGTCGATCGTCTCGAAGGACGAGCCCGCGTCGTGGAAGCTCGTCACGCCCTTGCGCAGCGACTCCTCGGCGGCAAGCTCAACGGCCTTGAGTGCGGCCTGGCGCCGTTCCTCCGGCGGCTGCTTCTCGAGGTAGCGCTGGTAGGCCTCACCGACGATGCGCTGGGCAGTTTCCCGTAGCGCACCGGTCGGTCGGCCATCGCTGTCCCGGACGATTTCGCCGCCCGGCGGGTCCAGAGTTTCGCGATCGATGCCGCCGGCCTCCAGGGCGGCGGCGTTCGCGAAGGAGCCGTGGCCGCTCGCGTGGCCCAGCAGCACCGGGTTGTTGGGGCTGACTGCACTGAGGCCATCGTGCAGTGGCAGTCCCTCGACGTTCGGCCAGGGCACTTCTTCCCATTTTTCCTGGTGCCAGCCGCGGCCCTGGATCCACGCGCCCTCGGGCGCGGTGCTGGCCGCTTCCTCGACCATCGCCACGATCTCGTCCCAGCTCTTCGCCTTCGTCAGGTCCAGGACCATCTTCGCCTGGCCAAGCGAGGTGAAGTGGCCATGGCCCTCGATGAAGCCAGGAATCGCCAGGCGCCCGGCGAGATCGACGATCTCGGTGTCATCGCCGACCAGCGAGTCGATGTCCTCGTCGCTGCCGACGGCAACGATCCGGCCGTCGACCACGGCAATGGCGCTCGCCTCAGGATTGGCGTCGTCGACCGTCACGACCTTGCCATTGCGCAGCACCAGGTCGGCAACCGGTTCGGGGCTGGCCACCGGCTCGGACGGCGCCGCGGTCTCCGGAGCGGGCGCTTCGCCGCCGCAGCCCAGGAGCGTGACGAGCAGAGGGAGAAAGCAGGCGTTTCGGATCATTGGGAATACCGTTCGAGAGCAGGTGGTGATGGTAGCAGTTGCGAACGGAGCCGGTGGTCAGCTTGCCGGATCCCCGTCCCCGAGGGATCGCCATGCCGCTTCGGTGGCGCCGATGAAGTCGGTCGAGGTATCGAAATAGGGCAGGCCGGACGCTTCGCATTCGGCAGCAAGCTGACGACTGAACGCGGTCATGTTCCTGATGTGGTCGCGCACGTAGGCGTCGGACTCCTTCGCCAGCCAGTCGGTGCGAGGATCGCTGTAATTCCGGATCTCGCGCAGCTTGGCGTGGATATCGACATCGGTGTAGCCGAGGAAGCACGCGCGAATCCCGCCGGGATGCGCTTTGGTCAGCTCCCGGATTCGGCTCGGCAGCATCGCCTCTCCCTCGATCACCTGATCGAGGTCGGCCCAGAGCATGTTCTCGCACATCGCGGTAAGGAAGCGCCAGAGGCGAACCGCGATGTCGTCGGGGAATAGCTTGTCATGGATGCCGACCTGCGGCATGCCGTTGGTGAAGCCCATGACGAGCCAGTCCAGGGAGAGCGTCGACAGCCCGCGCTCGGCGCGCATCCGCTCGGCCAGCAGGGTCTTTCCGGACCGTGATGCGCCGCCGATGAGATAGAGCACGGTGTCCGGCCTCTCAGGTGATCACGGGGCAGCCGCTAGCGGACCGGGTTTCGGGTGCGCGTTTGCCAGGAGTCTGGCCGTGAGGTCGCGATTCATCGGTCGTGAAGGATGTCCACGCGATGCGTTGGCGAGCGGTTTGCGAGGCGGTCGGTTGCGTAGAACTCCAACCGGGCTGCCGTTGCCGGCAACGCGAGCGCGCTGCCGTCCCAGACCGCGAAGGGCGCTTCGTTCCATCGATAGTAGACCGACACCTCGCCTGACGCGTCGTCGTGGTGCTGGAACAGGAGCTGCCCGGACGGCGCGGTCCGGACGGCCTCGTCGCTCGCTTGCAGCGGGGCGTCGACGACGGTCACGAGGACGCCGGGGGCGTGAGTGTCCGTCCAGTCCCGGGTGACGGTGAAAGGCACCAGTCGGCTGGCATAGCCCAGCAAGCCCGTTTCGCTGATCGCCTGGACGCGCCAGAAGCGGTTGCCGGCGCCGAGAGAACTGGCCACGATCCGGGTCTCGCCCGACGCCAGTTCGGCCTGGTAAATCGGGAGTTCACAGTCCACGTCGCCGCACACTTCGACCCGATAGCCCTCGGCCTCCTCGACCGGGGTCCATTCGAGCCGCGGATTGTCGTAGCTCAGGGCGTCACCGCGCGCGGGACTGCGGGTCTCGGGCCGGGGAAGCAGCCGCTCCGGCGCGCCCGGCGTGCCGCCTTCCTCGACCGCAACGCCGAGCCCCTTGCTCAGCTGCACGGATTCGCCGCCGGCGCTCACTTCGCCTCGTCCCTCGAACATCGACAGGCGCGCCGCCTTGTCCTCGTCCTGGGCAGCGTGGAGCGACACCACACCCCGAGACCCGTCAAGCCGGGTCTGGGCGCTGCCGGACACCACGGTGATGTCCGTGCGGGGGCTCCGATCAACGAGCGGTTCCCAGCTGAGGGCAGCGCCGCCCTCGATGATCTCGATGGTGCCGCGGTCCGTGCCGCGCAGATCGCGTTCGCGGTCGGTGAGGTAGATCTGCGAGTAGGGATCCAGGCGAACGCTCGTGCGGTCGTTGTAGCGCAGGGTCGCGAAGGAATCGGCCAGCGTACGCACGCCGTCCCGCGCAACCAGCTCGTCGCCGACCGTTGCGTTCTGCCAGGGGCCGCTTTGCAGGGCCTTGTCGACCGACTGGACGACCTCTGCGACGGTTGCACGTTCTGCCTCGATGGTCCGGCTCTTGATGATGGTCAGCCGGTCACCGATCCGGAGCAGGTCCGGATCCTTGATGTGTGGATTCAGCTTCCAGTTGTCCTGCCACGCATATTCCGAGCCCAGATAGCGGGTGGTGATCCCTCGGATCGTGTCGCCGGCGACGACGATGTGCTCGATCAGCTCGTCTTCGACCTCTTGCCCCTGCACGGGCGTGGTCAGCAGCCATCCGAGCGCAAGGAGGGAAGAGGCCAGTCGTTTCATCGCGCGACGATGGTCCATCGGGATTCCCCAGTATTGCCGATCAGGTCCTCGCTGCGGACCAGGAGCAGATAGCGTCCCTTGGTGAGAAACCGAAGGGTCGACGGCACCGGTTTCTCATCGATGTCGTTGTAGCGGTACACCGCCGAGCGGACACCCACGCCCGCGTCGCTGAGCTCGAAGCCGACGGCCTCGCCGACGGAAAGGACAATGAGCTCACCCGGCGGAATAGCGCGGCCTGCGTAGCTGAGCGAGACCTCGGGTGGGACCTCGTCGTAGAGCCAGGCGACGGCCAGTTCCGTACGATTCCCGAGCGCATCCTCGGCGCGCAGTGTCACGCCGGCCTCGTCACTGATGAGCTCGCAGGAAGAACGCGTGCTGCACGCTGTGTTCTCGGCTACGAGCAGTCGCGCCTGCGTCAGATCGTCGACGGCGGTCACTGCGAGCTTCGCGGGTCGCGAACTGTAGCCTGGCGCGCCCTCCAGTTCGGTGAGCAGGCGATAGCTCACCTCAGGTCCCTTGCCGTCGACCAGGATCGATTTATCGGATTGTCTTTCGTTGCCCAAGGTGTCGGCCGCATGGACGGTCAGCGTCCTAACACGGTCCGGAAGTGGAGCCGGCCACGCCGACACCGGATCGCCGTCGACAAGCCGCCGTTCGATGATCGCGCCCGCCGGGTCCTCGACGACCGGGGTGAACCGCGTGTCGGGGTGGACGATCGTTCGACCGTCGGCCCCGTTCTGCGCGGGGCCCGTCAGCTCCCAGGTCACCGACGGCGGCGCGCTGTCCACGACCAGCTGACTGGATTCGGGGCGCGGCGTCTCGCTCGCGTCCAGGGTCCAGCGCAGGTCTCCGTCCGCGTCGGTGGTCGCCGTCCAGGCCGGCGCGCTACCCGCTTGTGCTCCGAGTATCCGGCCCGTGGATCCGGTCTCTGCTTGCGCCAGCGAGCCGCTAAGCAGCAGCAGTGCCAAAGAGACGCTCTGTCGGGCGCTCATCGGGAGCCTCCTTTCGTTCGAGGATACTGCGGATATTGAACCAGTCATTGTCCCAGCGGACGGGCGAATCCCAGGCCTCGAGCAGCCCCGCCAGGGCGTCTGTGGCCGTGGCGCGGAAGGCGGGGTCGCGCTCGAGCATGGCCTGGATGGCTTTGGAAACGGGCCAGGTCAGCTCGGCGAGGGGGCCGCGCGAGAAGTCGATCGCATTCTGTGTCGTCCGGGCAAACACCTGCTCCGCGGAATTGGCCTTGAACGGCATCTCGCCGGTCAGGCACCGAACGGTCAGGACACCCACGGCGAACACGTCACTCTTCTCGCTGAATGTCCCGCTGATGATCGACTCGGGCGCGATGTAGCCCGGCGTTCCGACCACCTGACTCCGGGTCTTCTCGCCGGCGGACACCGGCGCCGCGGTACCGAAGTCGGTCACCTTGATGTCGCCGTTGGTGCCGATGAGGACGTTCGCTGGCTTGATATCGCGATGCACCATGCCCTTTTCGTGCGCCGCGATGAGGCCTCGAAGCACCGCGACGATGATGGGCATGGTCTGCGTCATCGTCAGCCGATCGATGTCGAGCAAGACGGTGCTGAGGCTCTGGCCATCCACGAGTTCCATGGCCACAAAGGCGCCCCGCGGCCCCTCGATGATGTCGTGGATCGCCACGACGTTGCGGTGAGCCAGGCGTGCCGCGACGACCGCCTCCTCCCGCAGGTGTCGAAAGGCGTTGTCGCGTTCGGGCACGTTGAGGTATTCGAAGTTCAGGGTCTTCAGGGCCACGTGTCGCCGCAGCTTGGGGTCCATGCCGAGGTAGACGGAACCCATGCCGCCGGTCCCGATGACCCGCAGGACCTGATAGCGATCCACGAAGACTTCGCTGAGCGCTTCCCGGTCGGTCTCGCTCCGCTTGATGGCCTCGAAAGCCTCGTTGAGCTCCGCGATCTCTCCGCCCGAGCGGAGCTCGCCAGGCTTCAGTCCTGCAAGTTCCCGCTGCTGGGCTACCAGGCGCCGAATCGGCTGCACCACCTTGGTCGAGAACATCGCGAGGACGCCCAGCGCGAGTGCGCTGACGGCGATGAAGATCGTCCAGGCGGTGCGGCGCAGGTCCCGGGAGAGGGTGTCCGCAGCCAGCACTGGCTGGCGAGAAATCACGGCAAACGGCGACTCCTGGACCCGCGCGAACGCCGAGATGGATGCGCCGATATCGGGCCAGTCGATCTTCTGCCCGGCGGACTGGATGCCGCCAACGGTCAGCAGTTCGATCAGCGTATCCGGCAGCTCCGTGAGACCGGCCGGCGCCAGCAGCGGTTGTCCGGCGCCGTCCACCACGAACAGGTCTGCGGCGCTGCCGAGTTCTTCTGGGTTCAGGATCGAGGGCAGCGTGGCGTCTTCCTGCGCTGCGACCAGAAAAACGCCCGGGCGGGCCGACTCGACTGTCGCGACCGTCAGCATGCGGCCGTCGTCATCGGCGTGGAAGGACAGGGGTTCGTCGACGAAGCTCAGCAGATCGAGCGATGCGGGGGCCGCTTCGGTGCGAATCTCGACGACGCGCTGCGGCGGTTGTCCGTCGCGCGTCGCGACCAGGCCGAGCGACAGAATTCCCGGCTCGGACTCCACGGCGCTGCGCAGCAGGTCGCGAGCGGCCTCGGCGTCGGGCCGGACATACAGGTCAGGAATATTCCCGAGGGTGCCGAGCAGGCCTTGCAGACTATCCTTGCGAGCCCCCAGCCGCTCGGCCGCCGTCCGCGCTGCCATGAGGTGGGTGCGCTGGCTTTGGTCAATCAGGCGATCGCGGCTGGTGGTGATCTGGTAGGTCGAGAGGCCGAAAGGAAGCAGGCAGACCGCTGCAAGAGAAAGCCCAAGCCACATGATGATGGGTGACACTGACCGCACGGACACCTCCCCTCAGTCCCTGCAGGGTACTCGCCCGAGCGCCAAAGCCCTACCCGGTGCGCGTCACAGACACAGAATTTGTCATTAATCCCGCACGTTTCGCCGCCGAATGCCGTACGCTGCTGGGATGATTCCGATGCTTGTTGATGTAGAGAATACCCTGACGGGACGCCACGTGACTCGGGAAGCCCGTGTTGCCGAAGGCGCCCGGGCTGTCCACGCGCTCGTCGCGAACCGCCGGGCGGAAGAGGCCCGACGGCTCGTGAAGATCATGCAGGAAACGATTCCCGACGACCCGCGCGTCGAGGCGCTCGCCCAGCTCGTCGACGAGGCTGCGTCCAACTGATCCCGCACCGTACACCCTGACCTGCAGGTCCGGATGAGAGAAGGCTCGGAGCTGCTCCGGGAGACCACCATGCAGGTAGGCGTTGCCACGACATCGAAACTTGCCGCTGACGCCGGCGCTGAAATCGCCGATGCGGGCGGCAATGCCGTGGACGTGGCGATCGCGGCGTCACTGGCCTCGCTTGTGAGCGAGCCCGGCATGGTGTCGCTCGCCGGTGGTGGTTTTCTCACGATCTGGCCGGAAACAGGCGAGCCGGTCACCGTTGACGGCAGCGTGGCGATGCCGGGGCTCGGCTCGGGCCGCGCGCCCGCGCAAGCGGCCGTTCGGCGGGTTGTGCTGGAATACGCCGGCGGGATGGAAACGCTGATCGCCCACGGCAGCGTCGCCACCCCGGGCATCCTGGCAGCCTTCGATCTTGCCTCCAGCCGCTGGGGACGCCTCTCCTGGCCGATGCTGCTGACGCCGGCAATCCGCGTCGCGCGCGAGGGTTTTCCGCTCTCCTCCGCGGCGCATGGCTTCATGATGCACGCCCACGATCTCATCTACGGCTGGGATCCCGCCAGCCATCGCGCGCTCCACACCGATGACGGGCGCCTCAAGCCCATCGGTGACCGCATCGAGGTCGAGCACCTGGCCGACTCGCTGGAGCTGATCGCGGCCGAGGGCGCCGCCGCGTTCTATCGGGGCGATATCGGCCGGGCAATGGCGGATTGCATCACCGCTGGCGGCGGCCTGATGACCCGGGAGGATCTGCAGACCTACGAGCCGGTCGTGCGGAAACCCATCACGCTCGAGCTCGACGGTTGGACGATCGCCACCGCGCCGCCGCCGTCCCTCGGCGGCGCGGTCCTCGCCGCCATGCTCACGCTCTGTGCCGACCGGGGCCTCGAGCGCTGGGACACCGCGGCGACCGATCACCTGGTCCGCGTGCAGCAGGCCATGCTCGCGCATCGCTTCGAGGTGCTGGATTTGACGCCGGACCTGGAGTCGGAGGTCCGGCGCCTCCTGGCGCTGGCGCCGAACGGGCTCGAGGCCTTCCAGTCTCCGAGTACGGTGCACACGTCGGCGACCGACGCCTCGCGCATCGCCTGTTCGATCACGGTCTCGGCGGGCTACGGCGCCGGCGTCATGCCGCCGGGTACGGGGATCTGGATGAACAACGCGCTCGGTGAGCTCGAGCTCAATCGCCGCGGTATCG
>JBCCZC010000188.1:0-10493 GCA_039188505.1 Pseudomonadota bacterium | reverse complement strand
GCTCTTCTGGCACCTTTGGATTCCGACGAGCTGGAGGCCTCCGACTGATTCCCCGCCCGGTCCGCCGGGTATGGCCAGGACCAAGCGCTCCCGTCGTTCGTAGACCGCAACTGCGGGGTTCCTGGCCGACTCCGTCAAGCAGCAGTTCTAGCAGCTGGCACCCTACGCGCTCCGAAATAGACGCGAGCCGGGACGGGCATGGAGGGATTCTGGGGTAGCACGGGGTATGCCTCGAAAGAGGCGTCGAGCAGAGTCGCGGGGCAATGGCTGGCGGGTTGCCGCGATGAGTGATGCGCCGCCGCCACGCGGCACTGGTGAGCCCGACTCCAAAGAGCGGCGTCGCGCCCTCGCGACGCCGAAGATGCAGGAGGAGGCGCGAACTGTCGTCGCCACCTTCCGAGACTTCATGCTGCTGCGCCTGAACGTGACCCCATATCTGTCCCGCGGTCTCAACGGCGCGCTCGTGGCGGGCCTGGTCGTCACCTTGTTCCAGCAGGCCGCAGGTCTGCTCGAGCTCCGCGACTTCGGTGCCCGGCTGATGATCATTCTGCTCCTGCGCGTGCTGCTCGAAGGGATTGCGGTGATGTTCAGCATCCGGAATGGGATCCAGTCGATCTTCCGCCAGATCGAGGTTCAGAACATCCACCTCGAAGAGCAGAGTCGCGCCGCCCAGGCAAGACTGAAACTCGAGGGCCTGCGCGCCCGCGACGATCGCGAGCGTCGCCGGTAAGGGCGCTCGCCGGTGTGTCGTCTCGTTTCAGCCGCCGATGATCGATCGGTCAAGCGATTGGCCGTTTCGGGCCATCCTGAGAACCGATGTAACCCTATCGTTTCGGGGTCATCGACGTCGCGGATGCCGCGGTCGGAACGAGGAGGCCGCGTCGAGCGGCCCGGCCATCAGCATGAGGAGCCAAGCCATGCCGTCCAAAGATCGTTGCCTGCACAAGATCAAGCGAGACCAGGAAGTCGGCGCACTTCTGTTCGCCGGTTCTGCGATTGCCGTTGCCCCCGTGAGCGTCCTGCCGCCCTTGGAAGCAAACGTGCTGATCGGACTCGGCTTGGTCCTGCTCGCGACCAGCACCGTGCTCCTCGGCCGCACCTGTTGGAGCTACGTGCAGATCTCGGCGACCGAGTCCGACGCCGCGAACGCTAGGGCGAGCCGCCAGCCGTAGGCCCGGTTCGAGTTTCGGCCTGAGGGGGGCTGCCCCCCTCGGCATCGCCGTTTTCCGTCGAGGCCTTGCGCTGCGCACGATTGAAGTCGCGGCGCCGCATCGCGATGTCGACCAGGCTCTTGAGGACGAGATCGTTGAAGGTGCCCTCGGGGAAGATCTCATCCTCGTCGATCTCGCCCGCAGGCATGCCGGTGAGCAGCTCGATGCCCTCGTCGACGTGGGCGATTGCGTAGATATGGAAGTTGCCCTCGCTGACGGCATCGACCACGGCGTCATTGAGCATCATATTGTCGACGTTGTCCCGGGGAATAATGACGCCCTGGCGACCGGTCAGGCCCCGGGCCCGGCAGCAGTCGAAGAAGCCCTCGATCTTCTCGTTGACCCCGCCGATCGCCTGGATCTCGCCGAATTGGTTGACCGAGCCGGTCACCGCGAGGTCCTGCCGGAGCGGCACCTCCGCGATCGCCGAGAGGAGGGCGTACAGTTCCGCCGAAGACGCGGAGTCGCCGTCGATCCTGCCGTAGGACTGCTCGAAGACGAGCGTCGCGGTGATGGCCAGCGGGAACTTCCGCGCGTAGTGGGCGCCAATGTAACCGCTCAGGATCATGACGCCCTTGGAGTGGAGCGACCCGCCGAGCTTGGCTTCGCGCTCGATATCGATCGTCTTGCCCTGGCCCATATGCACGCGCGCGGTCATCCGATTGGGTCGACCGAACATGAAGTCGCCCAGCATGCTGACCGTCAGCGCGTTCACGGTACCGATCCGGCTGCCATCGCTGGCGATCTTGATGAAATCGCGGCGGATCGACTCCTGCGCGCGCTCCGCGCGCCGCCCCAGGCGCCGCTGCCGGGCCTCGAGCGCTTCGGTCACCTGGGCCTCGCAGATGACCGTGTGGCCGCCCTTGCGCGCTTGGAAGTCGGCCTCCCGCATCAGGTCGGCGAGGCGTTCGACGTCCGTGGTGAACTTGCAGCGGTCACCGGAGAGGCGCAGCGAGTACTGCATGACCCGGGCAACCGCGTCTCGTTGCAGTGGCAGCAGTTCCAGCTCTCGGCCCATCGTGGCGATCGTGCAGGCATAGGAGCTGACGCTGTCGGTGTTTCGCTCGATATCCGGGTCGAATTCCGCGAGTACCTTGAAGAGGTCGCGGAAGTCCGGGTCCACCCGGTGAAGCATGTAGTAGATCCTCGGCGTGCCCACCACGATGACCTTCAGTTTCAGGGGCACCTCCTGGGGGTCCAGGAGTTCGGAGACGTCGGTGCCGACCACCCGCGAAGCGCTGCGGATCCGTGCGCCGCTCGTCTTGATGGCGTGCTTGAGCGCGGGCCAGGCCAGGGGGCGGGTCAGGAGCTCATGGGCGTCGACCAGCAGGTAGCCGCCGTTGGCATAGTGCAGGGTGCCCGCCCGGATCGTATGAACGTCCGACGACACGGTTCCGGCTTCCGACCGCTTTTCCACACGGCCAACAAGGCGCGCGAAGGTCGGGTCGTCTTCGTACACCACCGGCGCATGGGAGTCCTTGCTGCGGTCCACCAGCAGATTCACCTGGTACCGCCGTTTCAGCGCCTCCAGCTGCTGGGGATTGGCGATGATGCCGGCGCGTCCGCGACGGCTGTGGGCAGCTGCCGCAAGCAGCGTCATCACGAGCTCGACGCTGTCCTCGTGCATCGCCCGCAGGTGCGCGACGACCTCGGGGGATTTCCCGTAGGCCTCGATCAATTCCTCGAACAGCTCCAACGTGGCGTCGCGTGCCGTTTCGCGATCCAGCTCGCGAATCGACTCCCCGGCCCGCCGCCGCCACTTCGGCAGCTTGCTCGTCAGTGCCTGGATCTCCTGCTTGACCCCCTTCAGCTTCTCCTTGATCTCGGCCTGGGCGATATCGTCGAGAGCATCGAACTCCTCCGGGCTCAGCACTTCCCCGTCGCGCATGGCGCGATAGATCAGGCCCTGTCGATCGAGCTCGACCCGGATGCCCTGGCTCTCCGCCTGATCCTGAAGCTGCCGATAGGCACCGTCGCGCTGCCGGGTCAGGTCGGACTCGATCTCCTGGCGCCGGGTCCGGTACTGCTCGCTCTCGAAGGCCGCCCGCAGCACTTCTTCCAGGTCGGCGACCAGGCGCGAGAGGTCCTTGTCGAGCACCCGGCCCCGACCCGCGTCGAGGAGAAATGCCTTGGGCTGATCGGGCGCCTCGAAGTTGTGGACGAAGCAGAGATCCTGGCCCACGGGTTCACCCTTCGCCTGGGCCTCGACGAATTCGCGGACGATGGCCAGGCAGCGCTGCCCATCCGGGCCCATGGCGAAAACGTTGTAGCCGGGACGCTGCAGCTCGAGGCCGAGCTGGATGGCATCTTCGGCCCTGGCCTCCTCGTAGAGACGAAAGACGTCGCAGAGCTCGCTCGTCGTATTGAAGTCCAGTTCGGCGTTGGTGAACTCGTGCCGGAGGGCACTCGCTGGCAGGGGATCAAGACGGTCCATCGCTACTCCAGTGTCCAGCAGGGGAAGTCGCCGGTAGGCAACTCGCAGCCGCCAGTGACCACACCGCAGCTTAGTCGAATTGCCGCCCGCTTGCCGAGCGGGTGCAATGGATGGTCAGCAGGCGAAGTGACACGCTGGAGCACATGCCTCGCCTGATCGCCGCTGGCGGCGTGAACACCCCGGGAGAGGAGTCTTTGGAGATCGCCCGAGACGGGCCGATTGATTGGTCGGAGCGGGGAGATTCGAACTCCCGACCCCCACAACCTAATTGTGGGCGGATATGGCCACGGCAGCACACGGGGGCACATTCTCGAGCATCTATAAGATTCTGTAATTCTTGGATTTTAACTCCGTTTCTGGGCGGTAGTGTGCTCTGCCGTGTTTTGGCATACACTGGCCTTATAGCACCAGTAATGCACCATGCGGAGACCCCCACATGCCCAGAAAGGCGGCCATCCTCACCGACGCGGCGGTCAAGCGCACCAAGCCTCGCGCGTCTCAATTCTACGTCCGCGACGGCAAGTGCGACGGCCTGGAACTGGCCGTATATCCGAGCGGCGCCAAGACCTGGTTCTGGTCCTGGGCCCGCGGCAAGCGGGCGAAGCTCGGCAGCGTCGATGCCTGGCCGCTGGCAAAGGCACGAGAGCAGGCCGACGCCATGCGCGAGTGCTACCGCGAGCATGGGACCCCGTATCCCCCGACCCGTGGCGACGACGGCCGCGAGTGCCGGACTCTCGCCGACTTCATCACCGGGCCCTTCCGCGACCACGCGGAGACCAACTACAGCCGAGGAACGACGACGGCAGACTGGCTAATGCGGCGGACCGACGACGGGAAGGGCTGGCAGGGAGCATTCGCCGGCATTGCCGACAAGAAGCTGGCCGACCTCTCGCCGATCGACTTCGAGCGCTGGAAGGCAACCCGGCGGAAGGCGGGTATCAAGGACTCGACCATTCACCGGGACCTTGCGCAGATGCAGAGCGCGTTGAAGCTGGCGGTCACTCACGGCTACCTCGAGGCGAGCCCGGCGGCGGGCGTGAAGCTCCCCCGTCTCGATCGAGTGGCGCGCGTGCGCTACCTCGACAACGACGAGGAGCGGCGCCTCCTGGCCGCCGTCAACGGCCGAACCGACTACCTGCGGCCGCTGGTGCTGCTGGCGCTGAACACCGGTCTACGCCGCGGCGAGCTATTCGCACTCCAGTGGCACGACGCCCGGCTCACCGACTCCCCGCGCGTGACCGTCGAGGGCGGCAAGGCGAAGTCCGGGCAGACCCGCCACGTTCCCCTCAACAAGGCCGCGAAGGCTGCTCTGGTCGGCTGGAAGGCCACCAGCGCCGAGACTGGACCCGACGCGCTCGTGTTCCCGTCTCCAAGGCGAGGCCCCGCTGGCGAAGTGCGCCCGCTCGACAACATCAAGCGCGCATGGGCGGCGCTGCTCCGCGACGCCAAGGTGTCCGGATTTCGATTCCATGACTGCCGGCATCACTTCGCGTCCCGGCTGGTGATGGCCGGTGTCCCGCTCAACAGTGTGCGCGAGCTCCTGGGCCACGCGGACCTGACCATGACTTTGAGATACGCGCATCTCGCGCCGGACAACCTGGCCGCCGCGGTCGAGGTGCTGGGGTGAGCGCGAAGCCGAACATCCAGGTTTTCGAAGAGCTGCGGCAATTCTTCCTGAGCGAGTCGATAGCGACGGCCGACAACCTTGAAGCGAAGTGGGAAGAGGTCGAGAGGCTGCTGGGGCGGTACCGGGCAGCGGAGCGCCTGGTGCGCGACTTGGCAGAGCACGACGGGAAGACCGAGCGACGAACGGCAACGAAGATCGCCAGACACGCGGAGAAGCTCCGAGGCGCCTTGCTCGAAATGGGACCTGTGCTCGACGCGGAGGTGACGGCCTTCGTCGACTTTCGCGAATTGGTTCATCTTCGAGACGCGACGCTGCCCCGGCTGGCGGCTATTGCGGACAGTGCGGACCCTTCGCGCGATCGAGTGAAGCCACGCACCGTGTTCTGGAGCATGGTAAGGGACCTTCGCGCCATCCTTCCCGAAGACTGGACCGAAGAGCGGCAGCACGAAGCCGCAGGCGCGATTTTGGCGGCCGCTGAAATCGAACTTGGAGAATTCGACCTCGACACGTTCAAGCGCAAGAGCTGAACGGGTGGACGTGTAGCGGCAGAAAACTGCCGGTTCGCGTCCTCGACGACGACCACCACCAGAATCCACCCTGTCCTCACTTTCAACCGTGAGGGCATGTAATGACCCACCCGAACAAGGCGCCCACCGGGCGTATTTCATACCACCCCGACGAGCTGTCCGCCGCCACCGGCTGGAGCCGCTCGAAGATCTACAAGCTGATGCGGGACGGGGACCTTCCGTACTCCGTGATCGGCAGTCGCCGAGTAATCCTTGCCGAGCATGTCCATGAACTGATTGCGTCTTGCGAAGTGCGCGAGGCGGCTGAAGCATGAGCACTGCCCGCACACCCCAGATCGGCCCCCTCCCGCTCCTGAAGCCCGTCCGCAAGCTGCACGCGATCGAGGAGCTTCTGGAAACGACCGTCAGCGGCGAAGAACGGAAGCTCTCCGAAGACGCGCGCGACGGCCTGGCCATCATCCTTCGCGAGATCCGCGAGCAACTCGAGGAGGTCGGCTGTGATCAGTGACAAGAGCCTCGCGTGGCAGATGATCGTCGATAAGAACGCCCTCGTGGGCGATTCGCCGCAACGGACGATCTCCCGAGTCCTGGCAGTGCTGAGCTTGGGTGCACGCGTGCTTCGCAGTGACGGCGGCGCCCGAGAGATCGACCTCGACGAGTACACCAGCTTCGGCGTGATGCTCCTGCTCGACAACATCGTCGAGGCACTCATGGACGCTGAGGACAAGCTCAGCGGACGGGAGGGCCACCGATGAGCGGCCAGCCGAAGCCCAACGCGATCGAGCGTGAGCGGCTCCGAGACGCCCGGGGCCGAATCGTCGCAGACCTCACACACGCGCCAGACATCGGACAGTTTCGACTGCGTCCGCTCGTTGACGACGCCAGGGTAATCGCTGGCCTGTATCGGGATCCGCGGGAGGCGCGCGCGGCGGCTCGGACGATCGGGTGCTGCGACTGATGAGCATGCCGCAGAAAAGAAAAAGCCCGCTCGGCGAGGACCAGGCGGGCAATGCAGGTATCGGAACCCACGGGCGGCAGGATACCACGCCGGCCATTCTGGAGGACTTCCCCACGTGGACCCTCAGCGACGAAAACGGACGGCGCCGTTCGTCCATGTGCCCCATCGAATCATGGAGAGCGAGGCCTACCGGAGGCTGTCGAATCACGCCCGCGCCCTGCTCTTCGATCTGGTCTACCAACACCGGCACCGCAGCAACAAGCGCGAGGGGAACAACGGCGATCTGCATGCGGCGTTCGGGCCGCTCAGGCAGCGCGGACTATTTCGCTCAAAGGGTACGCTGCATCGCGCAATCGACGAGCTGCTCGAGGCCGGACTCATCGAACGGACGCGCCAGGGTGGACGAAATCGATGCAGTCTCTACGCGCTCACGTGGCACCCGATCGCGTCCTGCGACGGCAAACTCGACGTCTCCCCAACCAGGAAAGCGAGCAATCGATGGAAGGATTCGAATTGAATCGCCTACCCCGTATGCGACCCAAGCAGGTACACATATGGGGCAATGGAACATCGGCCGAGTGTTCCACGATGCCCATTACCCCGTATGCGACCCAGTCAGGGCAATTTGCGCACCCCCCGTTACCCCGTATGCGCACACCTATCTAGATCTGCCATGTGGTGGCGGCTTTAGCGCGGCTCTTTCCAGGCTTTCATCGCTCTCAAATAGCGGGCGGCCGAAAGTTCGCACAACGAATGCGAGGTGCATTTGATGGCCCGCGGGAAGGCAAGAGCCACCCTCGAACTCGAGGCCGCCATTCTCGACGTCGTTGACGAGCGAGCGCCGATCACCGTGCGGGGCGTTTGCTATGCCCTGTTCACCCAGGGACGCATCGGCAGCATGGAGGTCCGGTTCACTCAGAAGGTGAGTCGCATCATGACGGGCATGCGTGAATCTGGTGTTCTCGACTGGACGAAAGTGGTCGACGGGTCGCGGGAGGTCGCCACCGTCGCCCAGTGGAAAGATCCGTCGCAGATCATCGATGCTGCTGTTGCTGGCTACCGGAAGGACTACTGGAAAGACCAGCCCTCCACGGTCGAGATCTGGAGCGAGAAAGGCACCGTGCACGGCGTGCTCCAGCCCGTGCTGAGGGAATACGGCGTGACCTTCCGGGTCATGAAAGGCTTCGGCAGCTACACCGCCGTGCGGCAGGCAGCCGAAGACAGTGCCGACGCTGAGTGGCTGGACAAGGACTTCATCGCATTCTACATCGGCGACCACGATCCGAGCGGCCGCTATATGACCGACGTGGACCTGCCCGCCAGGCTGGAGCGATACGGCGCCGGCGGCCGGTTTGAGCGAATCGCCATCGTCCAAGGCCTTGATGAACACCTGCCGAGCTTCTCGGCCGGAACCAAGAAGAAGGACCCCCGGCACCGATGGTTCGTAGAGCACCACGGGGTTACCTGCTGGGAACTCGATGCGATGAACCCGAACGACCTTCGCGACCGTGTCCGCGAGCATATCGAGTCCGTCATCGACTTCGTGAAGTGGAATCGAGCGATCGCTGTGGAGCGTGCAGAGCGCGAGTCGATGCATGAGTTTCAACAGACATGGAACGAACTGTGGAGCGCAAATTGAGACTGGTTGCAGATTGCGGCGCGCGCCGGGGGAAAGGGGGGGTCGATCCTTGACGAAGCACCCCTCGCCATACGCGCCCCCAGTCATTTTTTTGCGTGCAGACCGAAAACTTTCGGAGGAACCGAGATGACCCGCAAGACCGATGCCCAGAAGCGACGCCGGGGCACCTACCGCCCCTCGAACTCGACCGAGGGCAAGGGAACCGTCCTCGAGCTGATCACCGGCGACGATCCACCTGACATGCCCCAGGACCTGGCCGAGCTTATCGAGCGGTGGTCCCCGCGCAAGGCGAAATCGGCGACGGCCTTCTGGGATCGCGTGTGCCGGCTGCTGATGCGCAACAACCAGCTGGCCCGCGAGAAGCTGGACCTGATCGCACACCTGACGGCCGTGCACGCCGAGCTTTGGAATCGACACGAGCACGGCGGCCGGAGCCAGAGCGCGGCCGTGTGGGTCGAGTACCGACGTCTGCACGACGCTGTGGGCCTGACCGGCTCCACGCCCACGACCAAGCCCGAAGACAACCCGTTCTCGTGTTTCGGATGACCGAGGAGGCCACCACGATGAAATTCGCACCCTTTCCCATGATGTGCAGGTCCTGCCAGGAGGACCTCATGCGCAACGCGATGAAGAAGACCGAGCCGGGCCAGGTCGCCCAGCACTGCCCGCACCTGGGCGGCGCCCTGGTCCAGGCCAGCATTGACCATCACGACGGAGAGCTGGCCGTTGTGAAGTACGAGGCAATCGGTCCGATCGAGCAGGCGGCCGCGCTCGAGATGGTCACGACGAAGGCCCGCGATGCTGGCTTCGAGCCCGAGATCCTCAACGACGACCGGAGGCACTGAGCCATGATGCCGTTCGAGAACCTGACGAAGCCGCGCGTGGCTTTCCCGATCCTGTCCACCGAGGCCGCGCTGGAATTCGCCGAAGCGATCAACCGGGCCGACGAGCCCGGACTCCTCACCAAGCACTGTCCGCGCACCGATGCGCTCTGGACGTGCCAGCTTGCCGAGATCGAGGGCGAGCTGGCCGTGGTCGGCTGGTCGGTCCTTGGTCCGATCCCCGCCGGCGCGGCCGCCGACCTGGTGATGGAGCGCGCGCAGACGCTCGGCTCCCAGGTCTCCGAGTTCAACCGTGGGGGCTCCCATTGACCGAGCGAGCCACTACTGGGAATATGCACAGTGTCGGTTCCGTCCTGGTGACGGCCGACACCCCGCCTACCGTCCTGGCGACGCGGCACCCGGTTTCAGTCCTGGCGACTGGCCAAAGCGACGACCACGCGAAGCGCAAGCGTGCGGTCCCGATTTGAGCATGGGTGAAGCGATGGACCAGAGACACACACCACCGATTTGTCAGTTCAAGGCCGAGCCAAGCGGCTACATCGAAGGCTATGGATCCGTCTTCGGCAACGTGGACTCCTACGGCGATGTGGTGCAGCCAGGCGCCTTCAAGAAGAGTCTCGAGATGCACCGGGCGGATCGCACGGCTCCGGCGATGTTGTGGGCCCACAATCCGGCGGTTCCTATCGGCGTTTGGAACGAACTCTCCGAAGACGATCACGGCCTGCGCGTTCAAGGTCAGCTGGCGCTGAGCGTCGCGAAGGCCCGGGAGGCTTTCGATCTGGCCCGAGCCGGCGCGCTTGGGTTCAGCATCGGATTCAATCCGATGGACACCGAGCAAGGTGAAGCGGGCAACCTGATCTACGAGGTGAAGCTACTCGAGGTGAGCCTGGTCAGTCTCCCCGCAAACTCCCAGGCCCGAGTGACGGCGGTCAAGGCCGCGGCCGGGATCGACACCCTGCCGGCCTACGAGCGGTTCCTGGCCGATTCCCTCGGCATCTCCCGACGCGAGGCCGCTCGGCTGGCTACGAAGGGCTGGCAGGCCTACCGCGGCGAGTCCGCGTAACTCACCGACATTCTCGACGCGCTGTAAAGCAGCGCCCAACGATTCCGGAGTTAACACCCCATGGACACCATGGAAGCAGTCACTAAGGCGCTCGACGAGCGCGACGGCGCCATCCAGGCGCGGCTAGACCAGATCGAGCAGAAGAGCGACACCATGCTCGAATCGACCGAGGGCATTGCCAATCGGCTGCAG
>JBCCZC010000187.1:0-10534 GCA_039188505.1 Pseudomonadota bacterium | reverse complement strand
CGCGCGCCTGGAGGTCCTCAAGTGGCTGTTCTGGCAGGTCGGAGGCCTCGGCCCGATGGCCGGCCAGGCGCATCACTTCCGGGCATTCGCGACCGAACAGGTCCCCTACGGCATCCGCCGCTACACGGACGAGGTGAATCGGCTGTACGGCGTGCTCAACGGCCGCCTCGCCGATCGCGATTGGATCGCGGGCACCTACTCGATCGCGGACATGGCGTGCTGGCCCTGGATCGCGCCTTGCGAGCGCCAGGGACAGGACCTCGAGCAGTTTCCGCACATCGCGCGCTGGTTCGATGCGATGCAGCGACGACCCGCGGTCCTGCGCGCACTCGCCCTCGGCAAGGAAGAGCATGTGCCGCGCGAACGCTACCACCACCTCTACGGCCAGCGGGCCGACCGGCTCGGATCAGGACCCGAAGAAGAGCAACCATGACCGATCTCATCCTGCACCATTACGACGCGTCTCCGTTCACGCAGAAGGCGCTCTTGATGCTCGGCTGCAAAGGCGCAACCTGGCGATCCGTGGAGACGCCGATGATGCCGCCCAAGGACGACCTCGTCGCCCTCACCGGGGGCTATCGGGGCACGCCGGTGCTACAGCACGGCGCGGACATCTACATCGACTCGCAGCGCATCGCGACGGTGCTGGACCAGCTGATGCCGCAGCATCCGCTCCTGCCAGCGGCATGCGGCGGCCTGGCGCTCATGCTGAACCGCTGGTCCGACACGTTCTTTCGGTGCGCGCTGTACCGCGCGATCGACCAGACCGTTGCGCACTGGGATCCAGCCTTCGTCGCGGACCGGCGACAGCTGTTTCCGGATGTGGACTTCGACCGCGCGGCCGCGGAGGCGCCCCATCGCGCGGACCAGTTTCGTGCACACTGCGCGCTGCTCGAGCAGCAGCTGGCCGACGGCCGCGCCTTTCTCGGTGGCCCTCACCCCACCCTGCTCGACGTGCAGGCCTGGCCCTTCATCTGGATGTCGAAAGGGCTCGCCGGTACCGACGAGCTCCTGGCCGGTTTCGATCGGCTCGCGGCCTGGGACACGCGTGTGGCCGCGATCGGCGAAGGCGAACGCCTGCCGATCGAAGCGGACGTCGCACTGGACGAAGCGCGTGCCCTCGAGCCGGAGCCGGTAGCGCCAACCGAGGGTTTCGGCGGCCTTCAGGCCGGCGCACAGGTCACCGTGGAACCGGACGACACCCGGCGTGGCGGCGTGACGGGCGAACTGCTTCACGTCTCACCGGATACGATCATCGTGCGGCACCGGAATGACCGCGTCGGCGCGGTCCACGTTCATTTCCCGCGAATCGGCTACCGCATCTCGCCGGACTGATCAGCGGCGCTGCCAGCGCCATCGGTCGACGATATCGGCGACGTCAGCCGTCGCGGCGTCGGCCGTCCAGCCCGCCTTGAAATCGACATCCTTCGAGTGGGGCGCCGGGCTGGGGCGGTACAGCTGGAGCCGGGTGGGCATGTCCAGGGCCTCCCCCAGCGCGATGACCTCGCCCCGCCGGAGCGCCGGCAGCGCCTCGAGGAGGTCACGCTCGCCCTCGGGCACGAGCTGGCGAACGTAGCGCTGGTCGTCGGGATTCGTGAGTCGCAGGCAGAGGAAGTTGCCGCACTGGGCCAACACCGTCTCCGACACGTCGCGAGGTCGCTGGCTGACCACGCAGAGACCGACACCGTACTTCCGGCCCTCGCGAGCGATGCGATTCATCGAGCGCCGCGCACCCTCGTAGGGCCCGCCGGCTTCGCGCGGCACGTAGGCGTGAGCCTCCTCGCAGACCAGGAATAGCGGAAAGCCGCGGCGATCGGGGTTCCAATAGTTGAACTCGAATGCAAGGCGCCCGACCTGGGCGGAGACCGTCGGCCGCACGTCGAAGGGAATGCCGCTCATGTCGATGACGGTCACGGCCGCGGGCCTCGGCCCCAGTCCCACGAACTCGCGCAGGAGCGATTCGAGCGAAGCTGAGCTCTTTCGCTTCTTCGGCTTGAAGAGGAAGTCGTACCGATTGTCGGTCATCCGACTCTCGAAGCGCAGCAGCAGCTCATCGAACTTGCCGTAGAGCGGCCCCTCGGTCTTGCCGAAATCGAGCATCTGGTCGTTGGCTTCCTTGATCGCTTCGAAGAGCCCCTCGAGCGGGAAGAAGACCGGCGTATCGACGGTGATATAGCTGTTCGAGTCCCCGGGATTGGCCTTGCGACGGAGGTACTCGACCGTTTCCCGGAGAAAGGCGATCTGCGTGCTCGCGTGGGGGTCTCTGCGGTCGACCAGCACGTCCACGAGTTCCGCAAAGGTCAAGATCCAGTAGGGAATCTCGAGCTGCCGGGCATCGACCCCGCGGGCCGTGCCGGCCTTGAACGCCGCATGGACCTTGCCCTCCCGATCCTTCCACCAGTACTCGCCGTGCAGATCGAGCACCACGACGTGCGCGTTCGGCATGCTCTCGGTCGTTCGCTGCAGCAGGTTCGCAACGGCCCAGGACTTGCCCGCGCCGGACTGGCCGACGATGGCGAGGTGCCGGCCGAACAGCAGGCTCGGATTGAGTCCGATCGTGACATTCTCCCCGGCGACGTCCACCGCCCCCAGGGAGAACCGGTTGCGGTTGCCGCCGCCAAGCAGGGCCTCGAGGAAGCGCGGATCGGGACGGACGACGGGGACACCGGGAACCGGGTACTGACTCACCCCCCGGCTGAAACGCCCGCGCACCACCTCGCCGACGGGATTCATCCATAGACGGTCGTCCTCGGCCCGCTGCACGACGCCGAGCACGTGCCGATCCTCGTGCGAGGTCATGAGATAGGTATTGAGCGCAACGCCCGCCTTGCCGCGAGGCGCCGACAGCCGCAGCCCGAAGCGCGTTGCCTCCACGGAGAAGATCGTCCCCACTTCCTCGTGATCCAATGCGCGCATGCCCCGGTAGCCCCTTGCCAGTCGTCACCCATGGTATCGCGATCCCGGGCCGCAGGATCTCGTTCGTGACCACACGGTGCGCGGGTTGACTCAGTCCTCGGCAGCGAAGATGGTGATTTCCACTATTGGTGGGCCCTGCGGCGGTCGCTAAGCTGATGAGATGGCCGTGGTCCAGGTCGGTACGGGTGGCCACCGACCGCCACATCACGAACTCTGCGATCACGCGTGACGTCCGGGCCGGCGACACGCGGTGCGGAAGGGGTACCGCGCCCGGTGGAGCCCGGACACGACAATCGAGATGGCTGCGGCTTGCGAAGCTGGATCTTCGCGGTCGCCCTGCTGGCGTTTGCCCTCCTTCCCTTCGAGGCCTCGGCGCAGCGCTACGCGGTCCGGACCTACGACGAGGCCACCGGACTGCGCAGCTCGGAAGTCTCCGCGATCACCCAGGATCCCCAGGGCCGCATGCTTCTCGCCACCCGGCGCGGCATCGTCCGGTACGACAGCGCCCGGTGGGAGGTCCTTGACGACTCGATTCCTACGGCAGGCTCTCCCCGGGTGCATCGCTGGGACGACGCCTTCAACCTCTGGTCGATCTCCATCCAGGACCCGAACCAGATTAGCCGCTACGACGGCAACCGCTGGTCGCAGGTCGGCATTCCCCTCGAAGCATCATCGGCAAGGCTCGCAGCCTTCGACGCCCGCGCCGAGACGCCCCATGACCTTGCCGTCCTGCTGGCCAATGGCGAGCTGCTGCTGCGCCAGGGCTCACCCTGGCTGCGGGTGGCGTTACCTGGCGTCGGCTACGCCGTCCACCTGGGCGACGATGGCGCCTGGGTTGGCACGAGCGAGGGCCTCTGGCACGTTCCGCCCGGTGACGGCGAACCCGTGCAGCACCTGTCCGAGCCGGTTCACGCCGTGTCCCGAGGCCCTCGAGGACGACAGTGGTTCCTGTCCGAGAGCGGCATCGGAATCCTCGCGCCGGAAGGTCCGGTCATGCTCTCCGCCGCACCGCCCGTCGACGCGGAGCGCCTCCGATTGCACATCGGTTCCAACGGGGACGTCCTGCTCTACAGCCCGTTCGCGGTCCTTCGACTACTGCCCAGCGGCAGCTTCGAGCCCCTCTCACAGCGCAGCGGCCTGATCGGATCTGGTGCCGACGATGTCCTGGAGGACCGGCAGGGCAATATCTGGATCGCCTCTGCGCGGGGCCTATCGCGGATCCCGGGCTTCCGCTTCGCCAGCTATGGCGCCGAACATGGGCTGTACGAGAATGAGGTGACCGCGGTGCTCGAAACGGCCCCGGGTGTGCTCCTGCTCGGCCACCCGACCGGGCTCACGCGGCTGGCCGACCGCCCGACTTCCACCGATTTCGATCAACCGGGGTGGTCCCGGGTCCTCGAGTTCGCTCGGGGGCCATCCGGCAGCGTCTGGGCAGCCGCACAGCGCATCGGCCTGCTGCGGATCGATCCTGATCTCGGCTATACGGTTCACCCGGACGTGCCGCCGTCTGTCGTGTCGGTCACGACCGCAGCGAACGGAACGATCTGGTCGACGACGCCTTCCGCGCTCTACCGCTCGCCGGGCGGCGATCGCTTCACCGAGGTCGCCTTGCCCCTGCCCGCCCCGATCGGCGACATCCGGCGAGTGACCGCGCTGGCCGACGGGCGCATTGCGGTCGCGACCGCAAGCGCCGGCGTGCTGATCCTCGAGGACGGCACCTGGACACGCTTCGAAGATCCCGATTTCCGCGGCAACGACATCAACCGCTCGACGAACAACGTGCTCGCCGTCCAGATCGATAACGCCTCCGGGCGCACGTTGGTCGGCACGGCGGCCGGCCTGTTCGAGATCTCGGGTGACCGGCTGGTACGAGCCCAACCCGAGATTCACTGCCCGGTGTTCTTCATCCTCGAGCACCCCGAGGCAGGGCTGTGGATCGGAACCGACAATGGCGTCATTCAGCACCAGAACGGCGTTGCCACACGGTTCTCCGTCGAGACCGGGCTGGCCGGCCGGGAAACGAACCGTGGGGCTGGACTGATCGACAGCAGCGGCCGGGTCTGGGTCGGGACCGACCGCGGCCTAACGGCGCTCGATGCCAACGCCGCGCGCCCCTTCGAGGTGCCCCCCGTGGTCACCCTGCTGGAGATCGACATCGACGGGCGCGCGGTGGTCCCTGATGCGCCGCTGGCCACCGCCTACGAGGAAAACGACATCTACTTCCGCTTCGCCGCGGCCTCCTTCGTCGACGAACGGCTGATCGAGGTCGAGGCACGCCTCGACGGCTATGACGACGACTGGATCAGACTTCCGTCCGGCGCCGGCCGGGAGCTCAGGTACACCAATCTGCCGCCGGGCGAGTACACGCTCGAGCTGCGCGCAGGCAGCGCGGTCGGCGCGTGGAGCGAACCGATCGGCTCGCCTGCCATCACGGTCAAGCGGCCCATCTGGAGCAGCACCGGGTTCAGCATCGGCATGGTCGTCGCCCTCATGGCCGCCCTCGCCTTCATCCAGATCCTCATCAGCCGTTGGCGCTATGCCGGGCGGCTGGAGCGCGAGGTCGAACGACGGGTCGCTGAGGAACAGCAGGTGGAGGCCAAGATCCACCGGGCCCAGCGGCTCGAGGCGCTGGGCAAGCTGGCTGGCGGCATTGCCCACGACTTCAACAATCTCATGGCGGTGATCCTGGGGAACCTGTCTCTAGTCCGCATGGACGTGACTCCGGGCTCCGATGCTGACGAGCAACTCGACGAGACGGAAGCGGCTCTGCTTCGCGCGCGGGAGTTGACGGGGCAACTCCTGACGTTTGCGCGTGGCGGGGAACCCGTTCGGGCCGCGGTGCCGGTCAGGCAGCTGATCGACGAAGCGGCGTCGCTCGCCCTCAGCGGTACGCCCGTTCGCTGGGAAGTCGACATTGCCACCGATACACCCGACGTCCTCGCCGACCATGGCCAGATGCTGCAGGCCCTGGGCAATATCATTCTGAATGCCCGGGAGGCCATGCCGGACGGCGGTACCGTGACGATCACCGCGTGTCGTCTGCCTGCCGGGCGCCAGGGCGACCCCTCCGTCGAGATTGCCGTTGCGGATCGCGGTTGCGGCATCGAGGAAGAGATGCTCGGCACCGTATTCGATCCCTACGTATCCACCAAGGAACCGGGGCGTGGACTCGGCCTCAGCACGGCATACTCCATCGTCTACCGTCACGACGGATCCGTCGACGTCTACTCTGAGCCGGGCATCGGCACCACCATGACCGTCGTGCTTCCGGCAGCCCCGCTGGAAACCGCCCCGGCCGAGCAACCACGGGAGCTGCCGGCCGTGGCCGTCGACGACGCCAGGATCCTGGTCATGGACGACGAACCCGCCGTCCTCCGCGTCATCAGCGCGACCCTCGAGCGCGCTGGCTTCACGGTCGTCACGGCCACGCACGGAGACGAGGCCCTATCGGCCTACGAGGAGGCGCGGGGCAGTCCCGAGACCTGCTTCGACGCGGTCATCCTCGACCTCACGGTCCGTGGCGGCGCCGGCGGGCGCGAGACCATGGCCGCGATGCTCGCGAGCGATCCAGATGTCCGCGGCATCGTCCTCAGCGGTTACGCGGACGACCCGGTCATGGCGGACTGCACCGCTCACGGCTTCCGCGCCGCCGTCGGGAAACCCTTTGAGCCGGAGGTTCTCGTCGGGGTGCTTCGGGATGTCGTCGCCAGTGGTCGCGGCGCTCGTAGCGCCAGAGCGGACGACGAGACCGAGCTGCAAGAGGACCTGCAACCCTCCGCAAGCCGGCTGGATCCATCGTGAACGTCAATCACCAAAGACAGACGCCGATCGATCTCGCCGAGGGGTACCAGACGATCTTCCATAGTTACACCGATCCGCTGGTCATCCACGATCTCGAATACCGGTACCTCGACGTCAACGACGCCTACGCCGCTGGGGTTGGACTGCCGCGTGAGATCGTCATCGGACGGTCGATCTTCGAGATCCTGGGCTTTGATCGAGCCAATGGGCGCGTGAAGCCCCTCCTCGACCAGTGCTACGCGGGCAAGGCGGTCTCCGAGACCCGCTGGCTGTATGTCGCCAGCCGCGGCATCCGGCTACTGGATCTCTACATGACGCCGTTTCGCGATGCCGGGGGGACGGTCCGCGGGGCTCTGTCGGTGTTCCGGGACCTGACCAGTTCGGCCATGGAGGAGGCCCGCCAGGCGCCGCTGGGGCACCTCGCCTCCTTTGGTTCCGCTCAACTTGCCGTGGATCTCGATACCGGTCGTCTGCTCGACGCCGACCGAGCGCTGCATGATTGGGTGGGCGAGCCCGACTCCGAGGCCTTCGCCGCACTGATCGACACCGTATCGCGGCCCGAGACCGATCTTGGCGAGCTCGAGTTCGAATGCCCCGGGAAACCGGACTTGACGCTGGTCCTCCGCTATCGCACCTGCCGCGACGGCGATCGCCGCATCCGTTTGGGCGTTGCCGGGGATCGTCGGCTCATGAGTACGCGCCCTGCAACGAGCGCCGAGCTGCCCGAACCCCTCGTCGCCGGGGGCGGACCGGTGGGAAGCTGGACCTTCGAGGAGGATACCCGGCGGGTCCAGTGGCTGCACGGCATGCAGATGCTGCACGACGTGCCCAGCGGTTGGCTTCCGGCGGCCGTTGAGGACTGGCGAGAGCTGATCGTCGAGGACGACCGGGTTATCTTCGACCGTCTCCTCGCCGCCCCCGCTACCGCTGGCAGCCTGTCGGTGGAGGTCAAGGTGTCGACCCCCGCCGGCGAAAGCCGTGTGCTGCAGCTGTCGCTCGGCAAACCGCTGGAATCGGATCTACGGGTCGGCTTCGCGATCGACATCACCGAGATGGCGGTCATGCGGCGGGCGCTGCAGGTCGAGGTGTCCCGCCTGAAGGCCCTCGTGGATCATGTCGACAGCGCCGTCATGATGGCCGACCACAACGGTCAGGTCATCTATGGAAATCGGGCCGCGCGCGGCTTCTTCGCGAAGGGCAACGGCTCGATCAACACGATGCCGCTCTGCGATCATCCGTGGGCGCCGCGGGACCTCGACGGCGCGTCGATTCCGCTCGATGGCTTGCCGTTCCGAGATGTGGTGTCTCAGGGCGCGGAAGTCCACGACTTCCGCTGCGCGCTCGAGCTCGCCAACGGTCAGCACCGCCAGTTCTCGATCAATGGCGGCCCGCTCGGAACCGATCGTCGATCGGGCGCGGTATTCGTCCTGACCGATATCACCGAGGCGCTGTGGCTAGAGGCATCGCTCGAGGAACGCAATACGATTCTCGAGCTCGTCACGCGGAGCCAGCAGCTTGCTCTGACAGGATCCAAGCTCGATGGTGTCCTCGAGGGCATGCTTGCGAGCCTGGTTGACGTGATCGGCGCGGAATCCATCATCATCAGTTCGGCCGAGCGCACCGGCAACCAGCTACCGATTCTGCGCAACCGGGCCTCGGCCGGGCGTGTGCTTCTGCCCGCCGCCACCGAGGAGAGCGATCGTCTCCTGGCCCGCGCTCACTGCCAGGATGAGCCGCTCCAGCTCCCGGACGCGACCGGCGGGACTTCGTTGCGAATTCTCAACACCTTCGTCGGCCTCCCCTGCCGGAGCCGTGACCGCACCCTGGGCGTGCTGGGCATCATCAACGCCCCTACTACGGCGCTCGCCTCGGCCGGCCGGCGTCTCGCTCCCGTCGTAACCGCGCTTGCCACGCTGCTCGAAGCCGAACACGTTCGAAGAAAGGAGCGAATCGCACAGTTCGACCTGCGCTCGGTCGAAGCCCTGTCCAATCACATCATCGAGAACATGCCCAGCGGAATTCTCTCGACGGACGAGAACGGCCTGGTGTTGAGCGCCAATCCGGCGGCGGTCGAGCTCTTTCGCATGTCTGGTCCCGATCTGGACCACGCCCATGTCGAACGACTGCTCCCGGGCATACAGCGCTGGACCGCCCTGACCGATGACGAGGGCGCCTGGGAGTGCGGCGCGATCTGCGGGGACGGCAGCGAGCGGCCGGTGCGCGTATCTCGCTTCTCCTTCCCAGCGCAGCGGGGCCCTGCCAACCAGCAGCAGTCGGTCTTCATCATCGACGACCTCTCGGCACTCAAGGCCGAGGAGGTGGCCCACCGCATGGCCATGCGCATGGAGGCAGTGGCGGTGTTGTCCAGTGGCATGGCCCATGACTTCAACAACATGCTGTCGATCATCATGGGGGAGCTGACCCTCGCCGACGCCGCGAGCTCAGGCGAGAGCGACGAGGTTCATGGCTCGATTGCCCGGGCGATGAGCGCCGCGGGTCGCGGCGCTCGCCTCACCCGGCGACTCCTCGACTTCGCCCGTCGCCAGCGCAACACGGCCACCGAGCTCGCCCGCTGTAACGCGGCGGACCGGGTGCGGTTGCTCCTGCCCCTGATTCGCTCCTCTCTTCGGAGCCATCATGAACTCACCGTCGACCTGCCGCCGAACCTGCCGGACATCGAGGTGGACCCAACCGAGCTCGACGACGCGGTTCTCAATCTCGTCCTCAACGCCCGAGACGCGATGACCGAACCCGGGACGCTCCGAGTGGCCATACGATCGATGGCCGGTCGGGACGAATCCACCAGCCTTGTCGAGCGCGGCAAGCATGTGATCATCGAGGTCGCTGATAGCGGCCCGGGCATCGACCCCCGCCTCCTCAGCCGGATCATGGAACCGTTCTTCACGACAAAGTCAGAGCAGGAGGGTACGGGCCTGGGGCTGAGCGTATCGCGGGCCTTCGCCCATCGATTCGGTGGCGACCTTTCAGTCGAGTCCGAGCCGGGACGCGGCGCCACTTTCAGGCTGCTTTTCCCGGCTGTGAGCGCGGCTTCCGCCGCCGGCCAGCCCCGCGAGCGGTGCAAGGTGCTGGCCCTGAATCCGGACCCGCTCGTGCGCGAAGTGATGCTGTCCTGGCTCGAACCGCTGGACGTCGATGCCATCGCCGCCGCCAGTGCCCGCGAGGCGCGCCAGAGCGTCGCGGAGGCTGACGTCTTCGTGTGCCCGACGACCATGGAGGAAGCGGGTGACGGCGTCCGACTGGCGGCACGCGTTCAGCGGGCCTTCAGCCTCTCCGTGATCGTCGTGGGCGCCCCCGAGGACCGCGAGGACGCGCTCGCAGCGATCGATGGCCAGTTTCTGGTCTCACCGTTTACCGAGGAGGAGATGGCAGCGGCCATCAACACCGCCATGGCACAGCGGGAACCCGCAGCGCCAGCCCCCGATCAGGACTGACCGACGAGCGCGCCCTGGACCCGTTCGAGCAGCTGCTCGTTGGTGAACGGCTTCTGCAGCACATTCATTCCATCGGGCAGCAGGCCGCGCTGCCGCACGACGGTCGCGGGATAGCCCGACATGAACACCGTGCGTAGACCGGGCTGGATCGACTCGATGCGCTCGCTCAGCTGACGCCCGTTCATCTCGGGCATCACGACATCGGTGAGCAGCACATCGACCCCCACCTCGCCCTGATCGGCAAGCAGCTCTAGCGCCATCGCAGGACTGTGCGCACTGAGCACATCGAAGCCCGCTCGCATGAGCACTCGCGAGACGAGGCTCTCGAGCAGTTTCTCGTCCTCGACCACCAGCACGCGGCCGCT
>JBCCZC010000186.1:0-10563 GCA_039188505.1 Pseudomonadota bacterium | reverse complement strand
TTGAACCAGTAGCCGACGGGAATCGCATCGGCTGCCGGATAGCGATCCGCGTGACCCTCGAAGCCCAGACAGAACACGCGTGCGGCCCAGCCGATCTGCGGAGCGGCAATACCGATGCCGTGGTAGGCGTGCATGCAGGCGCGCAGGATGTCCAGGCGCTCGCGAAACGCCGGACTCGGAACCTCCTCCGCGGGCACCGGCGGCTGGACCTCCATGAGATCCGGACTGCCGATGATCACCAGGTCGGGCAATGCCTGTTCGCTCATGAGTCCCTGATCCTCCAACGGTTTCAGGAATCTTCAGGGTTCTGCGGGGCCGGATTCAAGCGCTTTCGTCCCGGTCCGGGGAGGCTGAGCGCTCCCAATCATCGAGGAAACACCATGCACGCAATCCTTCGTTTCGTAACCGCCACGCTCCTAGCGGGGACCACCTGCGCCGCCGCCTGGGACGGGGACCCGGGCCCCGCGATCGCCGCGGCCGTCGAGGCGGAAACCTACCGGGGCATCACGGCCGTCGTCGCGGCTCAGGGCGGCACCGTGCGCTACGAGGCCTACTTCGGCGAGGGCGCGCCGGACCGACGCCACGACGTTCGGTCGGCGAGCAAGAGCATCACTTCGCTGCTCTTCGGGATCGCCGTGGACCAGGGCGCCATCGAATCTGCCAACGCTCCCGTGCTGGCCACCTGGCCCGAGCGGACCTTCGCCAACCCGGATCCGCGGAAGGAGGCGATGACGGCCGAGGATCTCCTGACGATGAGCGCCATTCTCGAGTGCAACGACTGGAACCAGTTCTCCCGCGGGCACGAGGAGCGGATGTACATCGTCGAGGATTGGCTCGGTTTCGTGCTGGACCTGCCGGTGCGCGGTATCCCGCCCTGGGAGGACAAGCCGGAGGACAGCCCCTTCGGTCGGAACTACTCCTACTGTACGGGGGCCAGCTTCGTGCTCGGCGCCATGGTCGAGAAGAAAACCGGCGTCGAGCTCGAGGACTACGCCCGGGAGCACCTCTTCGATCCGCTGGGTATCGGCGCGGTGACCTGGCCATTCTCGCCGCTGGGCGTCGCCCAGGGCGGCGGGGGACTGCGCATCACCGCCCGCGACTTCCTCCGGATCGGGCAGCTGCTGCTGGACGAGGGCGTGGTCGGCGATCAGCGCATCGTATCGAAGCGTTGGCTCGACGCGTCGGTGAAGCCGAACGCGGAAGTCGACGGTCAGCCGGGCGTCAACTATGGCTACCAGTGGTGGCTGTTTCCGTTCACGGTCGACGGGCGCGAGATCGTGGCGATCGCCGCGGCAGGTAACGGCGGCAACTATCTCTTCGTGGTGCCCGAGCTGCAGTTCACGGCCGTCGTTCAGAGTTCGGCCTACAACCGATCCTACGCGCACCCGCAGTCACAGGAGATCCTGACGAAGCACCTGCTGCCCGCCGCCTTGCGCGGCTCACCATGATTCCGGGACCAGGCCCTGGTCGATGACCTTGGCGCGCTCGGCGGCCGCCGCCGAGCGCATCTCCGCCAGGACGGCGGCGAAGGCCGGATCGGAACGCAGGGCCGCCAGCGGTGGCCAGTTCGCCAGCAGCCGGTCGTCGCGATAGCCCGCCGCGAGCAACGCCTCCAGGGCTTGCACCGCGCCATCGGCATCGCCGCAGCTCAGGCGCATCTCGGCGAGCATCCGGTAGTTGTCCGGCCAGACGTCGCCCTTCTCGACGGCGCCAACCAATACCGCCTCGCGTTCCCGACAGTCTTCTGCGGCGGGGCCTCCGGGCGCGAGCAGCACCCGGAAATGGTCGATCCCCCAGCCTTCGGGGCTGCGCGCCGCCGCGGCGGCGAGGAGGGCCGAAGTGGCATCGACGTCGCCCTCCGCATGGGTGAGCACGGCGGCGAGGAGGTCGAGCCTAGCCCTGGGAATCCCGCGTTCGCGTGCCGCATCGATGGTGCGCCACGCCTCGGCCGGCGTGCCGGCCGCGAGCTGGGCCAGGGCCATCGTTTCCGGTGCAAACACGTTGTCGGGCCTGAGCTCGATGACGCGCTCGAGCCGCTGCATCGCCGCACCGTCGAAGCGCAGGAGGCGGAGAACCTCCGCGATCTGCAGTTCGCCGTAGGGCATGACCGCGAGATCGTCCGCAACCTCCAGGTGGAGTGCCAGCGATCTCGCGAGCTGGCCCTGGACGGCCAGGAGGTAGGCGATGTTGGCCGTAAGCGGCGCGTGGTCCGGTCGCAGCGCGAGCGCGGCCTCGTAAGCGGCGATGGCATCGTCGATCCGGCCCTGGGCGTCGAAGGCCGCGGCGAGCGCGGTGTGCGAGAGCGACAGCTCGGGCGCTGCTTCGATCGCTGTTCGGGCGAGGGCCTCGGCGCGGGCCGCGGCCTCGGCGCCAGCGCCGAACTTCGAGACGGACTGCGAAAAGCTGAGGCTGAGGCCGGCGATTGCCGCCGCATTGCCGGGCGCGGCGATGAGCGCCGCCTCGAACTGCTGGCGGGCCAGCGCGTTATCTTCGAGCCGGTGACGATCGAGGTAGTCGAAGCCGCGATCGATGTGGGCGTCCGCGAGCGGGACGCCGACGCCGGTGACGTTGGTCGGCGGCGGGGCATCGACGTCGCCCTTGCCTGCTAGCCCGAGAACGAGGGCGAGGGCGACGGTCGCCGCAAGCACGATCGCCACCCCGGCCGTCACCTTTCGACCCGGTGCGGCTAGGCCGGAAAGCCCTTCGGATCGAATCTCTGGCAGCAAACGGTAGCCTCGGCCGCGTACGGTCTCGATCAACCACGGCTGCCGGCTGTCGTCGTCCAGCTCCCGCCGGAGAATCCGGATCCGCTGGGCGATGGTCTCGTCGGTGACGTGGTCGCTGCGCCAGGCGTTCTGCGCCAGCAGGTCGTGGCCGGCGGGCTCCGGGGCCGCTTCGACCAGGGTCAGCAGGACGTCGAAGGACAATGCCGACAGCCGCCGGACCTCGCCGTCCAGGCGGACTTCGCGCGTACGCGGCGCTACGCGCAGGCGACCGATCGATAGTTCGGCGGGCAACGGGCTCATCGGTGAATGGTCGAGGATCCGGCGACGGTGCCCCAGTATCCATCGTCAGGGTCGTGATGATCGACCCTTGCCATGGAGCGCCTGATTACCGTTAATGCGCGTCTTGCTCGAAGACAGCTGAAAGGCTCAGATATGTTCAAGAAGATCCTCAAGTGGGTGGGTGCCCTCGTCCTGGTGGCGGTGGTCGGCATCTCCGGGTTCGTTGCCCACACCTGGTACATGAAGCCGATTTCGATTGATCTCTTCTTCGGCCGGGAAGCGCTGAAGTTCGCGCTCGAAAGTCCCGAGCTGCTCAGCTCGCTCCGGGTGCTGGAGCAGTTCGGCTTCGACGGCCACAACGCCATGCTCGACGATGCCAGCATCGCGTCCGGGGATCGCACCTTCGAGAAGGTGAAGACGGCGCACGCGACGCTGCTGTCCTTCGAGGATGAGGATCTCACGCCAGCCGAGCAGCAGTCGAAGCAGGTCATGCTCGCGCTGATGAACATCGCCATCGACGGCGAGCGTTTCCGCTTCCACAATTACCCGGTCAACCAGCTGTTCGGGGTCCAGAACGGGTTCCCGACCTTCATGCAGTCGACCCATCAGATCTACCGGGTCGACGACGCGGAGGCCTACGTTTCGCGCCTCAACGCGGTCAGCCTGAAGTTCGACCAGGTGCTCGAGGGTCTGCGGCTGCGCGAGGAACGGGGAATCTATCCGCCACAGTTCGTCATCGACCGCGTGCTCGAGGAGATGCGGAACTTCGTCGCGACGCCTGCCGAGGAGAGCATCCTCATGACGTCGCTGATCGAGAAGATGGACGCAGCGGAACTGGCCGAGGCTGATCAGCGCCGGCTGGCCGAGACCGCGCGGACGGAGATCACGGGCACGGTCTACCCCGCTTACCAGCGCCTCATCGACTACTTCGTGGCCCTCGACGACAAGGTGGAGGGCAGCCATGGCGTCTGGGCGCTGCCGGAGGGCGACGCCTTCTACGCCCTGGCGCTGCGGTTCTTCACGACCACCGACTACACGCCCGATCAGATCCACGAAACGGGCCTTGCGGAGGTGGTGCGCATCCAGGACGAGATCCTCGACATCCTCGAAGCGGAGGGCTGGGACGTGGGCCTTGGCTTCGAGCACGCGATCGGTCTCATGGCGGCGGATCAGCGTTTCTACTATTCCGACACAGCAGAGGGCCGCGAGCAGATCCTCGACGACTACAAGGCCATCATCACGGAGATCGACGCGGGAATGGCCGTCGCATTCGACGTGACGCCCGCCGCCGAGGTGGACGTCCGGCGCATCCCCGAGTTTCGCGAGAAGACCGCGCCGGGCGCCTACTACGATCCGCCGGCCTTCGACGGCTCTCGCCCGGGGGTCTTCTACGCCAACCTCTACGATATCCAGGCGACCCCCACCTACAGCATGCGGACGCTGGCCTTCCACGAGGCAGTGCCCGGGCACCACTTTCAGATCGCCATCGCGCAGGAGCAGAAGAATCTGCCGTTCTTCCGGCGCCTGATTCCCTTCACCGCCTATGCCGAGGGCTGGGCGCTCTACGCGGAACAGCTGGCCTGGGAGATGGGTTTCCTGCCGGATCCCTACGACAACATCGGGCGGCTGCAGGCAGAGCTCTGTCGAGCGGTGCGGCTCGTCGTGGACACCGGCATCCATGCCAAGCGCTGGTCGCGAGAGGAAGCCATCGACTTCATGATCCGCAACACCGGTATGGCCGAGAGTGACGTCACGGCGGAGATCGAGCGGTATTTCGTCCTGCCGGGCCAGGCCACGGCTTACAAGGTGGGGATGATGAAGATCCTCGAGCTACGGGACCTGGCGGAGCGCGAGCTCGGTGCAGCCTACGATATCCGCGAATTCCACAACGTCGTGCTGACCAACGGATCGGTGCCGCTGACGATTCTCGAGCAGCTCGTGCGGGAGTACATCGAGACGCGAAAGGCCGCGTGAGCCGCGACGGGAAACCGGACCGCTACCGATCGCCGCTTGAGCGCACGGCCTCGAGGGAATCGGAGGTCAGACAGAAGGAAGCCAGGGCCGTCAGGGCTGCCGCCGACAGCAGCAGGAGGGTGGTGCCATCTCCTTGAAGCCGCGGCAGGGCGTAGTTCACGCACCCGATGGCCACGCTGCCGAGGCCCAGGCCGAAGACCCCGACGCGGAGACCGAAGACGGTGAGGTGAAGGCTGCGCGAGCCAGGATGTGCGGCGGCTTCGGTCGAGGCTACGGTTTCGATCGGACTCTCCGGCGTGCGTCAGGTGTACGAGCAGCGCCGGAGAATGCCGGAGGGGCCGAGAAAAGAAAAGCAGGCTGAGGTGACGATGTGTTTCGGATTACCCGAAGGTCGTATCCCAGACGGTGCGGCCCAGCCGAGGTTCGCCATGCCGATCTGATGGACTAGCCAGGGCGCCGAGCTAGGCCAGCCCGTCATGTAGGTCCAGGCTCCAAGCGGCCAGCGCCAGCTGTTGGTATCCCGGCGAATGACCGCGTGGCTCTGACCGCTGCCGGCAGTGGACCGTCACCCGGGGAACCGTTAGGCTCGCGGCCTGGAAGGCGCCTTGCCGCAGACGGACGTTCCGCCCGTGCTGAAGCTGTTCATTTACGTCCACTGGCGCTTCCTGTGGCTGGTGGCCCGCAATCTCTGGCCGCCGCGAGGCGGCTTCGGCGGCCGAAGCCTGCGGCACGTGCTCGCAATGGTCGTCTTCGTGCCGGCCTTCTACGTCCTGCTGCTGTTCCAGTGGCTGGGGCTGCTTCTCGATGAGGTCATCTTCCGCGGTTATCGGCGTGTCGACGTCCGCGAGCCGGTCTTCGTGCTCGGGGTGCCCCGCAGCGGCACGACCTTCGTCCACGAGGTGCTGGCCGATGACGAGCAGTACTCGACCTTCAGCACCTGGGAATGCTTCTTCGCCGCGTCCGTAACCTGGAAGAAGGTCTTCTCAGGCCTTGCGGCCTTCGACCGGCGCCTGGGTTCGCCGCTCCGGCGCGCTGCGGGTTGGGTCGGGCGGCGCTTCGCGAGGCGCTTCGACGATACCCATCCTCTACGACTGTCGGCGCCGGAGGAGGACTTCTTCACCCTCGTGCCGATCCTCGCCTGCTTCGTGCTGGTGGTGCCGTTCCCCGATTCGCCCGACTTCTGGCGGATGGCGGCGTTCGACGAGGAAATGCCGGAGCCGATGCGGTCCCGCATCCTCTGGTTCTACCGCAGCTGCGTGCAGCGACACCTCTTTCATTTCGGCCCCCGCCGCCGGTTCCTGTCGAAAAACGCGTCCTTCGCACCGATGGTGGGCAGCCTGCTCGAAATCTTCCCCGAGGCGCGCGTCTTCTGCTGCGTACGCGACCCGATGCCGACCGTGTCCTCGCAGCTCAGCGTGCTCGCCGACGGCATGGCGATGTTCGACAACAACGTGCGGGGTCACCGCTTCCGCGACCGCATGGTGGGACGCCTCGAGTACTACTACCGCAACCTCTTTCGCAACGGCGACCGACACGGCCGCGAGCGCTGGTATTGGCTGACCCTCGAGCAGATTCGCGGTGACCTCTCCGCCCACGTGGTGCGTGGGTACGAGCGTTTCGGGCTGACGGCCAGCACGGCCTTCCGGCGCCGGCTGGCCGCGCGGGCCGAGGAAGCGGGCAGCTGGTCATCGAGTCACGGTCACCGGCTCGCGGACTTCGATCTGGTCGAAGCCGACATCGAGCGGCGCTTCGACTTCGTCTATCGCCGTTTCTCCTTCGACCCGGCCGATCCGGAGGGCCAGGACCTGCGTGTCCTTTCCGGAGGGCGTCCGTGACACCCGCGAACGAACTGCGGGTGCTGGTCCTTTCCGATGCCGAGCCGGACCGTAACGGCGTCGGTTCGTACTATCGGGACCTGATCCAGAATCTCGCGCCGCATCTCGGCGCCATCGAGATGGTCGCGCCGGGCGGAAGGCACGGCAAATGGCTCGAGACTCCGCTTCCCGGCGATCCGACGCAGCGCGTGAGCCTGCCGTCGCTAAGACGGGTCGCTCAGCACGTGAGTGCCTTCGCACCGCACGCCATGATCGTGCCGACGCCGGGCCCCTACGGGCTTTTCGGAGGGCGCCTGGCGCGGCGCCTGGGAATTCCGCTGGCCTTCGGCTTTCACACCCATTTCGAACACCTGGCCGAGCTCTACTGGGGGCCGCTCATGGGCCGGATCAGCACCTGGTACCTCAAGACCACGACGCTGCATCTCTTCCGCCGCTCCGAGGTGGTGCTCTGCCACTCCGAGACCATGCTCAAGGCTGCCGAAGGCCTCGGGGCAAATCGTTCGCGGCTCGCATCGACGCTGCTTCCGCCCGATTTCCTGGCGGAGCCCGACGCGCCCCGCGAGCACCTCTCGCGGGTCCTGTTCCTCGGACGTCTCGCGGCCGAGAAGCGCATCGATCGCCTGCTCGAGGCAGCCGCGAAGCTGCCGGACATCCAGTTCAGCTTTGCCGGCGACGGTCCCCAGCGCGACCTCGTCTCACGGGAGGCAGCGAGGCTGACCAACGTCGTCTACCTGGGCTGGCAGGAGCGAGCCGCGATTCCTGCTCTCCTGGCCGACCACGACCTGCTGGTGCTGCCTTCCGACGTCGAGGCGTTCGGAACCGTGGCGCTGGAGGCCCTGGCGTGCCGGCGCACGCCGCTCGTCAGCGAGCGCTGCGGCATCCGTGACTGGCCGCAGCTCGCGCCCATGGTCCACCAGTTCGATCCGACCGCCGACGCCCCGCTCGCCGCATCGATCGAGGCGATCCGCAGGCTTCCCTTCGGTGAGCGCGTGACGCTCGCTGACGACGGTCGCCGGGCGGCGCTCGCGCTCAACGACGAAGGCGTTGCCGACTGGCTGTCGTTGCTCGAGGAGCTCGCCGGGAGCCGGGCGGCGTGACGGGCAGGGCGGCCAGGGGCGCGCTCGTCTCGATCCACGACGTGATGCCCTCGACGCTCGACGCCGTGCAGGAGCTCCTCGACCTCTCAGCCCGTCACGGTGTCGATCGACTCACCCTCCTGGTGGTGCCGGGACTCGACTGGTCGGCGGATCAGCTGGACCGGCTGCGCCGGTGGCAGGCCGAGGGCCACGCCCTCGCGGGGCACGGCTGGGCGCACCGCCCGAAGCACATCCGGGGCTGGAAGCATCGGCTGCACAGCCTGTTCATCTCGCGGGATTGTGCCGAGCACCTGGCGCTCGAGGGCACGGAGATCGCGGCCTTGATGATCGCGTGTCGGGACTGGTTCGAGCGCCACGCGCTGGGCGCACCCGCGCTCTATGTGCCACCGGCCTGGGCGCTCGGCCCGATCTCGCGTGCGGCGCTGCGGGAGACGGGTTTCACCCGGGTCGAGACGACCGGGGGACTCATCGACGTCGCCACGGGCCGCTTCCGGTTCGTGCCCCTGGTCGGCTTCGAAGCCCGCGATGCCTGGCAGGTCCCCGTGCTGGCGGTGAACAACTGGTTCAATCGGCTGGTCGCCGGACGCGGCTGGCTCCGCGTGGCAATCCATCCCGACGACCATCGCCTGCCGCTTGCGGGCGGCCTCGAACGGGCGCTTGCGGCGGTGTCGCGGGCGCGGCTCTACGACGAATTCGGGCGGCCGGGGGAGGCGGCGTGAGGCTGCTCGTCTTCACCGATCTCGACGGCACGCTGCTCGATCACGACAGCTACTCCTGGGCCGCGGCGAAGCCGGCCCTCGACGCCCTGGCCGAACGGCAGGTGCCGGTGATGATCGTCACCAGCAAGACGGCAGCCGAGGTCACCGCACTGCGGTACGAGCTGGGCAACGCGGCGCCGTTCGTGGTCGAGAACGGTGCCGCGATCATCGTGCCGGGCGGCACCTTCCCGGACGAGGCCGAAACCCGCGAGATCGTTCGCGGCGCGGACCGCGAGGCCATCCTGACGGCCCTGGCCGAGGCCACGCAGTCGGATCCGCTCGACGCCGTCGGCTTCACGGCGCTCGGGGTCGACGGCATCGCGGCGGCTACCGGGCTCACGCCGGCGGCCGCACGTCTCGCCAACGACCGCCTTGCGAGCGAGCCGCTGCTGTGGCGCGACAGCCTGGAACGCTACGATCGACTGGTCGAGCAGCTGGCGCCAGCGGGTCTGCGTCTGACCCGGGGCGGTCGCTTCGTGCACGTCATGGGAGCGCATGACAAGGGCGACGCGGTCCGCTGGCTGACCGGGCGCTTCCGCCTGGCGTGGCCGGGAGAGCAGTTCACGACGGTTGCTCTCGGTGACGGCCCCAACGATCTGGGTATGCTGGGCGCTGGCGATACGGCCGTCGTGATCCGCGGTCACCATGACCATCCCATGCCGCTGGGCGGTCACGGGCGTGTCATCAGGACCCGCGACCGTGGTCCGTCAGGTTGGAACGAAGCCGTGCTGGGGCTGCTTCGGGACGTCGTTGGATGATCAAGCGCAAGGGCTTGCCACGCAGGTGGCGTTAGCCTCGAATGGACAACTGAGGAGACAGCAGCCCCATGGCGGATTTTCACCAGAACGGAATCGTGACCACGCTCCACAACCTCACCGATCGACCGGTCGAGGAGCTGGAGAAAGAGCTCGTCAAGGCGGCGCTCAGCCGACCCATCGGACTGGTCCTGCCGTCCCTGTTTTCCGAGCTCGAGGGGCCAGCGCTCGCCAACATCCTCGACCATATCGAGCAGATTCCGTACCTGACGGAGATCGTTATCGGTCTCGATCGGGCCGACGAGGGCCAGTATCGGCACGCGCTGGGCTACTTCGGACGGCTCCCGCAGCACCACCGGGTGCTCTGGCAGGACGGCCCGCGGTTGCGGGAGATCGACCGAATGCTTTCCGAGCGTGGCCTGGCGCCGCAGGAGGAAGGCAAGGGGCGGAACGTCTGGTACTGCTATGGGTACATGCTGGGCACGCGGCGTTCCGAGGCCATCGCGCTGCACGACTGCGACGTGGTCACCTACGACCGCGGGCTGCTGGCCCGGTTGGTCTATCCCATTGCCAATCCAACGCTGAGCTATGAATTCTGCAAGGGTTACTACGCCCGGGTCGGCAACGGCAAGATCAACGGGCGCGTGACCCGCCTGCTGGTCACCCCGCTGATACGAGCGCTCAAGGCCATCTGCGGCCCGAGCGAGTATCTGGATTTCCTCGACAGCTTCCGCTACCCGCTGGCGGGCGAGTTCTCGATCCGTCGGGATGTGCTGCTCGACCTCCGGATTCCCTCCGACTGGGGGCTCGAGGTTGGCGTCCTCAGCGAGATGTGCCGCAACTACTCGACCAATCGCATCTGCCAGGTCGACATCGCCGATCTCTACGACCACAAGCACCAGGAGTTGAGCATCGACGACAAGACCCGAGGCCTGTCGCGCATGAGCCTGGACATCTGCAAGTCGATCTTCCGCAAGCTGGCGACCCAGGGTCATACCTTCACCGCCGAGCGTTTCCGGACCATCAAGGCGACCTACTACCGCATCGCGCTCGACTTCGTCGATTCGTACCGGAATGACGCCCTCATCAACGGGCTGGCCTTCGACCAGCACAAGGAAGAGCTGGCGGTCGAAGTGTTC
>JBCCZC010000185.1:0-10631 GCA_039188505.1 Pseudomonadota bacterium | reverse complement strand
CGCCCTGGAAGATGCCTGCTCCGGGCGCCAGCTCGAGAATGTTCATCAGCAGGAAGCCGAAGACGCCCCGATCCACCCGCTCCGCCGGCGGCGCCGCGCCCAGCCAGCGATTGACCCAGAACGCCGGGGCCGCCCGGTCGGTCACGCCGCTGGATCGCGCCGCTTCGAGCACCGGGACAAGCCAGGCAGCCAGGGTGGCGTCGTCGGCCTCGAGCACCCGGCGAAACACGGCCGCTCCCCCCTGCGCCCGCGCCAGCACAGCGAGCTCCGTCAGCGACGGGTGGCTTTCGAGATGCCGGATGAGAACGGCGTCCGGCGCGAGACCGAAGAGCAGCCAGAAGGGGCTCAGGGCCACAGCCAGCTCCGGTTTCGGATTCGGGTCGTGGAAATTTCGCTGTGGTGCCTTCCGGGGAACGCCGAGGGCCTCCTCTTGCGCAAAGCCGGCGCGAGCCTGTTCGCGGTCCGGGTGCACCTGGATTGACAGGGGCCGGGCCACATCGAGAACCTTGAGGAGATGGGGCCAATGACCGAAAGCCGTCGCGTGGCGGCGGCCGAGCCAGCGCGGCGGATCCTCGTCCACGAGCGCATCAAGTGGCACCGGGCCCGCCGCTGTCCGAACGACGCTGGGCGAGTCAGGGTGCGCGCCGAGCCAGTATTCGGCGACCGGACCGCCACCCGCGGGCTCCCCCAGCAGCGTTGCGATGAAGTCCTCGCCGCCCCAGTCGTAGCGCCGCACCTGGCCGTCGATCGGCAGCAGCTCGCTCACCTGTCCTCCCGCACGCAGCCGGGAGCCAGCATGCCAGGGACCGAGGACGGCACGCGGCCGTCAGGACGGTTCATCGAGCCAGGCTGCCAGCTTTGCGTGATCGATGGGAAAGTCGAGCTCCCGACCGCTGTCGGGGTCGCGCAGGACGGGGATCCGCGTGCCGTAGCGCTCCAGGAGACCGATGTCCTCGGTGATGTCGACGGGCTCGATCTCAGCGCCAAGGCTGCGGGCGATGGCCGCGACGGCGTCGCAGAGTTCGCAATCAGGCCGCGTGTACAGTAGCAGTCGCAAGGCGATTCCTTACAATTGAGCGTCTTTCCGCATTGTATCCGACATGGCCGTCAGCACGTTCGACCTCTTCAAGATCGGCATCGGACCCTCGAGCTCCCACACCGTCGGTCCCATGCGCGCCGCCCTCCGCTTCGCCAACCGGCTGCGCGAAAGCGATCTGCTCGGGCAGACCACCTGGATCACGGCGGACCTCTACGGGTCGCTCGGCCACACGGGCCGGGGCCATGGCACCGACAAGGCCGTCATTCTCGGCCTGCTCGGCGAGGCACCGGACACGGTCGATCCCGACCGGGTGCCGGCATTGCTCGAGCAAGCGCTGGAATCCCGCTCGCTAATGGTTCTCGGCGAGCGCAAGATCGAATTCCAGCCCAAGCGCCACCTCACCTTCCACAAGCGCCAGAAGCTGCCGTTCCACTCGAACGGCATGCGGCTGATCGCCTTCGACGCGGACCAGAAGGTCCTAGCCAGCCGCGATTATTACTCGGTCGGCGGTGGCTTTGTCGTGAACGAGGACGAGGCCGCGGCCGATCGAATCGTTGCGGATACCACACCGGTGGCCTACCCCTTCCGGTCCGCCGACGATCTCCGCGCGCACTGCCGGGAGAACGACATCACGATCGCCGACCTGATGCTCGCGAACGAATCGGCCTGGCGACCCGAGGCGGAGACTCGGGCGGGTCTGCGAACGATCTGGGAGGCGATGCAGGGCTGCGTGAACCGGGGCGTGCGCTCCGAGGGCGTGCTTCCCGGCGGCCTGGGCGTCAAGCGTCGGGCGCCGCAGCTCTTCGCCACGCTGAATTCCCGCCCGGAGGCGGCGATGCAGGATCCGCTGACCGTCATGGACTGGGTCAACCTCTACGCCCTCGCGGTCAATGAGGAGAACGCCGCCGGCGGGCGCGTGGTGACCGCACCCACCAACGGCGCCGCCGGAATCATTCCCGCGGTGCTGCTCTACTACGATCGCTTCGTGCCCGGAGCCGACGAGGAAGGCGTGTTCCGCTTCCTCCTGACCGCAGCCGCGATCGGCATCCTGTACAAGGAGAACGCCTCGATTTCCGGCGCCGAAGTCGGCTGCCAGGGCGAGGTCGGCGTCGCGTGCTCGATGGCCGCCGGTGGCCTTGTGGCAGCCCGCGGCGGCACCATGGGCCAGGTCGAGAATGCTGCCGAAATCGGTATGGAGCACAACCTCGGGCTCACCTGCGATCCGATCGGCGGCCTCGTGCAGATCCCGTGCATCGAACGAAACGCGATGGGCGCGATCAAAGCCATCAACGCGGCGCGGATGGCACTGCGCGGCGACGGCAAGCACTACGTACCGCTGGACAAGGTGATCAAGACCATGCGGGAAACCGGAGCAGACATGAAGGCCCGCTACAAGGAAACCTCGCGCGGCGGCCTCGCGGTCAACGTGATCGAGTGCTGAGAATCTGGATGCGCGTCGCGTTGCTCCTGCTGCTCGGACTGCTCACCGCCCTGCCCGTGGGCGCGAAGAAGCTCTACAAGTACGTCGACGAGAACGGAATCCTTCACTACACCGATCGGGAGCCGGACACGGAGCAGCCGGTCGAATCGTGGAACGTGCGGGCGGAAAAGCAGCCCGTCATGACGTTCCGGCGCGACAAGATCGGGGACGAGGTTCGGATCTACGCGATGAATCGATGGCATGGCCCCGTGCAGCTCGCCATCGATCTCGAGAAACGACGCAATATCCGCGCCGAACCCGAGGTGCCGGCGGATCTCGTCGTCGAAGGTCACGGCGAAGCGCTGGTCCTCGTGCTTTCCCCCGACGATCCGCGCCAGGGCTGGGAATACCAGCTGGCGTTCCTGCCGGTACCGGGAGACCCGGACGCACAGCCCACGGACTACCGCTACCGCCTGCCCTTCCGGGCCGGCAAGCGCTTCTACGTCGGGCAGGCCTTCGGTGGAACCGCCACGCACACCGAAGAGCAAAGCTACTACGCGGTCGACTTCGGCATGCCGGTCGGCACGCCGATCCTCGCGGCTCGGGGGGGCATCGTCATGCACGCCGAGGAAGACTTCTTCGGCTCAGGTCTTGATCCAGCGCGCTACGCGGAGCGGGCGAACAACGTCCGGATACTCCATGCTGATGGCACCATGGCGCTGTACGCCCACCTGGAACTCGAGAGCGTCGCGGTGCGACCGGGGCAGCGGGTCGAGGCTGGAGAGCTGCTGGGCCTGTCCGGCAACACGGGGCTCTCGTCCGGCCCCCACCTGCACTTCGTGGTCCAGCGCAACGTCGGCCTGAAGCTCGTCTCGATCCCGTTCGTGTTCGATGACGGGTCGGAAGACGGGCTCACACCCGTCGCCGGAGAGTGGCTCGAGCACCGGCGCACGGAGCAGCGCTAGCCGAAGCCCGACTCAGCGGTCGTCGATACCGACGTAGTCGCGGCGCGTCGCGCCCGTGTAGATCTGCCGCGGGCGACCGATGCGGGCGTCAGGCGTGACGCACTGCTCGAGCCACTGCGACACCCAGCCGGCGGTCCGCGCGATCGCGAACATGACCGTGAACATCGACACCGGGATGTTCAGCGCCTTGTAGATGATGCCCGAATAGAAATCGACGTTCGGGTAGAGCTTCTTTTCGACGAAGTACTCGTCCTCGAGCGCGATCTGTTCGAGCTTCATGGCCAGCTCGAGCTGCGGATCGTTGACACCGAGATCCTCGAGCACCTCGTGACAGGCCTTGCGGATGATCGTCGCGCGCGGATCGTAGTTCTTGTAGACCCGGTGCCCGAAGCCCATGAGGCGGAACGGGTCGTCGCGATCCTTGGCGCGGGCGATGAACTTCGGCACGTTGGAGACATCGCCGATCTCGTTCAGCATCTTGAGTACCGCCTCGTTGGCGCCGCCGTGGGCCGGCCCCCAGAGCGCCGCGGTACCTGCCGAGATGCAGGAATAGGGGTTGGCGCCGGTGCTGCTGACGAGGCGCACCGTCGAGGTGCTCGCGTTCTGCTCGTGGTCCGCGTGCAGGATGAAGAGCAGGTCGAGCGCCTTCGCCGCGGTGGCGTTGACCTCGTAGGCCTCCGCCGGTACCGAGAACATCATGTCCAGCAGGCGCGAGGAGTAGTCCAGGCTATTCTTCGGATAGGCCGTCGGCCAGCCGATCGAGTGGCGATAGCAGGCCGCCGCGATCGTCGGCATCTTGGCGATCAGGCGCACCGCAGCCAGGCGGCGATGCTCCGGGTTGTTGATGTCGAGGGAGTCGTGATAGAAGGCCGCAAGCGAACCCACGACGCTGAGCATCATCGCCATCGGATGGGCGTCGTAGTTGAAGCCCCCGATGAAGGTCCGCAGCTTGTCGTGGATCATCGTGTGATACGTGATCTCGGTCTTGAAGCCGTCCAGCTCTTCCTGCGTCGGCAGCTCCCCGTACATGAGGAGGTAGGCCACCTCGACGAAGGAGCTCTTCTCCGCAAGCTGATCGATCGGATAGCCACGATGCAGGAGGATGCCCTTCGCGCCGTCGATGTAGGTGATCGAGCTGCGGCAGGCAGCGGTCGCGGCGAAGCCGGAATCGTAGGTGAAATAGCCCAGATCGCGTGGCAGCGCCTTGATGTCGACGGTCGGTACCCCGACGGTGCCCTCGAGGACCGGGAGATCTGCTGTCTTGCCCGATTGAGGATCGGTGACGGTGAGTTTGTGTGACGACACCTGCGGCTACTCCTTTCGACCGGCGGGAAAACGGCGTGCAAGGATACCACAGCCCGGCGGCTCGGAACGAAGGCCGACAAACGTCTGTTTGAAAACCGAAAAACGCCGGCCCGAGAACGAAAAAGCCCCGGACGCAAGCGCCCGGAGCCGGATGGAACTGCCCGTCGGGAGGCTCGTATCGCCTCCTCGGTCGCTTACTGGTCGCGCGAGCGACGGTAGCGACGGTTGAACTTGTCGACGCGCCCACCGGTGTCCACGATCTTGTGCTTACCGGTGTAGAACGGGTGCGACTTGCTCGAAATCTCGATCTTGATCAGCGGGTACTCGTTGCCGTCTTCCCACTTTATCGTTTCCTTGCTGGTCATCGTCGAACGCGTGAGGAACGCAAATTCCGCGCCGGCGTCCTGGAAGACCACGTGCTGATAGTTCGGATGAATGCCGTCTTTCATTGTTCTAGCGCACTCGCCGCGCAGTTTCCGTGACAAAAGACCGGCAATAGTAGCGAATGCCGACGCCCGCAGCAAGGCCTGCCTTCAATTCCGGGCGCCTGCCGCAATCCTCGTCTTCCGGCTCGGGCATCGCACTGCTCGTGTTCTTCCTGGCGCGTTGGCTTCACCGCAAGCCGTTGCCTTCTGGTGACCTTCAACGCGGGGCAAACCGGGTGCGTCATCGGGCTACTCGGCCTCGACGGCAACCTCCGGAGCGCCACCTTCGAGTCGCACGCGAACTGCCATGGGGCGACAGCACACCGTGCAATCCTCCGTGTAGTCCTGGTCGCCGGCGCTCGTGTCGATCGACAGCTCCTGTGACTCCCAGCAGGTTGGGCACTGGACCACCACCTCTTCAAGCATCGATCGGCTCCATGAACAACGCGGTGAGATCGTTGAGAAAGCGCGCACCTCGGTCGGTGGGGCGGACGCAACCCGTCGTCATCGCGAGCAGTTCGGCCTCGACCGCGGTGCGCCAGGGCTCGACCTTCGGGTCCGGCACGGTGCCCGTACGCGCCTCGATCAGGTCCGGACTGACCCCGTCCTGAAGGCGCCACGCGTTGAGCGCAAACTCGAACAGAACCTCTTCCGCCGGGACGCGACGGTGCTGCTGCAGCGCGCCAGCGCCCGCCGGCGTGTCGAGGTAAGTACGAGGGTGGCGGTGGCGCAGCGTGCGGGTAATCGCGCCGGAAGCGGGATCCGTCCACTTGCCGTGCGCTCCCGCGCCGATGCCCAGGTAGTCACCGAAGGTCCAGTAGTTGAGGTTGTGGCGACAGCGCTCGCCGGGGCGAGCATAGGCTGACACCTCGTAATGCTCGAAGCCCGCGGCAGCAATCAGATCCTGGCAGCGCCGCTGCATGTTCCAGGCGGCCTCGTCGTCCGGCAGCTTCGGCGGACGCGCGTGGAAGAGCGTGTTGGGTTCGAGCGTGAGCTGGTAGTGCGACAGATGACCTGCGCCGCTGGCCAACGCTCGGCGGACGTCCGCCAGCGCGCCGTCGAGGTCCTGCCCCGGCAGCGCGAACATGAGATCGACGTTGACCCGCAGTCCGGCGGCAACCGCCTGCTCGACCGCCGCGCCGGCCTCCGCGCCGCCGTGGATGCGACCGATGCGTCTCAGCAGATCATCGGAGAAGCTCTGTACGCCGAGGGACACTCGGTTGACCCCGGCATGCCGGTAGTCCGGGAAAGGGCCGTGCTCCACAGTGCCGGGATTGGCTTCGAGGGTCACCTCCGCGGCCGGGTCGAACGGCAGTAGCCCGCGTGCTCCCTCGAGGAGGCGGGCGACGGCTTCGGGCGGGAACAGCGACGGCGTCCCACCGCCGAAGAAGACCGAGGTCACCGGGCGACCTTCGACCCAGGCCGCCTGCTCCGCGAGATCCTGCAGCAGCGCGTCGATGTAGGCGTCGATCGGCAGCTCGCCCTTCGCCGCGTGCGAGTTGAAGTCGCAGTAGGGGCACTTGCGGACGCACCAGGGAAGATGCACGTAGAGGGAGAGGGGCGGCGTATCGACCATCGGCTCAGTAGGGCGAATGGCCATCGGGCTGGATCGAGAAGCGCTTGTAGCCCCACTGGTACTGCTCGGGTCGCGATCGGACCAGTCGCTCGATCGTCGCGTTCAGCGCAGCGGCGGAAGCCTCGACGTCCCTGCCCGCGACGATCTCCGGAGGCCGTTCGAAGTGCAGATCGAAGCCCTGGCTGCGCGGCAGGCGCTCGGCCCAGGCAACGACGACCCCACCGTCCGCGCGCGCCGCAAGCCGGGACAGCAGCACCATCGTCAGCGCGGGACGGCCGAAGAACGGCACGAAGACACCGTTGCCCCGCTTGGGCTGTTGGTCCGGCAGGATCCCGATCAGGCGCCCTTCACCGAGGGCCCGGTAGAGACGGCGCACCCCCGAACCGCCGGCCCGTACCAGCTCGGTGTCGAGCCGCCCGCGGCCAGCGTTGATCACTGCCTCGATCCCCGGATCGCGGGGCTCGCGATAGAGCACCGTGCAGGGATGGCGAGAGGCCGCGAACAGGCACAGGAGCTCCCAGGCGCCGAGGTGCGGGGCGGCCAGGATGAAGCCACCGCCGGAGCGCTCGCACGCCTCGAGCGCGTCGAGCCCGTGGACGTTGCGGATGAGTCCGAGCACCTCCGCGGTCGGCCGGGTCCAGAACCACCCCAGTTCGGCCAGCCCGCGACCCGTTTCGATGAGCGTCTGTCGCACGAGGCGGCGCTGACCCGGGGCGTCGAGCTCCGGAAAGCACATGGCGACGTTGCTCCGAGCGATGCGCCGCAGGCGGCCCGGCAGCAGATTGGCGAGCCAGCCGATGACGGCGCCGATCGCGTGGGCCAGCCGCAACGGCAGCCGGCCGAGCAGGCCCACCAGCCGCTGGAAGGCGCGGCCCCGGCGGGTCTCGATCGGTACACTGTCGTTTTCGGGACGCTCTGCCATGATCGGATTACTACAGCGTGTGCGCGAAGCGGCCGTCGAGATCGGTGGTGAGCGGGTCGCCCGCATCGGCACCGGGCTGCTGGTGCTGGTCGGTGTCGAGCCGGACGATGGCGCCCGCCAGCGCGACCGCCTGCTCGAGCGGTTGCTCGCCTACCGGGTCTTCCCCGACGCGGAGGGGCGCATGAACTGCGCCCTTGAGGACATCGGCGGAGATCTGCTGCTCGTGCCTCAGTTCACGTTGGCCGCCGATACGAGCAAAGGCAACCGCCCCGGCTTCAGCACGGCGGCTCCGCCGGCCCTGGGTCAGCAGCTGTTCGATGAGCTGGTAGCGCACGCTCGGAAGCGGGTCGGTGAGGAGCGCTTCGGCGCGGGCCGCTTCGGTGCGGATATGCAGGTGAGCCTCGTGAACGACGGCCCGGTTACATTCTGGCTGCACGTCCGCTGATCTGCGACGCCTTGTGCATGAATTCGTCGATGATCTCGCTACCGGTGACGTCGTCTCCGGGAGCTTCGCCGAAGGTCTCGCGCACGTGGGAGGTAAGCTGTCGGATCAGGCCTGCGTTGCGTTCCTTCATGGCGCCGAGCACCTGGGTGCCGATTTCCGAATCGAACTGGTGCAGATCGAAGAAATAGGCTTCCTGCCCCTTGGTCAGGAAGTTGAAAACGGGTAGCGCGGACTCGGTGCCGAGGTCGCGGCCGCATCGATACTCGATCTCACGGCAGAGCCTGACAGCGCTCTGCGCGTACTTGATGACGGGCTCGGCGACGTTGGCGGTATCCAGGTCCGACGCGATCAGCATGAGCTTGATCTGCCTTGAGAGCTTCGCGTCGCTTTCCCAGCCCGGCTGTTCGTTCTTCAGCTGCGTGGCGAGCACGGGCGCGAGGGCTCCAGCCGTCGTGGCGGCTTCCGCCGGCGACAGCTGCGGCGCCTTGCTCGGCTGCGTATTGAAGGTGCTGCCGGCGATCATCAACCGCATGATCTCAAAGACCATCTCGTCCCGTTTCGGATCGAAGCCTGAGGTTTCGAGGATTCGCTGTGTCTCCTCGATGGTCGCGCGCTCGTTGGCCCCGATGAGCTGAGACGGGTCAGGAGTCTCACGCTGGCGCAGGTCGTGCATCGCGCCGAACAGGGTCAGCAGGACCCAGTCGGTCGCCTCGAGCGCATCCGCGCCGGCACGCTCGCAGAGATAGTCGAGCCGATCCGACAGGATTTCGACGGCATGCCGCTCGTTGTGATAGTGGTGAAGATCCTCACCCCAGGTGCCGTGACGGATGGCAAAGCGCGCGTAGGAGATCTTCAGCGCTCGCTCGGCGCAGTCGAGAAAGGTCCCGTAGCCGTCGCCGAACTGGCGCTCGAACGCACCACGACGCTGCCGGACGTAGCCAAGAAACGACGGATCGCGCTCGTTGAGCAGCAGTTCCGCGGTCGCAACGTCCGGGATATCCTTCTCTACCTCGTCGGGCGGAAATTTTGTTCTGCGGGACATCACGGCCCGTTCGCTTCCACTCCTGCTGCGCACGGACAGCCTGTTCCGTGGCCGCCCCGCTCCCCCTTCAGGTCAGACGATCCCAACGCCGGACCCCCGTCCGTCGCGTCGCCCAAGTCCGTTGTTCATGTCTCCACACGCCTCTGCCAAGCGTTTGTGAAGACGCGATCAGTATAGAGCGCGCTTTTGGCGAATTACAATTCGTAACCGGACTGGCGTAACGCCTTCAGGCGACGAGTCAGGGTGTTGCGTCCGACGCCCAGGCGAAGGGCCGCCTCGCCCTTGCGGTTGGCGCAGGTATCGAGGGCCGATTCGAAGAGCGCTGCCTGGAGCAAATCCGTGGCCTCCGCCATCAGGTCGTCGTGACCCGCCGCCAGTTCCGCCTCGGCCCAGGCCGCCGCCGCGCGGGCCCAGGCTGGCCGGCCATCGGCCCGCTCGACGTCGACACCGGCTTCCGCCGGCGCGCGGATGTCACCGCCCCTAATCGTGGTTCCCGGGGACAGGACCGTGAGGCGGCGACACAGGTTTTCCAGTTCGCGGACGTTGCCCGGCCAGCGGTGGGCGTGCAGCGCCGCCTCCGCGTCGGCGCTCAGGCGCTTGCGCTCGAGCCCCGATTCGCGGGCCGCGGCCTCGAGGAAATACTGCGCCAACCGCACCACATCGCCACCGCGCTCCCGCAATGGCGGCACCCGGATCTGGACCACGTTCAGCCGGTGAAAGAGGTCTTCGCGAAAGAGCCCATCCCGTACGCGCTGCTCGAGGTCCTGGTGCGTCGCCGCGACCACTCGCACCTCGACGCGCCGCAGCTCGCGCCCACCGACTCGGTAGAACTCACCTTCGGCAAGGACCCGCAGGAGGCGGGTCTGCAGGGCTGCCGGCATGTCGCCGATCTCGTCGAGAAACAGGGTGCCGCCGTTCGCCTGCTCGAAGCGTCCGACGTGGGCTTGCTGGGCGCCGGTAAAGGCCCCCTTTTCGTGGCCGAACAGCTCCGATTCGAGGAGCTCGCTCGGAATGGCGGCCGTGTTGAGTGCGACAAACGGCCCGTCTCTCAGGGGGCTGTGGCGGTGCAGCGCCTGGGCCACGAGCTCCTTTCCGGTTCCGGTCTCGCCGGTGACGAGGACGTTGAAGCGCGACCGGGAGAGGCGCCCGATCACGCGGAAGAGCTGCTGCATCGCCGGCGACTCGCCGACCATGACGGTATCGACGCTGGCCTCCGGGCTTCCCAGGGGCCCGTGGGCGTCGAGGGCGCGATCGACGCACTGGATGACGTCGTCGATGTCGAAGGGCTTGGGGAGATAGTCGAACGCACCGCGCGCGTGGGCCTGAACCGAGGTATCGAGGTCCGAGAAGGCGGTCATGACGATCACCGGCAGGTCCGGACGCTGGGTGCCGAGCTGTTCGAGCAGATCCAGTCCGCTTTCCCCGGGCATCCGCAGGTCGGTCAATACGACGTCGGGTGTCTGCTGCTCCACAGCCGCGGCCGCGGCGCTGG
>JBCCZC010000184.1:0-10718 GCA_039188505.1 Pseudomonadota bacterium | reverse complement strand
GCATGCGGGAAATCCTGCCCCTCGCACGTAGGCTCGGGGCGTGAAACCGGGCCGGCGCATGCGCCGGCTATTCCGGTTTCACCCATCGGCGCAGCCGCCGGGCGCGAATCGGCAGCGGCGCATGCGCCGCTAAGAGCTGTTGCCCCCAAGTTGACCCATGAACCGTCGGTAGTAGTTGAGCTCCGCAATCGAATCGCGGATGTCATCGAGAGCCAGGTGGCGGGAATCCTTCTGGACGCCTTCGATGATGTCGGGGCGCCAGCGGCGGGCCAGCTCCTTGACGGTCGTGACGTCGATCTGGCGGTAATGGAAGAACGACTCCAGCTCGGGCATCCACCGCGCCAGGAACCGGCGGTCCTGGCAGATGCTGTTCCCGCACATGGGCGAGGCCCTCGGGGGCACGTACTGGCCGAGGAATTCGATCGTCTGCGCCTCGGCGGCGCCCTCGTCGATCTCGCTGACGCGCACGCGGTCCCAGAGGCCCGATCCCGAGTGCGTGCGTGTATTCCACTCGTCCATCGCCGCCATGATGTCCTCGGGTTGCTGAATGGCCAGCACCGGACCGGCAGCGATCTCGTTGAGTTGCTTGTCCGTGACGACCGTGGCGATTTCGATGATGCGATCCTGCTCCGGATCGAGACCGGTCATCTCCAGGTCGATCCAGATCAGGTTCTCGGGATGACGCGCCATGGGTGCAGTCTCCTTTGCGATACTGCAATTCTACACGTGCGAACGGGGCCAGGGAGCGCTTTCAACGAAACTCGCCGTGGGTTACGGTGCGCGCGATGTCGACCGAGACTCAGAGCGCCCACGCCAACGTCCTCGCCCGGTTCGGGCGTACCTGCCTGGTGGAGCGCGCGGACGGCTCACGGGCGGAGGCCAAGCTGCTGCGGAAGGCCGGGCAACCGGTGTGCGGTGATCGCGTCTCGATCGACGAGGCGATCGACACCCCGGTCATTATCGCCATCGAAGCGCGCGACAACGAGTTCCCGAGGGCCGATCGCCAGGGCCGGCGGCAGATCATCGCGGCCAACGTCGACCGGGTCATCGTCGTGATCGCGCCAGCCCCGGCACCCACCCGCGACCTGGTCAATCGCTATCTCGTCGCCTGCGAATCCGAGGGCATCGACGCCGCCGTCTGCCTGAACAAGACCGACCGCATCGAAGCCGACGACTCCGCCAGCTTCGACGCCTTGGAGGCGCGCTATGCGAGTCTTGGTTACCGCTTCATCCGGACCTGCGCCAAGCGCGAGGGCGGCATCGATCCCCTGCGGGATTTGATTGCCGAAGGCACACACATCCTCGTCGGCCAGAGCGGCGTCGGAAAGTCGTCGCTGATCGATGAGCTGCTACCGGACCGGACGCTGGCGACCCAGGACCTGTCGAAGAGCACCGGCAAGGGGCGCCATACGACGACGCGGACCACACTCTACGACGCGCCGGGCGGCGGACGCATCATGGATTCGCCCGGGGTCTGGGAGTACGGCATCTGGTCGATGACGCCCCACGAGATCGCCGCGGGCTTCCGCGAGTTCCGTGAGCTCATCCAGGACTGCCGCTTTGCGAACTGCGCCCACCTATCCGAACCCGGGTGCGCGATCAAGGACGCCGTCGAATGCGGCACCGTGGATCCAGAGCGCTACGCGTCCTACGTGCGGATCGTCCAGGCGGGCTGAGAACGCTTCCGTGCCGCGTTGCATTGCGGGGGTGGCTTGGGCACTCTCGAGGCCTGCTCAATCCGCTGCACTCTCGCGCTTCAAGGAGATTCGGTTCATGAGACTTGCTCGCCCCACGCTTGCCCTGCTGCTGTTGCTGGGCTCCGCACTGGCATCGGCCGGCTCGATCTCTGGCCACGTCACCCGCGCGGACAACGGAGCACCGCTCTCTCTCCTGGTCATCCTCTACGACCTCAACCTGGGCGAGGAAGAACTCGCCACCGTCGTCTCGGAGCCGGCCGACGGCAGCTATCGCTTCGACGATCTGCCCGCCAGCGACGCCTACGTCGTGCGCCTGTTCGACCCGAGTGAATTCAATCTCATCGGGGAGGTATGGGAGAACATCATCTGTCCCTTCGGCTGTGAGCTCACCGTCGGCACGCCCATCGTCGTCGGCGCCAGCGACGACGTGACCGGCATCGATTTCACCCTGGATAACGGCGGTGAAATCTCCGGCCGCGTCACCCGCGCCGACGATGGCACGGCGGTCGCCAACATGGTCGTCGCCTCCTATCCCAGGAACCAGAACGGCACGCTGACCGGCGGACCTATCGCCTTCACCGACGCCGACGGCTTCTACACCATCTCGGGGCTCCCTTCGGGCAACTACGTCATCGGTTTGCCCCAGCTGCACAACGAGGACGTCATCAACGCCGACGGTCTCCAGCCGGAGGTCTACGATAATGTCCGCTGCCCCTGCCTCTTCGGCGATGGCGACGACGTGATCGTGACGGCTGGCGCGGTCGCCGCCGACATTGACTTCGTGCTCGAAACGGCGCCGTTTCCGGTGAGCGGGCGGGTCACCGACGGCGCGGGTCGCCCGCTCGCAGGCGTTCGACTCGAGATCATCGACCGCGACATCTCGGAGTTCGACGAGCTGAACACCACGGTCGCGGGCAAGGCCGTGACCGATGCGGACGGACGCTACGCGTTCCAGGTGGACGCCGGGCGTTACCTGGTCTACACGGATTCTGCCGACCAGGGCCTCATCGACGAGTACTTTGACGACGTCCCGCGGGCCGCGATCGCCTTCGAGGAGGCGCCCGTGCTCGAGATCGACGCCCCGCGCAGCGATATCAACTTCGAGCTCGGGTCCGGGGCCCGGATCGAGGGGCGCGTCACCCGGGAGGACGGCGGCGCCGCGGTCCCGGGCTTCCTCGTCGTTGCCGACAACCTCGACGATGACAGCAGCTACGCCTCGGAAACGGACGCCGTCGGCAACTATTCGATCCGCGGCCTGACGCCTGGCACCTACCGGGTGCTCACCTTCTCCGGCCCCGGTTTCAATCTAATCAACGAAACCTGGGACGACATCCAGTGCCAGCCGTGCGGCCTGACCGACGGGGCTCCTGTCATCGTGGCGCTCGGACAGGTGGTCACGGGCGTCGACTTCGCGCTGACCACCGGTGGCGGCATCTTCGGCACCGTCGAGTCGGTCGAGGGCGCCCCGCTCGCGAGCGTGCTGGTGGTGGCCTTTGACGAGAACGGCATGGCTGCCGGCCAGGAATTCGCCGACGGATCGGGCAGCTATGCGATCCAGGGTCTGGTGCCGGGTGACTACACGGTACTCACGACGCGCGCCGGGCAGTTCTCGCTCGTGAACGAACTCTTCGACGACCGACCCTGCGTGGCGGACTGCGACCCGACGACGGGCCGCTCGATCACCGTCCCCGCCGGGAGCCCGGTCCAGGGCATCGATTTCGTGCTTGCACGGGTACCGGTGCTGCAGGACGGTACTCCGGTTGCCCTCGACGAGCTCGGCGAAGCGGTTGCCGTAGACGGGAGCCTGTTGGCCATCGGTGTCCCGGGCGACGATGAAGCCGGCGAGGACGCGGGCGCGGTCCAGCTCTTCGAGCGCTCGGCAAGTGGTTTTGAATTCATCGAGAAGGTCTTCGCGGACGACGCGGCTCCGGGCGACCGCTTCGGCAGCGCAGTCGCCATCGACGGCGGTCTCCTCGTCGTCGGCGCGACCGGCAGCGCGTCTCAAGCCAAGGGAAGTGGGTCACTCAAGCAATCCGCCTACCTGTTCCAGGCCGGCAGCGGCGGCGCCGATCAGCTTCGCCAGCTCGTGGCCAGCAACCTCGCCAACGCGACCAGCTCGGGCTTCGGCACGAGTGTCGCCATCAGCGGCAACCTCATGGTTGTCGGGGCTCCGAGCGGCCAGAAGGAATCCGCGGACGGCGCTGGCGAGGTCAGCGGCACAGACAGCGGTGCGGCCGTCGTTTTCGAGATCGACGGTGGCAACGCGACCCAGGTGGGCGTCCTCACCGACCCCGCGGGCGCGTCAGGCGATGGCTTCGGCACTGCGGTGGCGGTAAGCGGCCCCACCGTTGCCGCGGGCATACCCAACAAGCAGACGTCTGGCCTGTCCACCGGCGCGGCCGCCGTCTTCGAGCGGCTGGGTCAGAACCTATTCTCCGCACCGATGGAGGCTACGGGCACGGCTGACGGCGACGCCTTCGGCGCATCACTCGCGCTCGACGGCGTTTCGATGGTCGTGGGCGCGCCCGGCGCCGACACGGTCGCCCAGGAAGCCGGGAGCGCCTTCGTCTTCGCGATCGACGGCGACACCCTCGTGCAGCGCGCGGAGCTGGTGCCGATCGACCCGCAAACCGAGGAGCCGCTGGGTCGCGCCGGCGGCCTGTTCGGCACCTCCGTGAGCGTTCAGGCCGGCGCCATCGCCATCGGGGCGATCGGCGAAGACGGTGCGGCGGCAGGCTCCGGGGCGGCCTATGTCTACACGCGCCGAGATGGCGCGTCGAACTGGGCCCTTGGCGACCGACTCGTCAGCGATGGCGGCGCCGCCGGGGACGAACTCGGGCGCGCGGTCAGCATCGATACGGGCACGGTCATCGTCGGCGCCCCCAGGGCCGAGGCTCAGGGCGTGAGCGGCGGCATCGTCCTCGGGGCCTCGAGCCAGGAGTTCATCTTCGGAAACGGCTTCGAGCGCTGAGGACCACCATTCTCGTACGCAACCCGTTGACGGAAAGAGGCGAACGCCGAATCCGTCGGACGCTCTAAGGCCGGCGGTGGCTCAGGGATCCCGAGCTGGTCCATCCCGCGCGTTCGCTTTGCGGAAACATGGCATTTCAAGCCATGAACCCAACGCCTACGGAGCCGCCTCATGATCCGCATCGCCCTCTTCCTGCTTCTCGCCTCACTACCCCCGCTGGGCCACGCACAGATCGCGATCACGATGACCGCCAACGGGACGGAGCTGTTCTCGTCCCCGGGCTACCAGATCGGTAACGTCGATCTCTCCAATGCCAGTCCCGCTCGCCGCTTTGCCTGGGATATCGTTCGAGAGCCTATGAACGGCCAGCGGTTCGGCGTCTACGAAGCGGGAGCGCTTCGGGTCGAAGTGCCGCTCGGAGAATCTACCCCGCTCCTGGCGGATGCGATCTACAACAACCAGCTCGTCGCAGGTGCCATCAAGTTTTTCGGACCCGACGCGCAGGGAACGGTCGTGGAGCGCTACGAGATCGCGTTCACGGGCGGTCGATTGCAGGCGGTCAGGCCACGGGCAACGGCGGAAAACGGTCTGGAGTATACCGAGGAGCTTTCCATTTCGTTCAGCGTTGCAACGCTGAACCACTGGCCGGGAACCCAGGCGGTCATCGAAGCAAAGCCGGTGAAGTAGCCTCGGCTCAGCTGGCCAGCCAAGCCAGCGCGAGGTGGCGGTCGCGTGGTTCGAAGGCGCGGCTCTCCACGCCCGGAGCGATGGCGGCAGCGGTACAGTTGGAATGTGGTCGCTTGCCCACGACTACGGCTCGCTCGAAGCGGCAGCCGTGGTGGCGCCCTAGGGCCAATGCCCGAAGCTCGTCCGACACCGGAGCACGGGCGTCGCTTGAAAGCTCGGCGTAGAGGCGAAGCAGTCCGCTCTGCCGCTCGCCGACGCGCTCGATATGGGACGCTACGCGCTCGATCTCATCGGACGCGAGAGCACCGTCGAGCTCCAGCCAGACCACGTTGCTGTCGTGCACGGGAAGAATGCGAAGCAGCGGCATCATCGAGGCAGATCACCCGGACCGGTGTAGCGCGCTGCAGAACGATGGCGGGCGTCCATGCCCATGGGCCTTCCCTGGCCTATTCCTGTATCCCTATTGGTATCGTCACACACGATTGTTACAGCTGCGTCGTGACCCGGCCGCCCCGGCCCGCGGCCGTGGCGACGAAAAGGGCCTATGCGCCCGACTCGAAGCCGTTGGCGAACATCACCTCCGGATCGAAGTTGCTCTCGGCAAACTCGAGTGACTCGAAGGTGCCGAACCCCGGGAACACCCCATTGGTGAAGGGATTGCCCATGAGATCGCGCACCACGGTACCCAGCACCTGGCGGAAGTCGACCATCGGCGCCACGTCCTGGCCCTCGTACAGCGTGTCGTTCGACAAGCCGCGGAAGCGCCCATAGGTACCACCCTCGACGAGTCCGCCGAGCACGAACATGACGTTGCCCGAGCCGTGATCGGTCCCGGAACCCGACTGTCCGTTCTGGCGCGCGCGGCGCCCGAAGTCGCTGTGGATGACCAGCGCGATCTCGTTTTCCTTGCCGCGAGCCTTCATATGCCGCCAGAAGGCGCCGATGGCCTCGGAAATATCCTCGACCTGGCCGAAGAAGCTACCGCCGCCGAAGTCCCCCTGCCCGTTGTGCGTGTCCCAGCCGCCAACATCGATCGTGGCGGCGCGCAGGCCGAGATCGGCATCGATCATGCGACCGATGTTCTCGAGGTTTCGGCCAGCGCTGTTGTTTGGATAACTCACACCGCCTGGCAGGCTGGTGTCGAGATCGAGATCCTGAACGATTCGGACCGTATCCATCGCCGTCGCCCCGGCAAGCTCCAGCGGACCGTTGCCCCTATAGAGCCGATCCATGCCCTGGAGATAAGCATCACGTAGCGACCAGTGATCCCGCGGGTGGTAGCTGTCGACGTCGCTCACAGTCAACGTCGCGAAATCGCCGCGTAGACTGCTCGGCCGGTTTGACCCCGACGACAGCGAGCGGATGATCTCCTGCCCTGTCACGCCCGGCGACGACTGGAGGTGTCGCGCGAGCCACCCCGTCGCCGTGGACAGGACCCCGGGCGTACCCAGCTCCATCATCTCCATGGCGTCGAAGTGACTGCGTGTGATCTCGTTTCGAGGCAGGCCGGTGCCGTGAATGATCGCCAGCTTGCGGTCATCAGAGTAGATATCACGTAGCTCGCTGGCCGCCGGGTGGAAGCCCCAGGTGCCGCTGATGGGCAGCACGGGATTGTCGCCGCTGGTCGGCACCTGAATGTTCGGCCGGAGGCTCTCGTAGTCGGCCCGATGACGGCTGTTGGCGGAGGGCGGCACGAGGTTGAGGCCGTCGATGCCACCCCGCAAGAACATATAGATCAGTGTCTTCGCGAACGGCCCGCCGCCCTTGGCCTGCGGCGCACCGAAGGCCAGCGTCGGTGCCAGCGCTCCGGCACCCACGGCGGCACCCTGGACCGCGCGGAAGAACTGGCGTCTGCTGAGATCATGATTCATGACATTCCTCCGCTACTTCTGCATCGCATAGGGCGAGCACAGGATCATCGCGACCATCGCCCGGAGCCGGTAATTCCAGTCCCACGGGCCATCGTTCGAGTCGATTCCCGGCTGGTCGTCGGTGCCGATCGCAAACTCGCGCGGCCATGGCGGTACCCCGCTGGTGTAGGGCGTGGTGAAGAAGTCGAGCACCCGCTCGAACACCCGATCGCCCTCCCAGGTTCCACCCGGCGAGTAACCGAAGATGCGACGCATCCAGAAATCGACCAGCTGCACGGGCGTATGATCGCTCGCACTGTTCGAGTACACGTTGAGCGTCTGATCCAGGATTGGCAGCAGCCGAGGCCCATCCCTGCCCTCGTCCTCGTTGCAGAGCCAGTCGACGGCTCGCCAGGTCTGCACCAGCGCCACCGAGTTCAACCAGAACTCGGACTCGTGCGGGTAACCATCGGGCGGGCGCCAGCGAAACGGATACTGACCCGTGCGTTCCATACGCCACTTGAAGCCATCGCTCTCCGAGTGGTCCGGCCGCATCACAAGATTGGTCTTGCCTGCCCGGAGCGCGAACGCCGCAAGATCGAATGGCCGCCGGATCTTACCGGGGAAGGTGCTGGTGTCCTGGAATTGCGGATGCATAACCAGGGCCTCGACCACCTGCCGAAGCTGATTCGCGGCGTAACGCCTGCGATAGAAGACCTCGGCCACGTCCTGAACGATCGGATCGTCCGGGCCGATGTCATCCGAAATAAAGAAGCGGGCAAGCTTGCCCGCAATGTGACGCGCGGTACCCGGGTGGTAGCACACCATGTCGAGCACCGCTTCCCCGTCGCTGAGACCGCCATCGGGATCGATGTTGATCACCCCGCCCGAGAGCACCGATTTGCCGGTACGCTCGTGGTTCGATTCGTCAAAGTAGAACTCGCCGGTATCCCCGATATCCTCGTTACGGCTGTCATCGCGCACACGCCAGCCAGTGAAGCAGGCGCCGGCCTCGTAGACGTCGTCGTCCGTATAGCCCTCAGCGATCGCACCGAAGAAAGGCGCGTTCTGCTCGTTCTGGTGATCCAGCGTGATCAGCGGCACGTCTCGCTGCCGCGTCAGCCCCTTGTAGTTCTCCACGCCGAGCGTATGCAGCTCGATGAGTTCTCGCGCATAGTTCTCGTTCGGTTCGCTACGCGTATTGTTGTAGTTGTCGAGATACCAGAGCATGGCGGGGTGCTTCGCCGTCTGCCCGACCATGCCGCGGAAATTGCCGAACATGTTCCCGCGGATCACCGAGCGGTCCCAATGGTTCATGGTGTGCTCGGAATAGTTGTCGCGGCTGTACATGTTGAAGTGGTCGTTCCAGAACTCCGCGAGCTTTTCGCGCAGCTGGTAGCGACTGTAGGCGGCCCGCAGGAACTTGGCCCGCTCCGTCTCCTCGGCTGGACGGACCCGTACGCGCCAATTGCCGTCGGACTCGTGATCGGCCCAGCTACGCCGCAGGCTCTTTTCCAGCGTTGTGTAGGACGGATGCGTGATCCGGCTCTCGAGCGCATCGTCCGGTACGGATTCGTCGAGTTGTTCCGCGAGGTAGTTGGCAAGCCGCTCCTCGTTGGTCGAACCCAGCGAGTTGAAGTAGCTGACCGTCTGTCCTGTCCGTGGGGCCGGGCCAAAGCCCAGCCGGGAGAGAATGACGTAGCCAAAAGGCGGATCGGGAATGGTGCGTTGCGCCACCCCCTTTGCGACGCCAAAGGCCTCGATCGTCGCCAGCGCGAGCGGCCGCGGCCGCGCCTTGATCGTACGGTCCGCCGCCCCCGACGCACCACTTGCCAGGGCCGCGGCGCCGACGGCGCCAGCGGTTACGCCTCCGAGAAAGCGACGGCGCGATTGCCGCAGACGCTGCGACTCTGCTTCCTGCATAAAGGGATCGCGGCCTACGCCCGATCCACGCTTCGTTTCTTTGTTCATCGTCCCTTCCTGCTCGTTCGAGCGCAGCGAACCGCGCCTCAATACCAGTCGCCGCGGTCTGTTGAACGCAGCGGCTATCGAGCGGGAGCGCGACGGGCGAGAAGACCCTCGCCCGGCGCGAGAAGACCGGCAAATGGACCCCGGAAAGCGCAGGGTTGGTGCGACCGAATATCACACCAGTCGGCATCGCCGACACCCGTGGCCCATCGTCCCGATCAACTCCGAACCGCCCTCACGACCAGCCCCGATCGTGCCTAGCTGGCGGCCTCCCATACGGAATGATCCGTGGCGCAGATACTGAATGGCGCATCAGACCCGGTCTGTGGTCCGGTTCACGGTTTGGGCCTCATGACAGTCCCTGATCACGCCACCTTCCCCTTCCAATCGCTAGAAACGACCCCCAGATCGCTCACGGACCCAACTCACGAGGAACATCGATGCCCGCATTTGCCATCGCGCTGGCCGTCCTGGCCCTGACCGCGCATCACGAAGACGGAATGACCATGGCCGGCAGGATTGAAGCCGCCATGTACGGCGATCACCGTGCCGAGGCGCACGTGGTCCGAAACCAGCACCGACACCCGGTTGGTACGCTTACCTTCCTCGGCCTCCACGAGGACATGGACGTACTCGAGCTTTGGCCTGGCGGCGGCTGGTACATGGAGATCCTGGCACCGGTCCTGAAGGACGGCGGCGGCAGCTATACGGCAGCAGCCTACGATCCGGACATCCCCGACCAGCCCCAATACCGCTACCGCCAGTGGGACGCCATGCATGAAAAATGGCAGGCACGCCCGGACATCTACGCGAACGCGAAAGTCATCAAGTACACGGCTCCGAACACCGAAAACATGGGCGTTGAGGCCACCTACGACATGGTGCTGACCTTCCGCAACATGCACGGTCTGGTTAACGGTGGCAACGCAGAGAAGGTGATGGGGGATGCCTTCGGCGTACTGACGCCGGGCGGCGTCATGGGCGTGATCCAGCACCGCGCCGAACCGGGCACTGACCCGATGGAGACGTCACCGAAGGGTTACGTGAGTGAGGAAGCGATCATCGCGATCGCAGAAAAGGTGGGATTCAAGCTGGCAGGGCGTAGCGAGGTGAACGCCAACCCGATGGACACGAAGGACTATGACGACGGCGTCTGGACGCTGCCGCCGAGCCTGCGAAAGGGCGACGAGGATCGTGAGAAGTATGTGGCAATCGGTGAATCCGACCGCATGACGCTGAAGTTCTATAAGCCCGAGATCTGAGCCGAAGTCGGGCCCCGGCAACGGGGCCCGCACCTTGCTGCAGGTCGACTGCCGAAGCAGGCTCACGTCAGGCGACAACCCGGATGCTTTCTTGCCTCAGGCATTGGCCAGAGTGCCGCATGGCGCTCGCGGGATCAGACGCACTAGTCGCGACTTGATCTGACACCTGGCTTGAGAAAGGCGAGGGTTATCGGTTCTGATGGAAGTGCGAACTTTCAATACAGAACCATGGAGATAACCCTCATGAGTCAGTCTACACAGAGGATCATTTCAAACAAGCTCG
>JBCCZC010000183.1:0-10731 GCA_039188505.1 Pseudomonadota bacterium | reverse complement strand
GGGTGGCGGGCGTCTATACCCACCCCGGCGCCGCCTTAGGTCACCCCCTGTTTTCCCATTTTTGCCACCCCCTGAGGGTGCCCGCCCCCCCGGGGCCGTATGGTATCTTAGGCGATCACGATTGATGAAGCCGGAAGCCGCCCTGGCACCCGGCGACGGCCCCCGTACGAGACGCTGCGCCGACGGGATGGATCCTTTCAGACAAGGCATGGAGTGCGTGGATGCTTCGTGGTTCTAGACTCCTGGCCGCAACGGGTCTCCTATTGCTGGCTCTCGGTGCGATCGCCGAAACGGTCGACCCCTGGGAGGTCACGGTGCCGGTGGCCGACCGCAGTGAACGGGCCCGACGCGCGGCCCTGGGAGATGCGCTGGCGCTGGCGCTGGTGCGCCTGACCGGATCTCGCGTCGCGGCGGAGCGCGCCGACAGCGCAGCGGCCGAACCGATGGTCCGCCAGTTTCGCTACCTCGAAGGCGTCAATGCCGAGGGCGAGCCGGAAGTTCAGCTCCAGGTCACCTTCGTGCCCGACGCGGTCCAGGAACTCGTGATTCGCATGGGCGAGACCATCTGGCCGCTGGAACGGGGCACGACGGTGCTCTGGGTGGCCGTGGAGGACGACGGCAGGCGTCGGCTGCTGGGCCTCTCGCCGGACGACGAGGTCACGCTTGCGCTGGCGGCACGGACCGCGGACGAACGCGCGATGCCGCTGGTGCTGCCGCTGCTCGACCTCGAAGACCAGACGATGCTGTCGGCGGCGGAGATCTGGGGCGGTTTCGACGACCGGATACGCGCCGCGAGTCAGCGCTACGAGGCCGAGCAGACGCTCGCCGGTCGGATCGCCGTGGAGTGGAACGTCCTTGTCGGTCGCTGGATGCTCTTCACCGGCGCTCGGCTGGTGCGCTGGGAGAACACGGGCGAGACTGTCGATGACGTCCTTCGCGGCGCCATGGAGGAAGCGGCCGATCGGCTTGCCATCGAATTCGGCGTGCGCCCGGAGCCCATGACGGATGCTGGTTCCCGCATCGTCGTGCGAGGGGTGTCCGATCCGCGCGCTTTCGCTGAGGTGCTGGCCTATCTCGAAGCGCTCTCCGTCGTCGAGTCGGTGCAGGTGCGCGAGGTGGTAGGGGATACCGTACGGCTCCAGCTGGGGCTACTGGGCGATGTGCAGGCGCTCGACCGGGCGGTGGCGCTCGGCGAGGTCCTGGTCTTCGAGGGCGTCGCGCCGGACGGCTCGGAAAGCTACAGCCTGCGCGCTGAACCCCTCAATGCCGAGGCCTTCCCGATCGATGGTGGCTAACGAGCGGCTGGTCGATGCCGGGGGCATCGGCGTCCATCAAATTCCGAATCTGCTGTCGATTCTGCGGATCATCGCCGTCGGACCGATTGTCTGGTATCTCCACCGGGAGGCTTATTCCACGGCCCTCCTGATCGCTTTCGTCGCCAGTGCGACGGACGGCCTGGATGGCTACCTCGCCAGACGCTTCGACTGGCGCAGTCGGATTGGTGGGCTTCTGGATCCGCTGGCCGACAAGCTGCTGCAGGTGTCCTGCTACGTCATGCTGACCTGGCAGGGATTCCTGCCGTGGTGGCTGCTGGCGCTGGTCATCGGTCGCGACGTCGTGATCGTCGCGGGCGCGCTGGCCTATCAGCTGCTGGTGGACCGTGTGTCCGGAGAGCCGACGGGCGTCAGCAAGGTCAACACCATCCTGCAGCTCTGCCTGATTCTCTGGGTGCTGCTGGATCTCAGCCTGCTGCCGCTGCCACAGGCGGGTTTTGCAACGCTCATGGCCGCTGTGGCTTTGACCACGGTGATCAGCGGCATACAGTACGTGGGCATTTGGGGCAGGCGCGCCCTCGCGTCACGGGGATAGGAAAGGGAAACATGAGCGAACTCTCGAACTCCGATCGCTGGCTCGCGCTGGCGGTATTTGCAGGCACGGGCTGGCTGCTTTATCTGCTGGCGCCCGTGCTGACTCCCTTCGGTCTGGCCGCTCTGTTTGCCTACCTCGGAGACCCGTTCGTCGACTGGCTCGAGCAGCGCGGAGCTTCACGGACCATAGCCGTAGTCATCGTCTTCCTCGCCCTGACCGTGATCATCGCGATCGGGCTGCTCGTGCTGGTCCCGGCCCTGGAGAAGCAGCTGGCTCAACTCATCCAGCGGCTGCCCGCGATGATCCGGTGGCTCGAGGGGCACGCCCGAACGATCCTCGGCACGATCGTTGGTCCGGACACGGACCTCCTGAACACACAGGCGCTGATCGACATGGTGCGCGAGCACGGTCAGGAGGTGGGGGGTGTCGCCGCCTCGATCCTGACTTCGCTGTCCCGCTCGGGCATGGTGCTGCTCACGGTCGTCATGAATCTGGTCCTCGTGCCCGTCGTGACGTTCTACCTCCTGCGGGACTGGGACGTCATGATCCAGCGAATCCGGGAACTCATTCCGCGCACCGTCGAGCCGACCGTCTCGAAGCTGGCCAAGGACTCAAACGGGGTTCTTGGGGCTTTCCTGCGAGGGCAGCTTTCGGTGATGGTCGCGCTCGGCGTCGTCTACTCCATCGGCTTGTGGGCCGTTGGGATCGAACTCGGTCTCCTGATCGGCATGGTCGCGGGCCTCATCTCGTTCGTTCCCTATCTCGGCTCGATCGTCGGGGTCGGCGCCGGTGTGGTGGCGGCGATGTTCCAGCACCAGGATGTGCTCCATGTCGTTCTCGTGCTCGCCGTCTTCGGCGTCGGGCAGGCCCTGGAGGGCATGGTGCTCACACCACTGCTCGTCGGGGACCGCATCGGCCTGCACCCGGTGGCGGTCATCTTCGCGGTCCTCGCCGGGGGGCAGCTCTTCGGTTTCATCGGCGTGCTGATCGCGCTCCCGGCCGCAGCCGTCATCAACGTGCTGCTCCGGTACGCCCATGATCGCTACGTGAGCAGCCGCTTCTACGGCGACGCACCGCCGGAGGAGGGCGGAGCCGCTCCACCGGATGACGAGGCGTCTTCGGACGGCGGCGACGAACAGGAACCCCAGCCGGAGCGGGTGTGATCACCGCCCAGCTTCCTCTCGAACTGGACGCCAACCGCTCGCAGCGTTTCGAGAACTTCTGGTCGGGGGCGAACGGGACCGCCGTCGCGGCCCTGCACGCACTCGCGCACGAGCCGGCGGGCCGGTGGCTGGAGCTCAGCGGTCCCGGTGATGCGGGCAAGAGCCATCTGCTCCGCGCGACGGCGCGGGCGTGCCAGGGCGCCGTCGTGTTGCCCGGGGCGTCCCTGGCGGAAAGCGTGGCGCCGGAGGAGCTGGTCGAGTTCGCCACGGCGCCGCTCCTCTGCATCGACGACGTCGACAGCCTGTTTGGTCCGCAGGCCTGGGAGCAAGGCCTGTTCCGGCTCCTAGTCGCCCTGCAGCAGTCCCGGTCAGGGCTCGTCGTGGCCAGCCGTACCGGCCTGCGGAACTGCCGGCCGGCGTTGCCCGACCTTGCCTCTCGGCTGACCTGGGGTGAGAGCCATCGGGTCGCGGCGCTCGATGATGAGGACAAGGCGGCGCTGCTTCGCGCTCGCTCGACCGAGATCGGTCTGAAGCTCGATTCCCGGACGCTGGACTACATGTTGAGCCGACTCCCCAGGAGCACCGGCGAGTTGCTGGCCTGGCTCGACCGCATCGCCGCCGCCAGCCTGGCTGCCCATCGGCGCGTCACGGTCCCGCTCGTCCGCTCGCTCATCAGCGAGCAGGTGCCCTCTGCTGGCTGATTGGCCTGCCAGATTCCGATACAAACGACCGTTTGATTTTTCCCGATCGGACTGCTAGCGTCCGGGCTCGTGCCGCAACCATGCGTCGTGGGGGCGCGCGGCTCGAAACCATCAAGTGGGAGGGAAAACCATGCGAGACATGCGAACCAGGTTCGCCGTGCTGCTGTGCGCGTTGCTTCTGGCGACGGGCGTTCAGGCGGCAGGCACCGGCGTTGCCTTCGTGCACGGAACGGGCAAGCAGACCGACGCGCTCAACGACTACTGGAAACGGGAATTTGTCGACAGCGTCCGCCAGGGACTGCCCAATTCGTCGAACTACACCGTCATCAACTGCGACTTCGAGCAGTTCATGTGGACTTCTGGCGCGGCCGGCTGCCTCGCGGGCCAGCTCCACGGGTTCATCACCTCGAAGAACCTCGACGACGTCGTGGTCATCACACACTCCAACGGCGGCAACGTCATGCGTTGGATCCTGTCGAATCCGACGTGGGACAGCCGCTATCCGACCATCATCAACGCGACGCGTTGGGTTAATGCGCTCGCCCCGTCGAGCCTCGGCACGCCGCTAGCCGAGGCGGTGACGCAGGGCAACGTGTTCGAACAGTCGCTCGGGTGGCTGCTTGGCTATGCTTCGGACGCCGTCCGCATGCAGCAGCCCTCGTGGATGGCCTACTACAACGCCAACTACCTGCTCGGCACGAGCGGACGCCCGTCACTGCCAAAGGGCTTCTGGAACGTGGTCGGCACCGACGTCGAGACCGCGGTCTGGGATGGCGACAGCTACTGTGGTGGCTATACGCTGAACCTCGGCCTCGAGATCACGCAGGCCTGGCTCGACAGCTGTTCGGACGGATTCCTCGAGTGCAGCAGCCAGACCGGAGCAGGGCAGACCTGGTTCTATGACACCAGCCGCATGAACGGCCGCGAGCCGCTCAGCCACAACCAGAGCCGGCGCAAGTGCTTCGGCCTGGACGTCATCCTGCGTAACGACCTGTGAGGGCCCGGATCATGAAGAAGACACTGTTCCTGGCCCTTCTGGGCACCACCTGCGCCGTCACTGCCGCTGAGGTTCGCTACCTCGCGCCGACCGGCAAGGACCTGACCGTCGAAGCGCTGGCGCCCCTGCCGAAGCGCGCCGAGCCGCTGTTCAACGAGGCGCGCGAGCCCGTCGCCGTGTCCTGGGCCGTCGAGGCCGATGCGGTCATGGCGTTCGATCAGACGCCCTTCCGGGCGGAGAGTCGTCAGTACTATCTCGACACCACCGCCGGCGAGCTCGCCGCGGGCATCGAGATCTTCACGACGGCGCCCGGCGCGCTGATCCGCCTGTCACCGGCTGCTGGTGCCAAGCAGGCGTCGCTCGACGTGGCAGACCTCACGATCAAAGCCGGCGACCGCGAGTACGCCGCCGCCGAAGTGATCCGCACCTTTGCCGACGAGGCCGCGCTCAAGGCCACCGGGGCCAGCTTCGCCAGGGGCACGGTTGCCTTCCGGCTGCTCGATAGCGTCGGCGAGGGTGTGATCGGCCTCCGCGTCGACAGCCTGGCGAAGGCCGCGGGTGCGCGGTACGTGGTCAACGTCCACGAGCCGGAGTCAAACCTGGTGCTCCACGCGACGGCATCGCGCGACAGCTATCGGCCGGGAACGCCGATCGCCATCGAGGTCGGATTCCAGGGCGCCGAACTCCAGGCCAGCGACTTCCGCGGCTACGTCAGCGCACCGGATGGCCGGAGCGTCGGCGACCTGCGCTTCAGCACCGGCCCGGACGGCCGGATCTTCGGGCTTCTGCCGCGGGCTGGCGCCGCCAGCAGCGCGCCCGGGCTCTGGGAGGCACACGTCTTCGCCGATGGCGACGGCCCCGACGGACGCGTTCTGCGCGATGCTCGCACGGCTTTCGCCCTTGCCCAACCGAGCGGTCGCCTGACGGGGCAAACGGGTGAGCTGGCCTGGTCCGACGCCGGACTTGAGCTGCCGGTGGGCATCGAAGCCGCCGCAGCGGGCCGCTTCGAGGTCCGCGCCGTGCTGTTCGGTACCCTTGCCGATGGTCAGCTCGTACCGGTCGCCGTTGCGCACGCAGCAACCTGGCTCGAGGCCGGTACGGGCGAGGTCTCGCTGAGCATCAGTGGAGCAACCCTGGCCAGTGCCGGCGCGGGTGCACCCTACGAGCTGCGCCATCTGGAACTTCGGGACCAGTCGCGCATGCGCTCGCTCTGGCGCCAGGAGCGTGCTTTCCGGCTCGTGCCCTGATGTTGTGACTCTGTCGGGGCCGGGTTCGCCCGGTCCCGTCAGAATCCGGGCAGGGCTCAGGTGGTACCCGGATTAATCCTCGAGTAGCGGCCCGCGCGCGGTCGCCGTGCCGTAGGTCCAGACCTCCCGTTGTTCCGGCCAGCGGCTCCGGCTGAATCCCCCTTTGTCGAGCAGCGCATCCAGGAAGTCCCCGGCCTCCGGCAGGCTGTCCCAGACCTTGGGTAGAAACGTCGCGCGACGCTTGCCCTCGGCGATCACGAGCCCCGGACGTTCGGCCGCCAGCAACTCGAGCAGCGATTCGCGCCCCGGCACTTCTCTAGCCTGGAGCGGCTCGAGCACGCTCAGCTCGAGGTCCAGACCCGGCAGCTCGCCTTCGCGAACCGCGGCGAAGCGCGGATCCTCCAGGGCCGTGATCCACGCATTGCGGGCCACGTCCTCGGCCAGTGGTCGGATCGCCCGAATGCTGCCGCAGCAACCGCGCAGGCCGCCATCGGAACGCAGGGTCAGGAATGAAGCACCGTGTTCGGACCAGTGCGCCGGGCCATCTTCGAGCCGCACGTCGATCTTCGTGCGGGAGCGGACGGCCGCGACGACAGCCCGCCGGGCGAGGCCGAGCAGGGGCGCTAGCGTCGTGTCTTCAATGTGTGGTGTAGGCGAAGGCACCGTAGCCCACGACGCGGTAGTCAGGCCCGCCGCCGTCGGCGGAATTGCGGTAGCCCAGCATCCGGACGTCCCAGCCGCGGCGCTTCGCGATGGCATTCAGCGCATTGACCGCGTGGCACCCGCAGGCATCGTCACCGTAGAGCGTTGTGTCGAGTTCGCGAATCCGCTCGATCGTCCGGTGATCCAGGGTGCGGGCTTCAGCGACCTCGTGGAAATGGCTCAGGTCCGTGCTGACGATCAGCAGCGTCTCGTCATCGACCAGCGGGTCGAGCACGGCGGCCACGGTGTCCGGCTCTTCATAGCCGACCAGCATCGGGACCAGCAGGAAGTCCCCCAGAGCCTCCTGGAGAAACGGCAGCTGTACCTCGAGGCTGTGCTCCTTGGCGTGGGCCCGGTCCGATGCCACAGCCGTGCCGGCAGCGAGCATGTCGGCAACCGCGTCCCGATCGACGTGGACGTCTCCGAGGGGCGTGGCGAAGGCGAAGCACCGGGGCACCGTCAGCCCCTCGACCGGGACCCGATGGGCGGGGCCGATGAGCGCGACTCGGGTAGGGTGCCGTCCCGCATCCCTCAGTTCGGCATAGGCCCGGGCCGCCAGAAGACCCGAGTAGCGGTAGCCCGCGTGAGGCACGATGAGCGCCCTCGGACTGCGTCCCGAGCCCCGAGTGGCTCCGAGCATTTCCCTGACCGTGCGGGTCAGTTCCCTCGAATCGGCGGGATAGAACTGGCCCGCGACCGCCGGATGCCGGACCTCGAACGATGCGTACATGCGGGTTCTCCCTGGTCCGCGTCCGATTCAGTCTACCGTGAACCCCTTCGGGCGTCCTCGCTTCGCGCTTGCAGGCGGGGCCCGGAGCACGCATCTTTCGCGTATGGGTTCGCTCGTTCATGCCGACTATGCGCACCACCTGGCGGACGGCCGGATGCAGTGCGATCTATGCCCACGCTTCTGCCGCCTGCGGGACGGGCAGCGCGGCGCCTGTTTCGTCCGCGGCCGGCGCGGGGATCGGGTTGAACTTCTCACCCACGGGCGGTCCAGTGGCTTCTGCGTGGATCCGATCGAGAAGAAACCGCTGAACCACTTCTACCCCGGCAGCTCTGTCCTGTCTTTCGGTACCGCCGGATGCAATCTCGCCTGCAAGTTCTGCCAGAACTGGGACGTGAGCAAAGCGCGGGACCTGGATCGGCTACAGGACTCTGCGTCTCCCGAGGAGTTGGCCGCAACCGCGGCTGCACTCGGCTGCCGGAGCGTGGCGTTTACCTACAACGATCCTGTCATCTTCATCGAGTACGCGCTGGACGTCGCAGCGGCGTGCCGGGCTCGCGGCATCGCGACGGTGGCGGTCACCGCAGGCTACGTGACGCCCGCGCCGCGGCGCGCGTTCTTCGCGGCCATGGATGCGGCCAACATCGATCTGAAGGCCTTTACGGAACGGTTCTACCGGAAGCTTTGCGGGGCATCGCTCGCTCCTATTCTGGAAACGCTCGAGTACGTCCATCGGGAGACAGACGTCTGGCTGGAACTGACGACGCTGCTGATTCCTGGGGAGAACGACAGCGACGCCGAGATCGATCGCATGACCGCGTGGGTCGTGGATCGCCTCGGGCCCGAGGTGCCCATGCACTTCACCGCCTTCCATCCGGATTATCGCCTCCTCGATCGACCGGCGACGCCACCGTCGACCCTGACCCGGGCGCGCCACATTGCGCGGGAAAACGGGATCCGCTACGCCTACACGGGCAACGTTCATGACGGCGAGGGCGGTAGCACCTGGTGCAACGGCTGCGGTGCTTGCCTGGTCGAGCGCGATTGGTATCGGCTGGGGCGCTGGGGCCTCGACGGCCGCGGAGCCTGCGCCAGCTGCGGAGAGTCCCTCCCGGGACGGTTTGCGAAGGGGCCCGGCAGCTGGGGGCGGAGACGTCTTCCCGTAGCGATCAGGCGCCGGGCGTCTTGAGCGGTACGCGGGAGCGACAGTCGCTCACGAGCGGGCCGATCCAGGGACACCTGGTGAGGCTCACGGTGCCCATGATCGGGGGCATTCTGGCGCTCATCAGCCAGTCCGTGGTGGATACCTGGTTCGTATCCCGGCTCGGCACGGATGCGCTTTCCGCGCTGAGCTTCACCTTTCCCGTCATCATGGCCGTGTCGAGCATCGCCATCGGCCTGGGCGCCGGTGCGGCTTCCGTGGCGGCGCGCACGATCGGGGCGGGCGATACCTCGCGGGTCCGCCGCGAGGCTACGGACTCTCTCGTGTTGAGCGCCCTGATCGGGCTGAGCGTCGCGTTCCTGGGGCTGGCGACGGTCGAAACCGTGTTCGGTCGGCTCGGCGCTCAAGGCACGGTGCTTGAGCTGGTGGGCGCCTACATGGACGTCTGGTATCTGGGGCTGGCCTTCGTCGTGGTCCCCATGGTGGGCAACGGGCTCATTCGAGCGGCCGGCGATGCGCGCATCCCCGGGCTGATCATGATGTCCGCTGCGCTCCTGAATCTGATCTTCGACCCGCTTCTGATTTTCGGCATCGGTCCGTTCCCGGAGCTGGGGCTCCAGGGCGCGGCGGTGGCGACGGTCATCGCCAACCTGTCCGCATGCTGCCTTGGCCTGTGGGCGCTACAGTTTCGCGAGCGGATGATCGTCTGGGCGGTTCCGCCCCTGACCGAGACGCTCGATTCCTGGAAGCGCGTGCTGCAGGTGGGTGTGCCCGCCGCGGGCGCCAACATGATCAACCCGCTGGGTGTCGCGGCCATCACGGCCATGCTCGCCACCTTCGGCAAGGAGGCCGTCGCGGCGTTCGGTGTCGCCACGCGGATCGAGATGCTGGCCGGCGTCGCGATGTTTGCGCTGTCCAGCTCGATCGGCCCGGTCGTGGGTCAGAACTGGGGCCGCGGGGAATTCGGGCGGGTCACGGAGGCGCTGCGGCTGACGATCCGCTTCAACCTGGCCTACGGGGTCGGCCTGGCGGCACTGCTGGCCCTGCTGGGCCCGTTCATTGCGCGGCTGTTCAGCGACACGGAAGCCGTCGCGGGCCTCGCAACCGTCTACCTGTGGATCGTGCCGATCACGCTTGCCGGTTACGGCATCAATATCGTCGGAGCGGCGGCCCTGAACGCGATCGGGCTGCCGCTCATCGCGGTCATGCTCACGTTCGTGCGGATGGCGCTCATCTACATTCCTCTGGCGCTGCTGCTGGGGCGTTGGCTGGGCCCGCCGGGCGTCTTTGCGGCCGGTGCCCTTGCCAACATCGTCGCCGGCTTCGTCACGGTCCGCGTTTGCCGTGCACGTCTGCAGCCGACGCAGGCAGTCCAGCCCTCCTGACCACGCTCTGTTCAGGCTCGATTCAGTGATCCTGCGTGATCCTGATCTCGAACATCGAAATCGGCACATCGAGAAGAGGAGCAGAACGATGAGAGGAACGAGCGTTGCACTGATCGCCACCACGCTGGCACTGCTGTCTCTGCCCGCCCAGGCGCGGGATGAGCATAGCCGCGTCGTCCAGGGACGCGTCCTCGATGTCACACCGGTCGTGCGCATCGTTCAGGTGCCGGCTTCACGCGAGGTGTGCCGCGAGGAGGTCATCGAGTACCGCGGGTCCGGCGCAGCGCCCACGCTCGTCGGCGCGATCATCGGCGGCACCGTCGGGAATCAGTTCGGCGGCGGCAGCGGGCGCAAGGCACTCACGGTCGCCGGCGCCGCCCTTGGGGGCGCGATCGGAAACGACTACGCCAAGCAACGCCGCGCCAACCCACAGGTCCGCACGACCTGCCAGGTCGTAGACGAATACCGCGAGGAAGAGCGGGTCGTCGGCTATCACGTGGAGTACGAGTACCGCGGCGAGGTATTCACGACCCGCACCCGCCGGGATCCGGGGCAGTTCATCGACCTGCAGGTCTCGATGTCGCCGCTCGGTAACTGAAGCGTCCATCCATGCAGAGCAAGTGCTCGCCGGACCTCCCTTGAAATCCTTCCCCCGGCGAGCGGACGCGGGGGCGCCGTACCCCTCGACGGCGTCGCATGTGCTGCATGATTTCCTGTGACCTTTAGGGCATGGTGGTGGCTGCAGTGATGATCTTATGAGGATATTTGAGAGTGTTTC
>JBCCZC010000182.1:0-10762 GCA_039188505.1 Pseudomonadota bacterium | reverse complement strand
GCCGACCTGGTGTCTCTGGTCCGCGTTCTCTACGACCACGACGATCCGGCCGTCCTCGGCCTGCTGCGCAACGCTCATGCGGCCATGAACAAGGGCGACACGCTGCTCGTCGCAGAGCCCTTCGCGACCGAACAGCACGAGCGCCGGATCACCGACGCCTACTTCGAGTTCTACCTGCTCGCGATGGGCAGCGGCCGGCCGCGGACGCCCCGGGAGATCACGGGACTCCTCAAGGAAGCGGGCTTCCAACGGGTCCGCTTCCCACGAACCCGCCGCCCCATGCTGACCGGTCTCGCCGTGGCAGAAGCGTAACGATAAATTGACATTTCTCACTGTAACTTTAAACTGACACTAACGAGATCAACCATGAATCCTGCGCACACAACCCTGCCCGACCCCCGGGCCCACCCGATCTGTAGAACCAGAGCGGTGGTTGTGGAGCGTCCGGAAACCCTCTCGCTCCGTGAACTCGAACTTCGCGCCCCCGGCGCCGACGACGTTGTCGTCGACGTGGAGTGGAGCGGCATCAGCACCGGCACGGAGCGGCTTCTCTGGAACGGGCGCATGCCGCACTTTCCCGGCATGGGTTACCCGCTCGTGCCGGGCTACGAAACCGTGGGCCGAATCGCCGCCACCGGCGGGGCCTCCGGCCTCGAGGAAGGCCAGCGTGTCTTCGTGCCAGGAGCCGCCTGCTTCGGCGAGGTGCGCGGACTCTTCGGCGGCGCTGCATCTCGCCTCGTGGTACCCGAAGGTCGCGTCACCGCGATCGAGGAGAACCTCGGGGAGCGCGGCACGCTGCTGGCGCTTGCGGCGACCGCCTGGCACGCCATCGAGCGTGGCGAGCAGCTGCCCGACCTCATCGTCGGCCACGGGGTCCTCGGTCGGCTGATCGCTCGCCTGGTCGCAGCCCGCGGCGGCGCGCCGGTCGTCTGGGAGCGCGATCCCGCGCGGCGTACCGGCGCGCTGGGCTACGACGTCATCGACCCCGAACACGACGACTGCCGCGGCTACGAAACGATCTGCGATGTCAGCGGCGCCGCCGGACTGGTCGACGAGCTGGTCGGCCGCCTGGCCAAGGGCGGCGAGCTCGTGCTCGCCGGCTTTTATACGGAGCCCCTTTCGGTGGCCTTCCCGCCCGCCTTTATGCGCGAGGCGCGGATCAGCATCGCCGCGGAATGGCAGCCACCGGATCTGGCGGCGGTCCGTGAACTGATCGATACCGGCGCTCTGTCGCTCGATAGCCTGATCACCCACCGCGTCGACGCGAGCGAGGCGGACGCCGCCTACCGCACGGCGTTTTCGGACGCGAGCTGCCTAAAGATGATTCTCGACTGGAGAGACACCCATGAGTGAGGCCCAGGCCGTCACCACGCCGCTCCCGACTGCCCGCAAGACGCAGATCATCGCGATCTACGGCAAGGGCGGCATCGGCAAGAGCTTCACGCTCTCGAACCTCTCCTACATGATGGCCCAGCAGGGCAAGAAGGTCCTGCTCATCGGCTGCGACCCCAAGAGCGATACGACATCCCTGCTCTTCGGCGGCAAGGCCTGCCCTACGATCATCGAGACCTCGTCGGCCAAGAAGGAGGCGGGCGAGGACGTCGCCATCGGCGATGTCTGCTTCAAGCGCGATGGCGTCTTCGCCATGGAACTGGGCGGCCCCGAGGTCGGGCGTGGCTGCGGCGGCCGGGGCATCATCCACGGCTTCGAGACTCTCGAGAAGCTCGGTTTCGACGACTGGGATTTCGACTACGTCCTCCTCGACTTTCTCGGCGACGTGGTGTGCGGCGGTTTCGGCCTGCCGATCGCCCGCGACATGTGTCAGAAGGTGATCGTGGTCGGCTCGAACGACCTCCAGTCTCTCTATGTCGCAAATAATGTCTGCTCCGCGGTCCAGTACTTCCGCAAGCTTGGCGGCAACGTCGGCGTCGCGGGAATGGTCATCAACAAGGACGACGGAACCGGGGAGGCGCACAAGTTCGCCGAAGCGGTCGGCATTCCGATTCTCGCCGCCATTCCGGCTGACGAGGACATCCGGCGCAAGAGCGCGAACTATCAGATCGTCGGCTGCCCCGGCAGCCCGTGGGAGCCGCTGTTCTCGGAGCTCGGCGTGAACGTCGCCGAAGCACCGCCCGTGCTGCCGACGCCGCTTGACCAGGACGGCCTCCTGGGTCTCTTCGATGAAGACGAGGTCGGCAGAAACGTGGTCCTCGAACCGGCGACGGTCGAAGACCTCTGCGGCAAATCACACGTCCAGCGCCCGTCCCTCGAGGTGGTCTACGACAATGTCTGATTCCATCCTCTCCGGAGCTCCCCAGGCCGACAGCGCTGCTGGCGCCGAAAGCGGCTGCCATGGCGGCAAGGAGAAGATGATCGAGGCGGCACGAGCTGCCGGCCAGAGCGAGACGCTCGACCGCTATGCGCGGGACTACCCGACCGGCCCCCACGACCAGCCCCAGAGCATGTGTCCGGCCTTCGGGTCCCTCCGGGTCGGCCTTCGCATGCGTCGCACAGCCACCGTTCTGTCGGGTTCGGCGTGCTGCGTCTACGGCCTGACCTTCACCTCACACTTCTACGGTGCGCGTCGGACCGTGGGCTACGTGCCCTTCAATTCCGAAACGCTCGTCACGGGCAAGCTCTTCGAGGATATTCGCGACGCCGTCCACGACCTCGCGGATCCAGAACTCTACGACGCGGTCGTCGTGACCAATCTCTGCGTCCCGACGGCATCGGGCGTCCCCCTCCGGCTGCTGCCGAAGCAGATCAACGGCGTGCGCATCATCGGAATCGACGTTCCCGGATTTGGCGTTCCGACGCACGCCGAGGCCAAGGACATCCTCGCGGGCGCGATGCTCAAGTACGCCCGTACGGAGGCCGAACAGGGCCCTGTCGCCGCACCGCGCGAGGGCGCGAGCGATCGACCCACGGTCACCCTCGTCGGCGAGATGTTCCCTGCAGACCCGATGATCATCGGGCAGCTCCTCGAACCGCTCGGCCTCGCCGCCGGGCCTGTCGTGCCGACGCGCGAGTGGCGCGAACTCTATGCCGCCCTCGACGGCGCGGCGGTCGCCGGGATCCACCCCTTCTACACCGCCTCGTTCCGCGAGTTCGAGGCTGCGGGTCGACCCATCGTCGGCTCCGCACCGGTCGGGCACGACGGTACGGCCGCGTGGCTCGAGGCCATCGGCGAGGCGTGCAACGTCAAGACCGACCTGATCGCCCGCGCGAAGGCCCAGTGGCTCGGGCCGATCCGCGGCGCGCTGGCTGCGTCCCCCATCAAGGCGCGGATCACCATGTCCGGCTACGAGGGATCGGAGCTGCTCGTCGCGCGCCTGCTCGTCGAGAGCGGCGCGGACGTCCGCTACGTCGGCACCGCCTGCCCGCGGACGGCGTGGTCGGACCCGGATCGCGAATGGCTGGAGTCGAAGGGCGTGGAAGTGACGTACCGCGCCTCGCTCGAGCAGGACGTCGCCGCGATGAACGAATTCGAGCCGGACCTGGTCATCGGGACGACCCCGGTCGTGCAGAAGGCCAAGGAAGCCTCGATCCCGTCGCTCTATTTCACGAATCTGATCTCGGCGCGTCCACTCATGGGCCCGGCCGGAGCAGGTTCCCTGGCGCAGGTCGTGAATGCGGCACTGGCCAGCCAGGATCGGTTCGACACCATGACCCAGTTCTTCGAGGGCGTCGGCACCGGGCACGCGGCAGGCGTCTGGCGCGACACGCCGAAGGAGCCCCGCAAGGTGCGCATCTCGAAGCGCCCACCGAAGAAGAAGCCGGACCAGGCGCCCGGCGAGGCGGCAGGAGTGGCCGGCTGATGCTCGTCCTTGACCATGATCGCGCCGGTGGCTACTGGGGCTCCGTCTACGTGTTTACCGCGGTGAAGGGTCTCCAGGTCATCATCGACGGCCCGGTGGGCTGCGAGAACCTGCCCGTCACCTCGGTACTGCACTACACGGACGGCCTGCCCCCGCACGAGCTGCCGATCGTCGTCACGGGCCTCGGCGAGGAAGAACTGGGCCAGAGCGGCACCGAAGAGGCCATGAAGCGAGCGCACCAGACGCTCGACCCGAATCAACCCAGCGTGGTCGTCACCGGATCGATCGCGGAGATGATCGGCGGTGGCGTGACGCCCGAGGGCACGAATATCAAGCGCTTCCTCCCGCGGACCATCGACGAGGACCAGTGGGAAAGCGCCGATCGCGCCATGACCTGGCTCTGGCGGCAGTACGGACTCAAGCGCGGCAAGATGCCGAAGGCCAAGCCGCGCAAGGATGGTGACAAGCCCCGGGTCAACCTGATCGGCCCTGCCTACGGCATGTTCAATCAGCCGTCCGACCTGGCCGAGATCGTTCGCCTGATCGAAGGGATCGGCGCGGAGATCAACCTGGTCTTCCCGTTGTCCACGCACCTCAACGACATTCCGCGCCTGGTCGACGCCGACGTCAACGTCTGCTTCTACCGGGAATTCGGCCGGGCCCTGTGCGAGGAGCTCGAGAAGCCGTACCTCCAGGCGCCCATCGGACTGCAGAGCACGACGGCATTCCTCGAGGCCCTCGGGGAATTGCTGGGGATCGACCCCCAGCCCTTCATCGAGCGCGAAAAGCACACCACGATCAAGCCGATCTGGGATCTCTGGCGTTCGGTCACGCAGGACTTCTTCGGCACCGCCAGCTTCGGCATCGTCGCGAACGAGACCTACGCGCGCGGCGTCCGCTACTTCCTCGAGAACGACCTCGGTATGCCGTGCAGCTTCGCCTTCGCGCGCAGCGCCGGCGTGAAGCCCGACAACGCCGCGGTCCGCGAAGCGATCCAGCAGTCCCCTCCGCTGGTCGTCTTCGGCAGCTACAACGAGCGTATGTACCTGGCGGAGAGCGGCGCCCGGTCGATGTACATCCCCGCCTCCTTCCCCGGCGCAATCATTCGTCGGCACACGGGCACGCCCTTCATGGGCTACGCGGGTGCGACCTACCTCCTGCAGGAGGTGTGCAACGCGCTCTTCGATGCACTGTTCCACATTCTTCCGCTCGCAACGGAGATGGACGCCGTGGCAGCCACCCCGGTGCGGGATACCGCGGAAGTCTCCTGGGACGCTGATGCCCAGGCCGCGATGGAACGCGACGTCGCGGCCTATCCCGTACTCATTCGTATCTCTGCCGCCAAACGCCTCCGGGACGCGGCGGAGCACGGTGCTCGCTCCTCGGGCGAGCCGACAGTTTCGCTGACCTGCTATGAGCAGGCAGCCAAGCGGACGCGCGCGGCGTGAGCGCGCGTTCCGAATCGCTGACCGGCCTGCGCCATCGCGTGCACCGGTCCGCTCATCAGGAGAGGGACCCCATGACCTCACATGCAGTCACCAAGCTCGACACGAACCACGCGAACAAGGAGCGCCTGCAGTTTCAGCTGATCTACGCAGTCTGCTTCGGCGTGTGCTTCCTGGGCGCAGCACTGTCGCTGTTGACCGCCCGGCGCTTCCGCCCCTGGCCCCCCGGGCCGGACGGCTATCGCTCCGTGCTCGAGGAAACCCGATCGCAGGCCAACATGGTTGCGGTCATGGCGATGATGAGCTGAGAGATTTGGAGCGGCCGGTCCTGCCGGTCGCGCCAAATGGGCAGCGGCGAGGTCGTCGCTGTTCACCACCCCGCCGTGAGGGTTTCGCGGTAACGGCCTTTGCCAGAGAGAGGGCAACAAAATGGCTGACAACGGCTACTTCAGTGGCATCGGCGACGAAGAAGCGAAAGAGTTCATGAGCTACTGGGTCATGGGCATGATCGGTTTCGTCGTAGTCGCCATCATCGCTCACTTCCTGGTGTGGCAGTGGCGCCCCTGGATTCCGGGGCCCGACGGCTACACCTCGTTGATGGAGCATGGTTCGGCGATAGCCAATCTGATCACTTCGAAGCTCGCTTAAGAGAGGAGAAAGCAACATGTGGCGTGTATGGAGAATCTTCGATCCGCGCAGAGCCATGGTGGCACAGGGCGTTTTCCTTTTCGGGCTCGCCGTGTTCATTCACCTGGTTCTGCTCAGCACCGAACGCTTCAACTGGTTCGTCGGCTAAGCCATCAGGATCTGACTTCCGGGTCGCGGGCCGGAAACGGTCCGCGCCCGGTCTACCAGGCCTGATCAAGAACGCACAAGCAACAACGGGGGACACACACCATGTCCATGCTCAGTTTTGAACGCAAATACCGCGTTCGCGGTGGGACACTCGTCGGCGGAGATCTCTTCGATTTCTGGGTGGGTCCCTTTTACGTCGGCTTCTTCGGAGTCACGACGATCTTCTTCACGGTGGTGGGCTCTGCGCTCATCTTCTGGGGTGCAGCGATGCAGGGAACGTGGAATCCCTGGCTCATCGACATCCAGCCGCCGCCGCTAGAGTACGGCCTCGCCTTCGCTCCGATGAACGAGGGCGGACTCTGGCAGGTCATCACGATCTGCGCGATCGGCGCCTTCGGTTCCTGGGCGGCCCGGCAGGCGGAGATCTCGCGCAAGCTGGGCATGGCGCTCCATGTGCCGATCGCCTTCAGCGTGGCGGTCTTCGCCTACATCACGCTGGTCGTGATCCGACCGGTCCTCATGGGCGCCTGGGGGCATGCATTCCCTTACGGCATCATGAGCCACCTGGGCTGGGTCTCGAACGTCGGGTATGCGTACGTCAACTTCCACTACAACCCGGCGCACATGATCGCCATCACCTTCTTCTTCACCAACGCATTCGCCCTAGCACTCCACGGCGGCGCGATTCTCTCGGCTGCCAATCCGGGAAAGGGAGAGACGGTCAAGGGTGCGGAGCACGAGAACGTGTTCTTCCGTGACACCATCGGTTACTCGATCGGTGCCCTCGGCATCCATCGCCTGGGGCTCTTCCTGGCGCTGAACGCTGGCATCTGGAGCGCGATCTGCATCGTCATCAGCGGCCCGGTCTGGTCCAAGGGCTGGCCCGAATGGTGGAACTACTGGCGCGACCTTCCGATCTGGTCGTGATTCGGGGACGAGGACCAAGCAATGTCTAACTACTTGAACGTATTCACGCGCGTCCGGATCACCGTTCCGGCCCACAACCCCATCGACGATCCCGATGACGCGATGTGGGGTCGCGAGTCCGATGTCACGATGAACAAGTGGCTGCACTGGATCGGCGATGCGCAGATTGGTCCGATCTATCTCGGCGGACTCGGTATCGCGTCGCTGGTGACCGGCGCGGCCGCCATCTTCATCATGGGCATGCACATGCTGGCCCAGGTCGACTACAGCCCCATTCAGTTCGTTCGGGAACTGCCGTGGCTGTCGCTTGATCCACCCTCGGCCGAATACGGCCTCCGCCTGGCACCCTTGAACGAAGGCGGCTGGTGGAACATCGCCGGGCTTCTCCTGACAATTTCGATCCTGCTCTGGTGGGTTCGGATGTACCGTCGGGCCCGTGCGCTCAAGATGGGGACCCACGTCGCCTGGGCCTTTGCCGGCGCCATCTGGCTCTATCTGGTGCTCGGCCTCTTCCGGCCAGTGCTCATGGGAACCTGGAGTGAGGGCGTGCCGTTCGGAATCTTCTCGCATCTGGACTGGACGAATCTCTTCTCCATCCGCTACGGCAATCTGTTCTACAACCCGTTCCACATGCTCTCGATTGCCTTCCTGTATGGCTCGGCGATCCTGTTTGCCATGCACGGCGCCACCATTCTCGCAGTGGCCGCCTATGGCGGTGATCGCGAGGTCGACCAGATCGTCGACCGCGGTACTGCTGCGGAGCGCTCTGCCCTCTTCTGGCGCTGGACCATGGGCTTCAATGCCACCATCGAGTCCATTCACCGCTGGGCGTGGTGGTTCGCAGTGCTCACGTGCGTCACGGGCGGCATCGGTATCCTGCTGACCGGCACCGTCGTGGATAACTGGTATCTCTGGGGCATCAAGTGGGGGCTGGCGCCCGACGCCGCGACGGGCTTCGACTGATTTCTCGAGCAAATGTAGTAGGAGAACCGGCAGCCCAGGCTGCCGGTTTTTTTTGAGGGTGGTGACAGCAGCGATCAGAAGTCTTGCCCGCGGTGCGCCGCATGTTGTCCGTCGAGGTCACGCGATCCTGCCAGCGGCCTCACGAGTGATCCAAGGGGCGCTAGCGCGGCAGAGGGAAACGCCACCAAAATGGCTCGTGGAGGTTCTCGCGAAGCGAGAGGTGAACCCGAAGAAACGCCGCGCATCTCGTCGACTCGGGCCAATGAGCCCGCGCCTGCGTGCGCGAGGACCGTTTCGCGCCAGGCCCGTGGCGATCAGCGCGTGCCAACCGACTTATTCCACGTTCGCGCTGAAAACCTGGGGAGTCCGGAAAAACCGGAGGAGCCAGAACGAAAACCGCCAGAGATGGCCGCTTCCGTGCGGAGACTAGCTGGGCTTGGCAGACCTTTGCACGAAGGCCAGAAACGAAAAGGCCCGACCCGCTCGCGCAGGCCGGGCCTGGTCAGGCAGTCGGCGAAGTCAGCCGGTGACCGTGAACTTTCCACGCATCACGGACCAGTGTCCAGGGAAGGTGCACACATAGGCGTACTCCGTGCCTTCCTCGAGATCGCTGAGGCTAAAGGTCACCGTGTCCGATTCTCCCCCGCCAATAATTTTCGTGTAGGCCACGATGCGGTCCTCGCCCTCGGGGATGTAGCTGCTTTCCGCCGTCGCGGTCATGGCCGCCATGGCGATCTCTTGAAGGTCGTCGGCCGGGAGGAGAACCCAGTTGTGACCCATGGCGGTCTTCGGCATCTGCCCGATGTGTTCGAGCGTTACGCTCACCTCGGAACACGTCGACGGCACCGACAGCTCGGTCGTGCTGAACGCGATCGAATCCCGGACCTTGATCGTGACGTTGCAGGGGTCACCGTCGGCAGCGTCGGAGGCGTCTGCCAGCAAGAGCGCGTCTTCGGCCGCGGCGTCCGCCTTGTCTGCCATCGTATGCATGTCGTGAGCCATGGATTCAGCCGCATCCTCGGGCTCCCCTGCGGCCGAAGTCATGCTGTCGTCGGCGGTCGCGCCAGCCTGGTCGGCAGCCTTCGCCATCTCGGCAGCCGGCGCCGCAGCAGCCTCTGGCGCGCTCGAGGATGACGCATTCGCCGCCGCGCTTGAGGATGACTCGGCCTCGGAGCTGCATCCGACCGAAAGCACTGCTGCGATTGCCAGCGCCAGAGAGATCTGCTTGTTCTTCATAACCACCTCACTGAAAAAGAGCACCGTATTCTCGTTTCGACTGTGTGCACACCATGTCGCGGCCCGAAAGCTGCGAATCCGGGTCTCCACGCAGCCAAGTGTAACCTTCTCTTTACGCTATTAGTAGGCAATCATCATTGACACTTCACATTGATAAGCCTAGCTTTGTGGGCAGCAATCGAACCCACGGAGAGCAGGCGCGCCGCTTGGACCTGCCCCTTCATATCAGCATGACCAGGCCCTAACCCCCCTGGTGATGCTCGACCTGGCCGGCCGCCCCCGCGGCCGGCTTTTTTTTCCCGGGGATCGGCAAATTCTGGCAAAACGCCGCATATCGGTGCATTGTCATGCGATGTTGCCGAGGAAACGGTATCCTCCGCCCTCATTGATACCTGCAAGGGGAGTTACACCGTGAAGCTGAGATTCATCGCGGTCGCGATCGCCGCGGCCACCCTTTCCACCGCTGCCCACGCCGACGCCAGCGACTGGTACGTCACCGGTGGCGGGTCCTATATCAATCCCGACGACAGCCGCTCCACCGACAACGACTACACCGGCTATATCGGGGTCGGCTACTGGCTGCGCGACAAGCTCGGCTTCGAGCTCGAGTACAACACCTACAGCTTCGACCTTGTCGACAATCTGGGCGAGGTCGACATCGACGGCTTCGTCGTCAGCGGCAAATACCACTTCCTCGGTAACTACGACACCTCGCCCTACGTCGGGCTCGGTTTCGGTCTCCTCGACAGTGACAGCCCCTTCGGCGGCGATTCCGACGCGGTCGTGGACGTGATCGGCGGTATCCGCTATGTGCTGAGTCCGCGCCTGGGCCTGAACGGCGAACTGCGCTACCGCTTCGACCAGGACGACGACACTCTGCCCCAGTCCGATCGGTACGAGGACTGGATGATCAACTTCGGCCTGACCTACAACTTCGGCGACCGCGTGAAGCCCGCGCCGCCGGCCCCCGAGCCGGTTGCCGCCGCGGCGGCGCCGGAGCCCGAGGCGCCGCGCGACTCCGACGGCGATGGCGTTATCGATGCCCGCGATGCGTGCCCGGACACGCCGCGCGGCCGTCCGGTCGAGCCCAACGGCTGCCAGAAGAAAGTCCTGGTCGAGCTCAAGGGGGTTCACTTCGACTTCGACAAGGCCACGCTCAAGCCCGAGGCGATTGCCATCCTCAACGACGGCTTCAAGGCCATGAAGGAGTATGGCGAGGTCCGCGTATCGATCGAGGGACACACCGATTCCAGGGGTCCCGAGGACTACAACAAGGGGCTCTCCGATCGCCGCGCGAAGGCCGTCTATGAGTGGTTCGCGGAGAAGGGCATCTCGCCGACGCGGATGCGCTGGGAGGGCTTCGGCGAGAGCCGGCCGAAGGCGTCCAACGACACGCCGGAAGGCCGTGCCGACAACCGCCGCGTCGAGCTGCGGATCATCGACTGACCCGCCGTCAAGGCGGCAATACAGCGGGGCGCGCCAACGGCGCGCCCCCTTTCGTTTCCGGCCACCGCGCGAGGTGTCCGTCGAGGGTAAAGCAGACGACATATTCCCCCCCTATCCTCCCCGGGTTAGCAT
>JBCCZC010000181.1:0-10767 GCA_039188505.1 Pseudomonadota bacterium | reverse complement strand
GCGCCGGCGCCGGCGACGGCCACCCAGGGATGGATGATCCACGCGAGCGCGAGCGTGCACCAGACGATGATCGGAACGCAGACCCAGTGGATGGCCACGTTCGTGGGATGCCGGTGCGACTCGGCATACTGGGCGATGAGCGAATCGATCGGGCGGCGGGCCTCGAGCACCTGGTCGGTCATGGGGATGTCCCTGCGCATGGCGAAATCCCAATTGTCCGGCTGGGGCCGTTCAGATCAAGCCGTTGGTGATCGCCTTCAGGACGGCCTGGGTCCGATCCCGGGCCTGCAGCTTCCCTAGGATCACGGAAACCCGGTTCTTGACCGTCCCTTCAGCGAGGTGCAAGCGTTCGCCGATCTCGCGGTTGCTGAGCCCCGCGGCCATCAGTCGGAGCAACGCGCGTTCGCGATCGTCGAAGGACTCCGTAGGGGACTCCGGTGGCGGCAGGTTCACGTGCTCGCGGACACGCGCAAGCGGCTGCGGTGCCCAGACCTTCTCGCCGTCCCGGACCTTGAGGATCGCGTCGGCGAGTTCCTCCGGGTCGGCGTCCTTCAGCAGATAGCCGTTCGCACCGGCACGAATTGCCCGCTCCATGACGTCGCCGTCGTCGAAGGTCGTGAGCAGGATGACCGGCAGCGGATTGGCGCCAGCCCGGAGGCGCTGCACGAAGCCGAGGCCATCGAGCACGGGCATGCGGATGTCGCAGAGAACCAGGTCGACGGGTCGTTCCAGGAGGTGTTCGAGGAGTTCCTGACCGTCCTGGGCCTCGATGACCACCTCGAAGCGCGGGTCCGCATCGAGCATGGCCACCAGCCCGCGGCGCACCAGGGCCTGATCGTCGGCGAGGGCGAGCCTGAGAGCGGTCACCCGCCGGCACCGAGGGTGGCGACGAGGCGCGTGCCGCCGCCGGGCCGCTTGCCGATCTCCAGCGATCCGCCGAGAGCGCGCAGGCGTTCGGTCATCCCCCGCAGGCCCTGGCCGGGCGGCGCCTCGCCGATGCCCTCGCCATCATCCTCGACGACGAGGCGGAAGTGGCCCGCGTCGCTTTCGAGCGCGACCCGGCAGTGGGTGGCATCGGCGTGCCGGACCACGTTGGTGATCGCCTCCCGCGCCACCCCGACCAGCGTCCTGGCCACGTCGAAATCCGGTATCGCCGCGTGTTCCCCGACGGCGAGTTCGAACACCGGTTCGTCGAAGGGCGCGGTCAGATCCCGCAGGGCGCCATCGACCGCGAAGCCATCGTTCTCGCGGAAATTCCCGACCAGGGCGCGGATATCATCGAGGAGGCCGTCCGCCAGCTCGAAGGAGCGCTCGGCGGTTTCGCGCGTGTCGCCCTCGGAGTCATGGGCAAGACCGCGAAGGTTGAGCTTCAGCGCCGTCAGCGTGTGACCGGCGACGTCGTGGAGCTCCCGGGAAAGACGCAGCCGTTCGCGGTCGCGCGCGGCCTCGACGAGCAGCGAGCGCGTCGCCAGCAGCTCGGCGTTGACCTCCTTGAGTTCGTTGCGGGCATCCTCGGCGGCGCGGGCGTAGCTCGCGAGCAGCAGCGAGAAGGCCTGGAAGGAGCCGTAAAGGCACACCGTCATCAGCGCATCGAACCACTGCAGGCGCCAGATGCCGATCATGATGAGAAAGAGCGTTCCGTTCAGCGCGAGCACCACGGTCAGGGCCTGCACGCCCCGGTACAGGAACACCAGCTGCGCGACGATCACGATCACGAGGATCGGGGCGACGGAACCCGGGGCGACGGCGTTGGCCGCCATGGCTGCGACGGACTGTACGAAGAGGCTTCCCGCGGGCGTCATCCGGTCACGCACGTAGTCTCCGCCGAAGGCGACGACCAGGAAGACGGCCATCGCGATGTTGGCCACGAGGTTGCCATCGAGCCCGCCGAAAGCCTCGCTCCGTGGCTGGAGCGCGAACCAGATCAATGCGACCGTCACCACGCCGGCAACGCGCATCCAGTTGTCTCGCTGGGTCATGCCGTCCATCGGCTATCCCGAGGCAGTTGTTTCAGGGTCGAGGTTTCCAGTTCCGGGCGGCAGTGACAAGCGTCGGGCCCACCCGAGTGACTTTGGTCACTGCGCCCGCTGACCCCCGCGACCTGCTTCGAGAGCGGACCTTCGGGAGACTGGCTGCATGGACCAACCGACCGGAGCAGCCCCATGATGCACAATGCGTTCTCGACCCTGATCCTGGCCCACGTCGTGCTGGGCGCCGTCGCGCTCTGTAGCTTCTGGATTCCCGCGTTCGCGCCAAAGCGCCGCGGGCTGCACACCCGAGCGGGTCAGGTATTCGCCTGGACCATGATGGCCACGGCCTCCCTGGCGGGCGCCGCATCGGTGCTCACCCTCGTCGCGCCCCTCGCGACCCATCCGGAAGCCGCGCAAACGGCGCGCTCGGCCCTGAATCTGCGCCTTGGCTCGGGGCTGATGCTCGGCTACCTGGCGTCGATCACGTTCGTGGCAGCTTTTAGCGGACTGCGTGCGATCAGGCTCCGCGGCAACCACGCGGCGCACCGGTCCCCGAGCGAGATCATCGCCAACGTCGTCGCCTTCGGCCTCGCCGTTGCCGTCCTTGTCGCAGGCATCCGCTACGAAGCGATGCTGCTCATCGGTCTGAGCGTGATCGGGCTCATCGGTGTGCCTGGCAATCTGCGCTTCATCTTCGCGACCCCGAAGACGCCGCAGGATTGGCTCTACCAGCACATCAGCTCGATGCTCGGTGCAGGCATTGCCGCGCACACGGCCTTCCTGATCTTCGGCACCAATCGGCTGGCGCCCCAGCTTGCCAGCGAGCCGCTGGTCTGGCTCGCCCCGACGCTGATCGGCGTCCCGGTCACGCACTGGCTGATCCGCAAGCGTCGGCGTCAGTTCGCCGCTCGCCGTGCGGCCGTCGCCGGGGCGGCAAACCCGCAACTCGCGGCCTGAACAGTCCGCCGTCCCGGCCGGATTATCGGCCGGGCGGCACCCTTGCCGTTACCAGCAAGGGCACGATTGACCTCAACTACTGGCAACGGCCAGATCTTCGGCCGATCGAACGAGCTGAACTCGCCAGAGACAGCGCGAATTCCGGCAACCGATGAAATATCACCCGCCCTGGTCGTCGTCTTCGCTGGCTTCCTTGACCTTCTCCTCCAGCAGCTTGGTGGCGGCCGCCGCTTCGTCCTTTGCAACCTCGAGACCCGCCTTCACGGCATCGCCCGCGTCGCTGGCCATCGCGTCCGCCTGCTCCAGCAGCTCCCGGGCTCTCGCCTCCGCAGCTGTCAATCCGTCTTCGATGGCGTCACCGGCCTCGCCGGCCATGGATTCGGCCTTCGCCATGCCGTCGTCCATGGCATCGCTGGCCACCTCGGCGATCTCTCCGGCCTTGCGGACGGCGTCGTTCGCCACCTGGCGCGCCTCCTCGGCCGACTGCTCGATCGCGTCCCCGGCCTTTTCCGCGCTCTCCCTCGCGGACTGCTGCGCCTCTTCCCCGCAGCCGGCAAGCATCGCTGCTGCCAGGAATAGCGAAGGCGCGCCGATCCGCTTCCTTGTCTCTCTCATGAACCTTCCTCTCCGAAATCGGCGAAGCGCCGCCGCTGGGCGTGCCGTGCCTCGATGATCATACCCCGAGCGCCCGGCGGTCCAGCCGAAGGGCAGCCCTCACAGGGCGTCCTGATCTGGGCGGTGGAGTGGGGTATGCTCCGGACCGAATGTCGGACCGGATGACCTATGGAGCCGCAGCCTGCCAGCGAACCCGGAACCCGAGCCGCTTTCGTCTTCAAGCTGCTCGGCTTCCTCTTTGTCGGCATCGGCGGCATCGGAGTGATCCTGCCGCTGCTTCCCACCACCCCATTTCTGATTCTTGCCGCCGCCTGCTTTGCCCGCTCCTCCGAGCGTTGGCATCGGTGGCTGCTCAGCAGCGCCACCTTCGGACCGATCATCCGCAGCTGGGAGGCGCATCGATGCATCCCACGGCGCGCGAAGATCGCCAGCCTCCTCATCATGGGGCTGGTCGGCGGGAGTTCGATTCTGTTCGCCGTGCCGAGCGCTATCGGCAAGGCGGTCGGTCTGGCGCTGGTGGCCGTGGGCTTTGCCGTCGTCGTGCGTATTCCGACCTGTAGCGCCGCCGTCACCGCGGAAGGCGGCGAATGAAGCTACCCGGTTTTGTGCCCGAGGACCTGCGTCAGCTCGTGCGCTTCGTGCCGCTGCGCGGCTGGGACGCGGTCGAGTGGGCGCCCATGATGCGTAGCCTCCGCGGCATCTCCTGGCAATACGTGAGCCGACGCGGGGTGAGGAGGCTGGGCGAGCGGGTCGCGGAGACCGTGCCGGAAGTGGCGATCGTTCAGGTCCTGGAAGGTGATCTCGAGGAACTCGATGACGCCTCGCGTCGACACGTCGGGGACGCGCTGCTGCGCCTCTATTTCGGCCAGCTGCTCGTCGAGGAAGGTCTCTTCTTGGATCTCCGGATCGCGCGGCTGGGCCACGACGAGGAGCGGCTTCAGTTCGCACCGAACGGACTCTGGATTCGTCTCGATCCCGGTTTCCGGCAAGGCATGCTCGCTCTGTACCGGTCCTTCTACGGCTCGGACGAGGCGGCCTTCGATCGAGCGCTGCGCCAGATGGGCGTTCTCCGGGACGGCCTGGGCGGCGCGGCAGAGGAGGAGCTGAAGGCGCTGCTGGAGGCCCATTTCGGCGTGAAGCAGCACGATCAACGCTTCGCGATCGACGACTTCAAGCACTCCTTCGACGAGCTGTTCGAGTTCTTCGTCGCGCACGACTATCGCTTACGTAGCGACTTCGTCTTCGTGGGTTTCTACCTGATCACGCTGTACCTGTCGCTCGAGAGGCTCGGACAGTCGCATGATGTGCGATCGATCTGCGAGGCAACGCTTCTGGAGGGACGGGGACCATGACCTGGAACCATCTGACCGAGGCCGACTTCGAGGTTCTCGGTGCACTCGGAACCATTCGCACCTGCGAGAAAGGCGACCGACTGATCGACCAGGCGACCGCGACGACCGACGTGTTCTGGATTCTCGACGGGTACGCCGAGGTGGACTTCAAGCTGCTGTTCCACGACGAGGTCCTCGCCCAGCTCGGTCCTGGCGAACACTTCGGCGAGATGTCCTTTCTGCTCGATGAGGGCAGTAGTGCGTCGGTGGTAGCGATGACGGCCATGCGGGTACTGCAGGTATCGGCCGAGCGTCTCCGCGAGCTCGTGCAAACCGATCCCGAACTCGCGCTGCGCCTTTACATGACGCTGGCACACGCCCTGGCCTCGCGCCTGAAACTGCAGAACGCGCGCTGATCCCTGGCCTGCGACGCGGTGGTCGGTCCAGGCCGCTGCGCCGATCGGGTGTCCGGACCGGCAGCCGGGGTCCAGACGACAGGCGAGTCGCAGACGCCTTACACCTGGTGCGGTGCCCTGATGCGGAATGGGGGCCAGGCAGCAGCGCCGAGTTATGACTGCAGACCGGGGGCAGGCCGTGCTTGGGCACCGCACTCATGGAGGCGACGCGCGGCTTTCCATGGTCACCGGGTCGACGTCCCGTAGGCAGGTCGGGCCCGCGGCAAGAGCTCGCCGCGGGCCGGTCGATCCTACCTTGCGGCAACCCCTTCGCTTGCCGCCGCTTCCTGCCGCGCCTCGTGGAGCTGTGTAAGTGCCGGTCTGGCAAGCAGAATCACCGCGTCGTTGATGAACGCCTCCAGGCAGACTCGTTCGAGGGCGCGCCGCCGGAACGTGTAGAGCGCCGGCGTTCGGCAGGCGCGACGGCCCGCGGTCTCGATGCGTTCGTAGGCTTCCTGGGCGCTGAGCGTCGCAGGGACGGTGAGCTTGACGGGCCTGGGCTCGACGTAGGGCGCCGCCCGTCCCTCGGTGGGTTGCAGTGCCAGGCAGAGCGTCAGCAGGGCCAGTGGTCGATTCAGCATGGTTTCTCTCCTCGTGGAATGAATGTCGTTCTCGGTCGTGAGATCAGGTGCAGAGGTAGCGATCGCCGCGCTTGGGAATGGACTGGCGACCCAGCGAGCTGCTTGCCTGGATCACGATCCGTCCGCCCCGGGCCAGGCACCGCCGCCGGTCGGCGAGGAACTGCGCGCGGTGCTGGTGGTCGAGCAGGGCGCGGACATCCCGGTTCTGCTCCGCGGCGAGCCCGGCGCCGCCGCCGCCAGGGATCGTGGGTCCAGCGGCGCAGCCGACGACGCAGCAGGCGAATGCGAGTGCGATCCATGGGTGATGTCTCTTCAGCACGGTGACCTCCGTTTGCGTGGGGTGCGGCTCCAACCTGCTTGGGTCACCGACGGAACACACGAAGGGCGTGCGAACGAAGTCCGAAACGGATGCGAAAGCTCTTTGGATCAAAGGGTTAGAAGGGCTTCCGGTCCACCGCCGGGCCGGGCTGGGGGCGGGGTCATCGGTCATCGATCGCGGCGGGATGCCGGTCGCGTGACCTTCGCAGGTTGCCGGACCGGACGCCTGTGCTACCTTCGGCGGATCCCAGCCAGCCAGGACGGCGCGCCGTGAGCCTGATCGAAGAACTCAAGCAGCGACGGGTCTTCCGAGTAGCCATTGCCTACGCCGTCGTCGGCTGGGTGGTCATCCAGATCCTGGACATCACGACCGAGAGCTTCGGCGCGCCCGCCTGGGTCATGCGAACGGTCATCGTGGCGACCGTCGTCGGTTTCTTCGTTGCGGTCTCCCTCGCAGGGATGCTTCCCGGAGGAAGTTCGGCGATAGGCAGCGCCGGTGGTCCGACCCCGCCCGCCGAGGGCGATTTCTACCTCGGGGAGTGGCTGGTCCGACCCAGCGCCGGGGAGATTGCTCGCGGTACTGACCGAACGCGGCTCAAGCCGAAGTCGATGGCGATCCTCCAGAGGCTCGCGGCCCACGCCGGCCAGGTGGTGACACGCGATGCGCTCTTCGACGCCGTCTGGCCCGGCGCGGCGGTCACCGACGACACCCTCACTCAGGGGATCGTCGATCTGCGGCGGGCGTTCGGCGATTCGGCCAAGAACCCGCGCTTCATCGAGACCATTCCGAAGCGCGGCTTTCGACTCGTTGCAACGCCGACGCCGGCCGATGCCGCTCGCTTGCCCACGGCGCCGCGGAGGACCAATGAGCGGGCATTCGTCATCGTGGTCGCCCTTGCCCTGCTGGCCGCGGCGGTCCTGTACGGGATCCAGGATCGCCCACCGGATCGGCCGCCGATCGACGACTCGACGGCCAAGACCATCGCCGTGCTGCCCTTTGCCGACCTCAGCGAGAATGCCGATCAGGCGTTCCTGGCCGATGGGTTGACCCAGGAGATCATCACGGTCCTGGGTGGCCTCGACGGCCTGCGCGTCAGCGGGCGCACCTCGTCGTTCGCATTCCGCGACCACGAGCTGGAGCTCCGTGAGATCGGGGAGATTCTCGGCGTGGACCATATCGTCGAGGGCAGCGTCCGCCGGTCGGGGGACCAGCTTCGAGTGACGGCAGAGCTTCTGGATGTCGACTCGGGTTTTCAGCTGTGGTCCGAGCGCTTCGACCGGCAGTTCGACGAGCTGTTTGCCGTGCAGGACGAGATCGGGCGGGCGATCGCGGACGCGTTCGCGATCAGGCTTCAGGTCGGCGGTATCGACAACCCCCACGACACCATGAACGTGGAGGCCTGGCAGCTGTTCAATCAGGCCATGGAGGTCGCCGACCAGGGCGACCTTCGGCGCTCGGTCGAACTGACGCTCGCCGCGACGGAGCTGGACCCGGATTATTCGCTCGCGTGGGCCCAGCTGGCGCACATCCACATGCAGGTCCGGGAGGGCCTCGATCCGGACTGGCGCGAACGGTCGGTGGAGTACTTCGAGCGGGCGCGGGCCGACGAATCCCGATCTATCGGCGTCCTGGGGCTCGCCGTGTTTCACCACGTGAACATGGGGCAGTGGTCCGATGCCCAGCGCGCCATCGATCGTTTCGACGATATCAGCGGCAACGCACTGGGCGAGGGGCCACACCTCGAGTTCCTCGCCAAAACCGGCCGGACAGATGCGCTTCTCAGTCTTGCCAGGCGCGGGGTCATCCGGGATCCGCTCGCCTTCGTGTATCGCCTCTATCTCCAGCACGGACAAGCGATGGCCGGCCAGCACGATGCGGCGGATGAGGGCGCAGCGTGGTTGTTAGAGCAGACCGGCAATCCCGGGGAGGGGACCCACAACGCCTTCGGGAACCCGGATCCAACGGTTCTGGAGCGATGGCTTTCCCTCGCCGATGACCCCGTGAACAGGGCGATGGCGGAGCGTCGGGGCGACGCGGCTGCCGCGCTCAACTGGCTGCGGGAGGAGGGGGCCGAGCACTCGCTCTTCTTTCGCCAGGCCTGGGCGGCCCATCTGGGCGAGGTCGACCTGGCGGTTGCCTTGCTCCAGGAGAATCCGGACGGCTGGGCCCTGTGGATGCCGCACAACGCCCCGGTGCGACGTCGGCCCGAGTTCAAGCAGATTCTTGATGAGATCGGACTGGTGGATTATTTCCGGGAATTCGGCTGGAACGACTTCTGTGAACCGGTCGGGACAGACGATTTCGAGTGCCGCTGAGGCCCCTCGCCCGCGCAAGGTATGCTCGGGCGCGGAGTCCGAACCTGGAGCACCATGGCCCTGATCTGCGAAACGCCACGGCTGCGCCTGCGCACGCTGACGGTCGACCATTCGCCCTTCATGCACCGTCTCATGAACGACGAGGCGTGGCTGCGGCACATCGGTGACCGTAACGTGCCGACGGTAGCGGCAACGGCGCGCTACCTCGAGGCCAGCTATATCGCCAGCTACGCACAGCACGGCTTCGGGATGTGGCTGGTCGAGCTCATCAAGACCGGCGAGCCCCTGGGGGTATGCGGCCTGGTGCAGCGTGATTACCTCCCGGAGCCCGACCTCGGCTTCGGCTTCGCCCCCGAGGCCCGGCGTCACGGCTTCGGTTTCGAGGCCGCCGAGGCCGTCCTCGGGTGGGCCGCTGCAACGCGACCGGATCGGCAGCTCCTCGCCGTCACGTCGCCGGATAATCGGGCCTCGATCGCGCTGCTGGGCCACCTGGGCTTCGTCGAGCGCGATGATCTCCTCCAGCTGCTGCCGGAGCCAGGGCGAATCTTCTCGACGGCGCTCGGATGATGGCCCAACGCGCTGGCGGTGGCGTCCTGCTGGCCGTCGTTCTGACGACGCTAGCGATCCTCGCTTTCGCGGGAAATTCGCTGCTCACCCGCGCTGCGCTTGCCGACGGCCACCTGGGGCCCGCGACCTTTGCCGGTCTCCGCCTGCTCTCCGGGGCCATCACCCTTGCCGCGATCGGTCTCTGGGGCGCCCACCCGGTGCGCCCAGGGCGCGCCGACCTGCCCGGCATCGCCGCTCTCGCGGTCTATGCGGTCGCCTTCACGTTTGCCTACGTCAACATGGGCGCTGCCGCGGGCGCGCTGATCCTGTTTGCCATGGTGCAGTTGACGATGGCGGCTGTCGCCACGCTGCAGGGGCAGCGTCCGCGCGGTCTCGAGGCGATCGGCCTGCTCGTCGCGCTGGGCGGCCTGGCCTGGCTGCTCGCGCCCGGACTTACGGCGCCACCGCTGCTGCCCGCCCTGCTCATGGCGATCGCCGGAGCCGCCTGGGGGGCCTACACGCTCTTCGGGCGCGGTGCCTCGGATCCCCTGGCCGCCACGGCCCGCAACTTCATCGGGACATGGCCGCTGGCGGTGGTCCTGCTGGCCGGTCTCGCCTTCGAGGCACCGAGCGTCCGGGGCGTCGTCCTAGCCGTCCTCTCCGGGGCCATCACCTCCGGCCTGGGGTACGCGATCTGGTACGCGGTTCTGCCGCGCTTGACCGTCGCCATCGCCGGCTGTGCGCAGCTCACGGTGCCCGCAGTGGCCGCCATCGGGGGGGCGCTGTGGCTCGGGGAGACGATCACGCTCCGGCTCGCCCTCGCGTCGCTGCTGATCCTCGCCGGGGTCGGCCTCACGATCCTTGGGCGTCGCCAGACCTGATCCCGATCACCCGCTGCAGTTCGTCGCCGCCCAGCTCACGACCCGGTGCATCAGGGCGATCCGCGTCCAGGAATAGGAATGATCCCCGTCGAGTACCGCCGGCTCGAAGCGCAGGCCATCCTGAGCCGCGTAGGCGGCCGCGACAGGGTCGTGGTGCACGGCCGGCGGCAGCACCGTGTCGCCACTCGCCGCGACGAGCAGTACCGCCTTGCCGGCAAGCTTCGGGCCGAGCGTGGTCAGATCCCAGGCGTCCGCATTCGCGATGTTCTCGTCGACCACGGCCTTGCCAGAAAGGATGTTGAGTGGCCCGGCGTTGTCCGCATTGTTGGCGAAGGCGGTGGCCATTCCCTCGTCCGCCGCAGCCATTCGCCCGAATGGGCCCATGTTGGCAGGGGACAGGGCGGCGACGCAGAGGACGTTGGCGTCGTTCGCGCCGCCCATGAGCGCGCCGAAGCCGCCCAGCGAGTGGCCAACGAGCGACAGACGAGTGGGATCTGTGCGGAGCTCGGCCTTGGCCTCTTCGCGTCGCAGCCAGGCCAGGGCGCTGGCGACGTCCTCGATGACGTGGCCGAAGGTGTAGTCGCCCTCGCTACCCCAGGCGCCGCGGTAGTGGGGAAACAGCACATTGAAGCCGGCCCGCCGGAGGGCCTGTGCCAGGTCGAGGTTGCGCTCGTAGCCCGGGAAGCCGTGGAGCAGGACGAAGGTCGGATGCGGGCCTGCGCCGTTGGCGAGGTACATCGTCGCGTTGAGCTTCTTGCCGTGGGATTCGAAGGACGCCTCGACCATCGTCGGCGGAT
>JBCCZC010000180.1:0-10822 GCA_039188505.1 Pseudomonadota bacterium | reverse complement strand
GCCCGGTTCATGCTGACCGCGCTGGCCGACCGCACCCACCAGGTGATGAGCGCCGTCGCCCTCACGGACGGCAAGCGCACCGTTTCGCGGCTCCAGGTCAGCGAAGTCACCTTCGGCCCCCTCGACGACGCCATGATCGCGGCCTATTGGGCGACCGGCGAACCGACGGACAAGGCCGGCGCCTACGCCATCCAGGGTCTCGGCGCAGCGTTCGTGGCCCGGCTCGAGGGCAGCTATTCGGGCGTCATGGGCCTACCGCTCTTCGAGACCGCGGCGCTCCTGCGCGAGTTCGGCATCCAGACCGTGCGGCAGGCGGCATGAGCGAAGACATCCTCATCAACGTCACGCCGAGCGAGACGCGCGTCGCGCTGATCGAGAACGGCATGCTCCAGGAGATCCAGCTCGAGCGCACGAGCCGGCGCGGCTACGTCGGCAACATCTACAAGGGCCGCGTCTCACGGGTCCTGCCCGGCATGCAGGCGGCATTCGTCGACATCGGGCTCGAGCGGGCCGCGTTCCTGCACGCCTCCGACATCGCCCGGCGCAACGGCAACGGCGCCCTCGAGGGCGCCAACGGCGACGGCGGGTCCATCAACGAACTGGTCAAGGACGGCGATGAGGTGCTCGTCCAGGTCATCAAGGACCCGATCGGCACCAAGGGAGCGCGGCTGACGACCCACATCAGCATCCCGTCGCGCTTCCTCGTCTTCATGCCCCACTCGCGCCAGGTCGGCGTATCCGTGCGCATCGAGGACGAGGCCGAGCGGGCGCGGCTCAAGGGTCTCGTCGAGGACGCCATGGGCGAGGACCACCACGGCTACATCGTGCGCACGAACGCCGAGGGCGTCGACCAGTTCGCGATCCGGGCCGACCTGGCCTACCTCCGCAAGCTGTGGGAAAAGCTGCGGGAGCAGGAGCGCATGACCCGCCCGGGCGAGGTGGTCTACGAGGACCTCTCCCTCGAGCTGCGCGCCCTGCGCGACCAGATGACGGCGGACGTCGATCGGGTCCGGATCGACTCCGGCGAGGGCTACCGGCGGGTGCTTGCCTTCGCCCAGCAGTTCGTCCCCCAGTGGGCGGGTCGCATCGAGCGTTTCACCGACGACCGCCCGATCTTCGATCTCTACGGCGTCGATGACGACATTCAGAACGCACTCCGTCGGCAGGTCCCGCTGAAGTCCGGCGGCCACCTCGTCATCGACCAGACCGAGGCGATGACCACGGTCGACGTGAACACCGGCGGCTACGTCGGCCATCGCAACCTCGAGGAGACCATCTTCAAGACCAACCTCGAGGCGGCCCAGGCCCTGGCTCGCCAGCTGCGGCTGAGAAACCTCGGCGGCATCATCATCATCGACTTCATCGACATGTCCGACGAGGAGCACAAGAGCCAGCTCCTGCGGACCCTCGAGAAGGCGCTCGCGAAGGACAACGCCAAGACCCATATTTCGACCATCTCCCCGCTCGGCCTCGTGGAGATGACGCGCAAGCGCACCACCGAGAGCCTCGAGCGGCTCCTGTGCGAGCCCTGCCCGACCTGCTCCGGGCGCGGAACGATCAAATCGTCCGAAACCGTGAGCTTCGAGATCTACCGCGAGATCGTCCGCGCCGTGCGACAGTTCGACGCCACACAGCTGCTGGTGCTGGCCGCACCCAGCGTTGTCGACCGGATCCTCGACGAGGACTCGGCCATCGTCGCCGACCTCGAGGAGTTCATCGCCAAGAACATCCGTTTCCAGGCCGAAGACCAGTACAACCAGGAACAGTACGACGTGGTGCTGCTGTGACCGAGCGGCCCACGCGACGAATCCCGGAGCGTACCGGGTGAACCCGATCCGGCGCCTCATTCTGCGCGTCCGGGCCTTCATCTGGACTGCCTTTGCGATGGTCTGTATCGGGCTCGCGCTGCTTGTCGGCATCGCCAACCTGCTGCTGCCCTATGCCGATCGCTACCGCAACGAGGTGGCGGACGTGCTCGCCCAGCGCCTCGGGAAGCCGGTCTCACTCGAGCGCCTAGAAGGCGAGTGGGCGGCCTTCGGACCGCGCTTCACGCTGCATGGGCTCGCCCTGGGCGATCCGACCGATGGCGACTACCTGCGCATCGATCTCGCGGCCGTCACCCTGGATTTCGTCGGGGCGCTGCGGCCCGGCCGCGGGATGCAGCAGCTGAAGGTAACGGTCGACGAGGTCGAGGTCGTCCGCCGCAGCGACGGCTCCTGGGGGCTCGGTCGCAACGACGCGACGCCCGGTGGGGTGCGAAGCGACGGCATCCCCCTCGACTGGCTCGACAACCGGATGGTCGCCGCGCTCTCGGCGGGACGCATCGTGCTGCACGACGCCCGATCCGGGCTCACGGCGCGGCTGCCGGGTGGCACCCTGACCGTCGATAGCCACGATGGCCACGCCCACCTCCTCGGGCGCTTCGGCACGCGCACGACGGGCGTGGTAGAGGCTGTGCTCGAACACGCGCCCGATTCCGATCGGCTGCGGCTCTACGTCGCCGGCGACGGCATCAACCTGCCGAGCTGGAGCGAGGACCTGTTCGCCGGCCTCGCGGTCAGCGCGGGCGAATCACGCTTCCGCCTCTGGTTCGATCTGCGCGAAACCACGCTGAAGGGCGACTTCGAAACGACCGGTCTCGAGCTTCGCAGCACCGATCAGAACCCCGTTCAGGGCGTATATCGCCTCGACACGCTTGGCGGCGATGTGAGCGGCTGGGTCCAGCCGGACGACCTGGGCCTGGTCCTCTCCGACCTCACGCTCGCGCGCAGCGGCCACATCTGGCAGGCCGAGCAGCTGGGCGTCGGCTGGCAGGCCGGCCGTCTCCGCCTGCAGGCGCGCCACGTCGAGGTGGAGGATCTCTTCGACGCCGCGATTCTACTGCCCGCCCTGCCGGTAGATTGGCGACGCAGGCTGGCGACGGCGAGCGCCCGCGGCACCGTCGAGGACCTCGACCTCGCCATCGCTCTACCGGACACCGCGCCCCTGGAGATCACCGGCCATCTCGACCTGACCGACGCCTCCTGGGAACCCATCGGGCGAGCCCCCGGCGCAACTCGCGTGCGCGCCAGCGGACAGTTCACAGGGCGCACCGCCAGCGGTGAGTTCGGCGTCGACGGGGGCCGCGTCGAGCTGCCCTGGATGTTCCGCAATGCGTTCACGCCGATGGAGCTCGCGACGACCTGGTCCACCGACTGGGCCGGTGCGGTGCCGACCTTCAGCATCGAGACCCAGGCGCTCCGCAACGCCGGTGTGGAGGCCGAAGTGCGAGCGGAACTGCAGTTCAACGGCGGGCGACCGTTCGTGGATCTGTCAGCGAACGTGATCGAGGGCGATGTCGCCGTCGCCCACCGCTACCTACCCGTCAACGTGACGCCGCCGCCCGTGGTTGCGTGGCTCGACCGGGCACTCATCGCCGGCACCCTCGACAACGGGCGCGTCGCGCTCTTCGGCGATCTCGACGAGTGGCCCTTCCGCAATGCCGAGGGGCGCTTCTCCGCGCGTGCCCACGTCGCGGCCGGGCGGCTCGACTATCAGGACGACTGGCCGCCGCTGACTGCGTTCGACGCGGATCTCGAATTCGATCCGTTCGGCATGCGCGCTCGGATCAACAGCGCCGAGCTCGCCGGCATGCAGATCGGCGAATCGGACCTGGACCTCAGCCGGTTCAAGGAACCGCTTCTGAAGATCGCCGCCCAGGGCCGTTCGAGCGGCGAAGCCGCGCTGGCCTTTCTCCGGGACATGCCGATCGAGGGTGGGCATCGGGAGTACCTCGAGGGCCTCACCCTGGCGTCGGACAGCGACGTCTGGACCAACATCGACATCCCCCTCAACCCCCGGCTCGGGACGACGCGAGTCCGCGGTCACGCCTGGCTCGAGAGCGCCCAGATCGTGGACAGCAAGTGGGATGTGGCGTTCGATGACACCACCGGCCGCGTCGATTTCAGCGAAACCGGGGTCGAGGCGGTCGAACTCGACACCGTCTTCCGGGGCTCCGAGGCCAAGCTGAGCCTGCGGACCGGAGAGTTCGTCAACGACACGAACAACGCGGCCGAGGCCGAACTCACAGCCGAATCGACCCCGGACATCCTGCTCACGGACATCGCCCCCTTTGCGCCGCTGCTGCCCCATATCGTGGGACCAGCGCCGTGGCGCATCGAGGTCGGCATCCCCACCGACGGATCCGGGGCACGCTTCATGCTCGCCTGCGAGCTCGACGCGGAGGATCTCGATCTGCCGGCGCCCATCGGCGGGGCCGACGAACGGACGGTCGAGCTGAGCTTCAATCTCGAAGATCCGCTCCAGCGCCTCGACGTCACGCTGGGCAACGTCGGCACGCTCCGGGCGCGCCGGCCCGATGATCGATCCCCCTGGAGCGCATTCCTCGCCCTTGGCGACGCTCTCCCCCAGGAACCGTCGGCCCAGGGCCTGACCGTCGCGGGCAGTCTCCCGACGGTCGACCTCGACTCGTGGATGGGCATCTTCTCGAACTTCGCCAACCCCCAGGACATCGAGGCCACCGAGCAGACCGTGCTCGACAGCCTCGACCTGACGGTGGACCAGCTGCGCCTGGCCGGGCGGGATTTTGCCGAAGTCCGCGTTCAGGCTCGCCGGGATGAGAGCTTCTGGACCGTTGCCCTCGACGGCGAGTCGGTCGCCGGCCGCCTGCGGTTGCCGACGACGCTGACCGAGAATCGGCTATTGCTCGCGGAATTCGAGCGCCTCGACTGGCCGGCCGCCCCCGACGGCGCCAGCGGGATTCGCACGGAATTCGATCCGCGCGTGCTGCCGCCGATGGACTTCTTTGCCAACGAGCTCAGCTTCGCCGGCAGCCCGCTGGGCGTCGTGCGCTTCGAGAGCTTCCCCACCGCCACGGGCATGCGGATCGAGACCTTCACGACCGAATCGCCGGAGCTTCGCGTTACCGCAGGCGGCGACTGGTTCGCAGACCGGCACAGTGCCTTCAACGTGACCGTAACGGCGCCCAACGTCGGTCGAGTTCTCGAGAACTTCGGTTTCACGGGCATCATCGAGGGCGGTCAGCTCCTCGCCCAGATCGACGCGGAATGGGACGGCTCCCCGTCCGACTTCGAACTCAAGCGCCTCGACGGCGCGCTCGAACTCGATGTCCGCCGCGGTATGATCAGTGAGGTCGAGCCCGGCGCCGGCCGGGTGTTCGGACTACTCAGCGTGCAGACGCTGCCGCGGCGGCTGCTCCTCGACTTCTCCGATCTGTTCTCCTCGGGCCTGGCCTTCGACTCGATCACGGGCCAGTTCGAGCTCGATGATGGCGAGGCACATACCGGTGACCTCATCATCGAGGGTCCCACCGCCGACGTGCTGATCCAGGGGCGGACGGGGCTGGCCGAACGGGACTACGACCAGGTCGTGACGGTGGTACCCAAGATCGGCGGCAGCTTGCCCCTGGTGGGCGCGCTGGCCGGCGGCGGCGTCGGCGCCGCGGCGCTCCTGGTGCTGCAGGGCGTGCTCGGTGATGAGATCAACGAGCTGTCGAAGTACCAGTACGCGGTGCAGGGCCCGTGGTCCGATCCGGCCATCACGCGGCTCGAGCGCGATCCGCGAGATTTCGTCGGCGCCGAGGGCAACCAGAGCGGCGAGTGAGGCCATCACGTAGCCGGCCGACCACATTGAATTCGCCGCGCGCGCCCAGACCTTCAGACAGGTCGCATGCCGCGGCCCAGCGAGGAAAAGGAACAGCATGAGTCTCGAGCTTGCGAAGGAGCGACTGCTCGCCCCCGGTGGACTGGCGGAAACGGACCTGGAACGGCTGATCGGCCAGCTCATGGCCCCGTCGGTCGACAACGCCGACGTCTATTTCCAGTACAGCCGCCACGAGAGCTGGGTGCTCGAGGACGGGATCGTCAAGGAAGGGAGCCACAACATCGAACAGGGCGCGGGCGCACGCGCCATGGCCGGCGAGAAGACCGGTTTCGCCTATTCGGATGAGCTCGTCCTCCCGGCGCTGCTCGAGGCGTCACGGTCGGCACGCGCGATCGCCCGGCACGGCCAGACCGGTCAGCTGCAGGCGTGGCGGGCGACTCACCCGCAGCAGCTCTACGCGCCGATCGACCCTATCGATGCCCGCACGGCGGAAGAAAAGGTCGCGTGCCTGCGGACCCTCGATGCACGCGCACGCGCTGCCGATCCGCGGGTCAAGCAGGTCATCGTGAGCATGGCCGCGACGCAGGACGTCGTCCTCGTCTGCGCGAGCGACGGCACGCTCGCCGGCGACGTCCGGCCGCTGGTCCGGCTCAACGTGCAGGTCATCGTCGAGCAGAACGGGCGCCGCGAGACGGGCCATGCGGGTGGCGGCGGGCGCTACGGCCTCGACGCGCTGCTCGATTCCGGTCGCGGCGATGCCTGGTGCGACGAGGCCGTCCGCCAGGCCCTGGTGAACCTGGACGCGGTCGATGCGCCGGCCGGCTCGATGACGGTCGTCCTCGGCCCGGGCTGGCCTGGCGTTCTGCTGCATGAGGCGATCGGCCACGGCCTCGAGGGCGACTTCAATCGCAAGGGCACCTCGGCCTTCGCGGGGCGCATGGGCGAGCAGGTGGCCGCCGACGTTTGCACGGTCGTCGACGACGGCACCCTGGCGGACCGGCGCGGCTCCCTCTCGATCGACGACGAGGGCGTGCCGGGGCAGAACACGACGCTGATCGAGAACGGGCGCCTGACCGGCTACATGCAGGACAAGATGAATGCCCGGCTCATGGGCGTGGCCAGCACCGGCAACGGCCGCCGCGAGAGCTTCGCCCATCTCCCCATGCCGCGCATGACCAACACCTACATGCTGCCCGGCGAGAGTGCCCCGGAAGAGATCATCGCCTCCGTCGATCGTGGCCTCTACGCGGTCAACTTCGGCGGCGGCCAGGTCGACATCACCTCCGGCCAGTTCGTGTTCTCGGCGAGCGAGGCCTACCTGATCGAGAACGGTCGCATCGGCGCCCCGGTGAAGGGTGCGACCCTCATCGGCAACGGCCCCGAGGTCCTCACGCGGGTGGCGATGGTCGGCAACGACCTGGAGCTCGACGAGGGCGTCGGCGTCTGCGGAAAGGACGGCCAGAGCGTCCCGGTGGGCGTCGGCCAGCCGACACTCCGCATCGACGGTCTAACGGTCGGCGGGACCTCGACCTAACCGAGGATCCGCCGTATTCCGGAGAGCCGGACGCGGCATTTCATCAAGCGCTCATGCCGGCTCGGGCGGCAGTTCGTCGATTCCGTCGAGCTCTCGAAGCACCTTGAAGAGCTGACGGGCAGCCGCCGGTGGCTTGCCCCGGTCCCGCTCCCGGCGGGCCGTCATCAGGAGCTGCCGGAGCTGCTGCCGGTCCGCCGCCGCGCTGACTTCGACCAGCTGCTGCAGGACCGGATCGCCTGCTTCGATCAGCGCATCGCGCCATTGCTCGAGCCGATGCTGGCGCAGCCTCTCGTTGACGCCGGTCGCGTCGAGCTTCGCCACGGCCGCCTCGATAGGGCCCGCATCGACGTCGCGCAGGAGCTTGCCGACGTACTGCATCTCCCGCTTGCGCGCGATCCGCTGCGTGATACGCTGTGCGCCCTCGATCGCCTCGCGCACGCGATCGGACAGGGGGATCTGGTCGAGCTGAGCCCGCTTCAGGCCGATCAGACGCTGGCCAAGCGCCTGCAGGGCCTGCGCGTCGCGCTTTCGCTGGCTCTTGCTGATCTCGTCGAGCGCGTCTTCAGGGAAGTCATCATTCATTGGTAGCCAAGGATAAGCAAAACGTCGCGTCGCTGACAGACGGCGCCGGCGCCGCCGCATCTCGGGATCGCCTTCTGGCGGTCGCCGAGTACGTGCTGGCCCGGGCACGAAGGGCCGGCGCGACGGGCGTCGCGGTCGGCGCGAGCATCCACCAGGGACTCACCGTGAACGTCCGCCTGCGGGAGGTCGAGACGGTCGAGTACAGCCGAGATCGTGGCGTAGGCATCACCGTGTACGTTGGCCAGCGCAAGGGGTCGGCCTCGACGGGGGACCTGTCACGCGCATCCATCGACGCGTCGATCGACACCGCCTGCGCCATTGCCCGTCACACGGAAGAGGACGCGTGCGCGGGCCTCGCGGATGCCGACGCGATGGCAGAGGCACCGCGCGAGCTCGATCTATGGCACCCCTGGCTCCTCGAGCCCGAAGCCGCGATCGATCTGGGCCTCGCCATCGAGGGTGCCGCGCTCGACCATCACGAGCTGATCCGTAATTCCGAAGGCGCGACGGTCAGCACCGGTCACAGCGTCAGCGTCTACGCGAATTCCCACGGTTTCCGCGGCGACCGCCTGTCCACCCGGCACTCGCTGAGCTGCTCCGTCCTGGCGGAAGACGGCGACGCGAAGCAGCGGGACTACCACTACGACGTCAAGCGGAGCCCAGACGCCCTCGATGCCGCGGAGGCCATCGGCGTCGAAGCCGCCCGGCGCGCGGTCGCGCGACATGGCGCTCGCTCGGTTCCGACCTGCAAGGTGCCTGTCCTGTTCGTGCCGGAGACCGCGCGTTCGCTCCTCGGCCACCTGGTCGCCGCCGTCAGCGGCGGCAATCTCTACCGGGGCTCCACCTTCCTGCGCGAGGCGAAGGGCGAGCAGCTCTTCCCGTCCTTCGTCGACGTCGTCGAGCGACCTTTCGAGGCCGCGGGGCTCCGGTCGACCTGGTTCGACAACGAAGGCGTCGCCACCGGCGAGCGCGCGCTCGTCGATGCCGGCGTCCTCCAGGGCTACGTGCTCTCCAGCTACTCGGCACGCAAGCTCGGCCTGGAGACCACCGGCAACGCGGGCGGCGTTCACAATCTCACGCTGAAGCCCGGCCAGCTCGATTTCGACGGGCTGCTGCAGGAGCTGGGGCGCGGCCTCGTCGTCACCGAGCTGATGGGCCAGGGCGTCAACCTGACGACCGGGGACTACTCGCGCGGCGCGACGGGCTTCTGGGTCGAGGACGGCGCCATCCAGTTTCCGGTCGAGGGCGTGACCATCGCGGGCAACCTCCGGGAGATGTTCGCCGGCGTGGCGGCAGTGGGTTCGGATATCGACCTGCGGGCGGGCATCCGCACGTCCGGAATCCTGCTCGACCAGCTGACCGTGGCCGGCGAATGATCCGCCTGGCGATCCACGGAGGGGCCGGAGTCATCGATCGCGAGCAGTTCGGCGGCGACCGGGAGCAGCGCTATCGGGAAGCACTGAGGGATATCACGACCGCCACGCATGACCGGCTTCGCAATGGCGCCAGCGCCCTCGATGCCGTGGAGCTGGCGGTTCGACTCCTCGAGGATTGCCCCTACTTCAACGCAGGCCACGGCGCGGTCCTCAATAGCGATGGCGTCGCCGAGATGGACGCGGCGGTCATGGACGGCCGGGAGCGCCGCTGTGGCGCGGTGGCCGCCATGAAGACCACGCGCTACCCGGTGAGCCTGGCGCGAGCGGTGATGGAGCAGACGGAGCACGTGATGCTCGCGGGCACCGGGGCCGATCGCTTCGGTGCGAGCGTCGGTCTCGAGCAGGTCGATGCCGACTATTTCATTACCGACGACCGCCGCAGGCAGCTGACCGCAGCAGCGCGGGAGGGCCGCATCTCCCTCGACCACGACGAGAAGTACGGCACCGTTGGCGCCGTCGCCCGGGACGCCGACGGACACCTGGCCGCGGCCACATCCACCGGCGGCATGACCAACAAGCTTCCCGGGCGCGTCGGCGATACGCCCGTCATCGGCTCGGGCACCTGGGCCGACAACGCGACCTGCGCGGTGTCCGGGACAGGCCACGGCGAATACTTCATGCGGAGCGCCATGGCCTACGACATCCATGCGCGGATGGCCTATACCGGCGACGATCTCGATGTCGCGGCCTCGGCTGCCCTGAAGACGGTGGCCAGCATGGGGGGCTCCGGCGGGGTGATCGCCATCGCCGCCGACGGCACGGTCGCCTTGCCGTTCAACTCTCCGGGCATGTATCGCGGCTGGGTCGATGCCTCCGGTGAGGTTCGGATCGGAATCTACCAGGACGACGGATGAGCTGGACAATCGACGATGCGCGGGCCCTCTACAGCGTGGAGCGCTGGAGCGAGGGCCTGTTCGACATCGGTGAGGACGGCCACGTCCACGCGCACCCGCTCGGTCCGGGCAGCGACGGCGTCAAGCTCGACGACATCGTCGACCGGGCGGCGCAGATGGGGTATCCGCTCCCGATCCTGATCCGCTTCAAGGACATCCTGCGACGCCGCGTCGATGCCATGCTTGGCGCCTTCGATCATGCGATTCAGGCGAGCGGCTATCGCGGCGGCTACACCGCCATCTATCCGATCAAGGTGAACCAGCGGGCGTCTGTGCTGACCAGCGTCCTCGACGCGGGCCAGCGCGTGGGCCTGGAGGCCGGCAGCAAGCCGGAGCTGCTCGCCGTTCTGGCCATGAGTCGCCCCGGCGGCGTGATCATCTGCAACGGCTACAAGGACGAGGAATACATCCGCATGGCGCTGATCGGGCGCGAGCTTGGCCTGCGGGTCTACATCGTCGTGGAGAAGCTCGCCGAGGTCCCGGCGATCATCCGGATCAGCCAGCAGCTCGGCATCGCCCCCGCCCTCGGCGTTCGGCTCAGGCTCGCCTCCATCGGCTACGGCAAGTGGCAGAACACCGGCGGCGACAAGGCGAAGTTTGGTCTGTCGGCGGGCCAGCTCCTCGAGGCGCTGGACCTTCTTCGCGCGGCCGGCATGGACGAGTGTCTCGAGCTGCTGCACTTCCATATGGGGTCGCAGATCTCGAATCTCGCGGACATCCAGCTGGGGGTTGCCGAGGCCGGACGCTACTTCCAG
>JBCCZC010000179.1:0-10856 GCA_039188505.1 Pseudomonadota bacterium | reverse complement strand
GCATCCGCATCAGGCTCGCGCTGTGGCAAAGTAGCGCGAGTCCCCAGCAATGGATCAGCCCATGCGATCGATCGTCACCGGAGCCCTCGCCCTTCTGCTCGTCGCCTGCGCCGGCGCCCCCGAGGCGCCGCCCACCTTCGATGAGCCGCCGGACGTCACGCCCGATGGGCTCGTCCGCGTGGACAGTCCCGTTTTCGAACTCGTCTATGCCAAGCCCGGGGTCGACCTCTCCGGCTACGACCTGATCCGGATCCGCCCCATCGGGTTGGGCTACAAGGAGGAGCCGTCGAAGGGACGTCTACTCGTTCAGCCGTCGGGCAACTTCGAGCTGACGCAGGCACAGCGATCGCGGGTCAGCCAGGCGTTTGCCAAGGCCTTCTCCGATGCCATGACCTCGGACGGACGCTACAAGCTGGTGACGAGTCGCATCGACCGAGCCATGCAGATTCAGCTCGCGCTGGCGCGCCTCGAGGTGAACATCCCCGAGCCACGTCGCGGTTCGGACGAGGTGGTGATGGTCGACAAGGTGGGCGAACTGACCCTGGTCGTGGAGATTTCCGACGCCCTCAGCGGCGAACCGCTCGTCCGAGGACGAGACACCTACGTCATTGCCGGCGGCACCGAAACGCGCGAGCAGATCACCATGGAGATCACGGATCTGTTCACGCGCTGGTCGCAGGACATTCGGCGGGGCGTCGACAGCGTTTCGACCGGCCGCTGAGGGCTGGCGCGCGCTTGCTGGCCCGCTGTATGCTCGTTGCCCTGACTTGGGAGGATGAACTGATGTCGACGCGATGGATCCGCCTGGCCGCAACCGCACTGCTGGCCGTTGCCCTCGTGGGGTGCAATTCCAAGGTCGAGAAGCTCGACAATTACGACGGTCTCGAGGCCAACCAGACGGTGGGCATTCTGCCGATCAACGCCCAGCCCAGAGTCTCCGCCCAGGTCTACAACAACACGCTCGCGTTCGCGGGAACGGCGGGGCGCATTGCCGTGACCAAGGCCGACGACTCCACGCGTCGAAAGATGACCGAGCAGCTCGAGCAGGAGCGCTATGACTACCGCCAGGAGGTCAAGGCCGACCTGCTCGCGCGCATCGAGGCCCAGGGCTACAACGCCGAGTTCATGGACTTCAAGCGATCCATCGACAACGTCCTCGAAGCCGTGCCGCCGGGACGCTTCGAGAAGCGCTATCCCAAGGACTCCGGCTACGATTTCCTGCTGGACATCTACGTCGATTACTTCGGCTATGCGGCGCGCAACCTCACATCCCAGTATCTTCCCACCGCGCACGTGGCGATCCGAGTCGTGGACGGCAGGTCGCTCGAGACGCTCTATCAGTCGGAGATCCAGTACAACCCGACCGACGATCGTGATGGCGTGATTCGCGTCGATTCGAATCCCGAGTTCGGGTACGACAACGTCGATGATCTGCTCGAAGATGTGCCCCGCGCCAAGGACGGCCTCCGCGAGGCCACCGACGCGGTGCTCGACGTCATCATTCGCGAACTGACCAGCTAACCACTGCGGGAGCCCGCCATGCGTTTGCGCACCGTTTCGATCGTACTCGCGGTCTCCGCGCTGCTGTGGGGCTGCGCTGACGACACATCTGCGCCTGTAACGACTGCAGAGCGCAAGCTCACCGAGGTGCCCCACGCGGCGCCGCTCGGTCGCCGCCTGCCGGCCCAGGCCACCGCGTACGTGCGGATCCCCTCGCTCGCCGACTTCCTGTTCCTGCCGCAGCGCAACGGGATGAATGAGGTCAAGGTGACGGCCGTCAACGAGGAGACGACCGAAGCCCTGCTCCAAGGGCTCCAGGACAACGTCTTCGGTGTTTTCGGCGAGCCGCAGGTCGACCTGGCGAGCGTGCTGCTGGCCGACGCGCGGGCCCCGATCGAGCTCGCCTTCATCACCGCCGCGGCGGCGATCTCGGTACCGGAGATCCTGCTGCGAACCGAGCTGTCCGGCCAAACCCGGGCGTCGCTCAACGAGAAGCTCGCGGCAGCCTCGGCCAACGCCCCCTGGTCCGTCGCCAACCCGCTGGACGACGATGGCTACGGGCTGATCAACGCCGTGCTGCCGGTTTTCCTCCACTTTGACGAAGCCAGCGGCGAGCTGCATGCCTATGCCGGCCTCGCCGCCGCCCGTTCGGTGATCGAGAACTACGTCACCGGGCAGTACGAGCAGAGTAGCGCGGTCGCGGATTTCGAAGGCCCGCGCGACGACGTCGGTCGTGGCCTTGCCGTCTGGGTCGACGTCACGAAGCTCTGGCCCGCGGTCGAGGTCACCCAGCCGCCGGAAATGCTCGAGCAGCTGCGCCTGGCGGGCGTCGATCAGATCGATTTCCTGTGGCTCGGTACGGTGGCGCGCGATGGTCGTGCCGAGGCGCTGCTGCACCTGGAGATGCCGGCCGTCGGCGCTCGCCTGGCGTTCCATCCGGTCGACAGCCCCTGTGATCTCGGGGTCGCCGGTACGCCATCCTGGGCCCTGCGAGCGGCGCTGCCGGACAGCGAGCATATCGGGCGCGTGCTGTCGCTGCTGCGAAGCATCGCCCCTGAAATGGCCGCCGAATTGCCCGCGATGCACGAGCTGATGACCGCCGAGCTCGGCATGGATCCGCTCGAGCTGCTGGACCTGCTGGGGCCGGAGTTGCTCGTCGTCTCCGATGAGTCGGGCCGCTATCTTGCCGCTCGCGAACGGGACAGTGAGGGCATGCGCGCGCTGGAGGACGAGCTTGGCAAGCGCGAGTGGATCTCTTTCTCGGAGCAGAGCATGGCGGGCGAACCCGTTACCCAGGTCGACATGACCAGCGGATTCGTCGAGGACGCCGACATGGGCGAGCTGCCGCCGCCGGTCGCTGCCATTCTGGGTCGCCTGGGCGGTCCGAGCTTCTTCGCCCGGGACGACGGCTACCTGATCAACGCCAGCGTGCCGCAGGTTCTCAAGGTCCGAGCGGATTCGAACTCGGGCACCCTCGACGACTGGCTCGATGGCCACGACGTGAACTGGGACAACGCGATCCTGGCCTTCATGTCCGAACTGCGCGCCTCGCCGCGGGATATCTACTACGCCTATCTCCAGGTGCTCGGCACGCTGGCGACGCTGGCGGACGTGCCCGTCGACCTGACCGACTTTCCGACGGCCCCCGCCGTAGGCATGCCGCGCACGGGTCGCCTGGGTTTTCGGATCGACGCCACCGAGAACGCCGTTTCAGCTCACCTCAGCTACGAGACCACCGCCGCCGAGGTCTTTCTCAACAATGCCTTCCTCACGGCCTACGTGGCCGGTATCGCCGCGGCCGTCGCCATTCCGGCCTACGAGGAGATGAGCGGCGGCGCCATGGGTGACGAGCCGCTGGCCTGCCCCTACACGAATGATGGCGAATGCGACGAGCCGCTGATCTGCCCGCCGGGGACCGACACCGCGGACTGTGGCGAGGGGAGCGGCGGCCCGGACAGCTGCCCGTTTGCTAACGACGGCGAATGCGACGAGCCCAATCCCTGCCCGACCGGGACCGACACGAGCGACTGCGCGGGCGTTGAGCAGGGACCAGACAGCTGCATCTACGCAAATGACGGCGAGTGCGACGAGCCGGAATACTGCGCCGCGGGCACCGATACGACGGACTGCGGAATCTGACGCGAGCCACCATGGTTACCTGCACGCGTTGCGACAAGCGTGACAGAGAACCGGCCGACGAGCTCGAGTTCTGGCTGCTGGACGTGATCAAGCAGGAGAAGCCGGACAGGATCGCAAGCGACTGGGGCTGCCCGCAGTGCGTGGAGTACTACGAGGCTCTCGGCGACGTGGACACTTTGCCCGAGGCGGATGGCCCGCTCTGAGCGGCCGCGTCGTGGACGCGGCGGACGGCTTCGACCACCAGTTTCGGCCGGCTGACCGGTAGCCAGTGGCCCGCGTCGGCCACGTGGGTTGCGTTAACGCCCCAGTCGTCCGCCATCCAGCGCGGCAGGTAGGGATCTAGATCCCCCCAGAGCACCTCCCTCGGCATGCTGGCGATGGCCGCCTTCAAACGATCCGGCCAGTCGCCGAGTACCTGCCCGGGCTGTGCATGGGCCCGGTAGGTGCGCAGCACCGTGCGGCGCATGGCCCGGTGCGACCAGCCGTGCGCCTCGTCGGCATGGGACATCGGTAGCGCAGGATCGCCCTTGGCGAGCTCCCGTCGGAAGAGCCACTTCGGCGTCCAGAGCATGGCCAGCTCCCCGAGCACAGGGGTCTGCCAGACCCGGGCCCAGAAGTGCCAGCGGTAGGCGTGATGGAATAGCGTATTGGTGACGACCAGGCCTCTGACGCGCTCGGGGTGCGCCGCGACCCAAGGCAGCAGCCAGGGACCGCCGAAGTCGTGGACGACGGCGATGCAGGGTTCGTCGATGCCGACCGTTGCCGTGAACCAGTTCCAGTATTCGGCCTGGCCCTCCGGAAGGAAGTCGAAATCGGGTGGCGGCTCATCCGACCGGCCGAAGCCGGGAAAATCCGGGGCGACGCAGCGGAACCCACCGTGCGCCAGCAGACCGTCGATGACGGCCCGCCAGCTCTCGCTGCAGTCCGGATTTCCATGCACGAGCAACACGGGCACGCCCGTGCCCTTGTCGACGGCGTGCACGTCGATCCCCTGAACCTTCAGCTGCACCGTGACCGTCTCCCCCTGCGACCCCGGCCAGGAGTCTGCGCCGTAGCAAGTTACGGCGCGGACCGAAAGTATATCCTCTGCTTCCCCCGATCGGGATCAGTGACCGCCCCGCGGCAGCTCTTCGCCCTCGACCATCTTGAGGAAGTAGGTCCAGCTGGTCTCGTTCTTGCGGTCGTCGTCGACCGGCGGCGGTTCCTTGTACTTCGGTGCCCGCTCCTCGATGTAGGTCTTGAGGATATCCGGGAGCTCATCCCAGCCGGAGAGCTTTCGGCCGATGGCGTGGGCATACATCGTCCCGTCACGGCCCTGCATCTCCATCCACGGAAGCCATTGGGCCACGCGCACCCAACCGACCGTCGCCTGGGCCGTGTCGCGATCGCCATCCGTGAGATCCTCGAGCGGCCCCGAGAAGTTGAACATCTCGGTGGCGTGGTAGGCGCCGCCGACGTAGCGCTGGTAATCGCCCTGCAGCACGTTGTGGTAGAAGAGTGGCACCGTCACGTTCATGAGCCACTGGTCGCCGGAAGGCTGGCCCCAGAAGCGGCCCGCGGGCTCACCCTCGGCGTTGCGCGGGTAGTTCGGCCGACCGTTTACCGGATCATTCTCGACGTGGAGCACCTTGACCGTTTTGCCCGTGTACGGGTTCTCCCACTCATCCACGATCTCGCCCGTGCGCGGGTCCTGGTAGACCATGATCTCGCGGCTGACCTGGCGCCAGCCGGTACCGCGGACGGGGTCTTCCAAGGTGCCGCAGGTCCGGACGTTCATGCCGGTGACCCGGAACAGCATCTTGTCGGCTTCGCCCGCGCGGCGGCCCCAGGCGGTGCCGGACCACATGTAGAAGACCGGCTTGCCGTCGACGGTCGAGCACTGGACCTTCCGGTTCGCAAGCGTCGCGCCCTCTGGCGTCGACAGGTCGATGGTCTCGGCGTGGGTCGCCCCCATCACGAGCGCGGCGAGCGCAGCCGTGAGCAGGCGTCGGGGAGTTACATTCATGGTCAGTCTCCGCTGGTTGGTTCTGGCGTCGGATCGAAGCCGAAGTGGATGTCCTCGGTCTTCTGCTTGAGTCCGGTCTGCATCCACCGCAGGTTGATGCCGATCTGGATGGCGTCCGGATTGGCCCACGCGTAGCGCAGGGTCTTGCCGGTTTCGTTGTCGATGATGCCGATCTTCAGGATCGGCTGGGGATTGCGCCCCTGGTAGGTGAGCTTGGCGAGCTGGACCGAGTAGCCGGTTTCGGTGCCGTCCGCATCGATGATGGGCACGATCTGGCCCTCCGTATGGATCATGAAGCGCGGCAGGAACAGCCACTCCTCTTCTTCCGGATCCGCATTCATGCCGCCCGGGCGGACCGAGGCCCAGCCCGTGAAGTAGCGCACCTTGCGATTCTTGTGGTGGATGCCCTCGGGATGCCCGAAGACACGTCCACCCTCGGCGTCGAAGGCCTCGTCGCGGATCCACAGCTCGCTCTCGGTGAGGCGCAGGTCGTCCGTGATCGTGATCGTCTTGCCCGAACGCTGGGAAATGAAGGTGCAGGCGCCCTCGGTCATCGAGCCGGCGAAGTACTCGCCGGTCCAGTCCCAGTAGACCTCGCAGCCGGGTGTGGTCGCCAGCGCCTCCGGCTCGAGATCCGCGAAGCGACTCGGATCGGTGTGGGCGTCGTCCCAGGCCGCCTCGTCGGCGAAACGGTAGATGTCGAGCTGGATCCGGTCGTCGACCTCGGTGAAGCGGTACAGGCGCAGCCGGTAGACCTCACCGGTATCGCCTTCGGTCTGGCGCACGAAGAAGACGTGCTCTCCGACCTTCGGCGCGTCGACGGGCAGGAACACGTGGTGGATGTGTTCGTGGACCGTCACACCCTCCGTTTGCTTGTCGAGCCAGACCTGTTCGTGGTTGTCGTACTCGCCCGGGAACCAGGCGAGGAAGCGCTCGAAGTGACCGTCGGCCCGGGCCAGCGAGGCAACCGCCAGGCCGGCGACTAGGACGGCCATTTGCGCTGCGCGCGCAACGGTCCGAGACTGGGGTCCGGGATCAGCGCTGGAGTATTCGGACATCATGCATTTCCTCATTCGCTGCTACGACGGACCGGACAGCGCCGGCCCGCGGGAGGCGCACCTCGCGGCCCACCTCGCCTGGGTCAAGGCCAACCAGGATCCGCTGCGTGTCGCCGGGCCGGTGCTCGACGCGGACGGCGCGATGGTCGGCAGCTGTTATGTCATCGAGGCCGACGACCTGGCGGCCGCACGCACGTGGTTCGAGGGCGACCCGTACGCAGCAGCCGGGTTCTGGGAGCGGGTGGACATCACGCCGTTCATGCCCGTGGCCGGGGCCTGGGCGGGCGGATGTCAGTGGTAGGGGCGGTCGCTCAAGCATCGCCGTCGTCATAGCGCTCTGACAGGGTCATGAGCTCCGGCGTGCCGAGCAGGGCGTTGAGCTGGCCGAAGTCAAGCATGCTGTCGAGCGACTCCCCTGAATGTCCGTGTTCCTGCAGGCTGGCAAGAAAGCGGCGTCCGGCAAAAGCCAACGCCCGCACCATGGCGCCCGGATAGATCACGATCGAGAAACCCAGGGACTCGAGATCGCCCAGCGGTAGCGGTGGGGTTGCCCCGCCCTCGACCATATTGGCCAGCAGCGGACACCGCGGTCCGAGCTCCGCGCCGATGCGCGCCAGCTGATCACGGTGGCGTGGCGCCTCGACGAAGAGCAGGTCGGCGCCGGCCTCGACGTAGCGAGCGGCGCGCTCGATGGCTGCGTCGACGCCTTCCACGGCAACCGCGTCCGTGCGCGCGACGATGACGGTCTTACCGTCGCGGGCATCCGTGGCCGCATGGAGCTTGCCGATCATCTCGCTGGTGGAGACCAGCGTCTTGCCCGGCAGGTGGCCGCAGCGCTTCGGCAGCTGCTGGTCTTCGAGCTGGATCGCGGAGGCACCCCGCTGTTCCAGGGTTCTGACCGTGCGCGCGACGTTGAGCGCATTGCCGAAGCCCGTATCGGCGTCGACGATGATCGGTAGCTCCGTCCGGTCTCGGATCGTGCCCAGGGCATCAGCGACGTCCGTCAACCCGAGGAAACCGAGATCCGGCCGGCCGAGTTTCGTGTAGGCGAGGCTGGCGCCCGACAGGTACATCGCTTCGAAGCCGGCCTCTTCGATCAGCAGTGCGGAGAAGGCGTCGAAGCCGCCCGGCACCAGCCAGGCTCGATTCGCCCCCAGCAGCTCGCGCAGGCGCTGGGCGTGAGTGCTCATGCCCGCTCCGCCGCGAGCTGCCGGGACAGCTGCTCGATGAGCCCACCGGCGTCCAGCATGTCGAGCAGAAAGTCGGGCAGGGGCTCGCAGGCCCGCGTGCGCCCGCCCGCATCGAGGCTGGCGGCTGCCACGTCGAGTCGAATCGGCTGGCCCGTCTCGACCCCCTCGAGATCGTCACAGATCAGGACCGGGAGGCCCAGCGCGAGGCTGTTGCGGTAGAAGATCCGGGCGAAGGAATGCGCCACGATGGCGCGGATGCCGAGATGCCGCAGCGCGAGAACGGCCTGCTCGCGGGACGAACCGATGCCGAAGGAGCGGCCGGCGACGATCACGTCGCCAACCTGGACGCTGGTCGCAAAGCCGGGCTCGATGGCCTCGAGGCAGTGAGATGCGAGCACCTCGATCGGTTCCAGCATGTACGCGCCCGGCGCGAGCACGTCGGTATCGATCTGATCGCCGAACACCCAGGCGCGACCCGCGACGGGGGCGAGGGCGCTCACGCGACGAACTCCCGCGGGTCCACGATCTCACCGGCGACGGCAGCCGCGGCAACGGTGAAGGGCGAGGCAAGGTAGACGCTCGAGCCTGGATCACCCATGCGGCCGCGGAAGTTGCGCGACGTGCTGGAGATGCAGGTCTCGCCGGCGGCCAGCGCGCCCGCGCCCATGCCCGCGCAGGCGCCACACCCGGTGGGGAGCAGAATGGCGCCCGCCTCGGTCAGGATCTCGAGCGTGCCGTCGGCGGCCGCGAGTCGCGTGGCCTCGAGGCTTGCCGGCGCGATCATCAGCCGCGTACCCGATCGGACCTTGCGACCCTTGAGCACGGCCGCAGCCATCTGCAGATCGGTGTGCTTCGCGCCCGTGCAGGCGCCGATGTAGGCCTGATCGACGGCGACGCCGAGGTGCTCGTCGACGGGGCGGGTGTTATCGGGGGAGTGGGGGGCCGCGACCTGCGGTGGCAGGTCGGCCGCATCGAAGCGGTGCTCGGCTTCGAACTCCGCGTTGTCATCGGAGCGGTACTGGTCGATGACCGCATCGGCGACGTCGCCGCCGCGCGCGCGGATGTCCGCGAGCGTCGTCGCGTCGGCCGCGATGATGCCGGTTTTCGCGCCGAGCTCGGCCGACATGTTGGTCAGCACCATGCGTTCCGACATCGGCAGACCCGTGACGGTTTCGCCCGCGAACTCGATGACGCGGTAATCGTTGCCCATGCCGAGCTTTGCACACAGGTGCAGGATCATATCCTTCGCCGACATCGCCGGACCGAGGGCGCCGGTCCACTCGACTCGGATCGTTCGCGGCACCCGCAACCAGATCCGGCCCGTGGCCAGTACACCGGTCATGTCGGTCGCACCGATACCCACCATGAACGCCCCGTAGGCGCCGCCGGTCGGTGAGTGGGAGTCGCCACCGACCGCGAGCATGCCCGGTCGCAGGTGTCCCTTTTCAGGCAGCACGACGTGGCAGATGCCCTGCATGTCGTAGAAGTTGTTGACCCCGTTGTCCTTCGCCCAGCGGCGGGTCATGGCCAGCACGTTCGCCGAGCGCGCGTCGGTGGCGGGGACGAAATGGTCGGTGACGAGCACCACCTTGTCGGGATCCCAGACCGGGACACCCAGCGCTTCCAGGCGCTGCGCGTAGCGTCGTGGTCCCGACGAGTCGTGGGACAGCACCAGGTCGACCTCGCAGGTCACATGCTCGCCGACCGCCACGGTCTCCCGACCGGCAGCCCGCGCAATGATCTTCTGCGCCAGCGTCGCTGCGCCGGCGGTCCCCGATGGCTTCATAGACGGCCGATTCCCCGCTCGCAGAACTGGTACGAGGGGGCAAATCCCCTTAATGCTATATCTTTATGTCATTATATCTTTTGCCGAGCAAGTGGCCAGTGATTGCAGCTGGTTGCGGCACTTCCCGCAGAAGGGTGAGCCGGCAGGGGGCGATGGTCGGGGCAATTGATATAACATTACGACATTTAGGCCATTCGGAATCCCATGGATCCAGTCGCATCACTCTTCGGGCGGCACTATCAACGCCTGCTCGAACAGGACAATCGCACGCCGCTCTACCATCAGCTATTCCTGCTGCTGAAGGGCGCGATCGTGGACGGTACGGTCAGTAACGGCGCCCAGATGCCCACGGAATTGCAGCTGGCCGACTCCTTTGCAGTCTCTCGGATCACGGCCAAGCGGGCGATGGATGAGCTCGCGGGCGAGGGCCTGGTCGAGCGGCGACGCGGCAAAGGGACCCACGTCACCTTCCAGTACCGGCCCCAGCCGGTGAAGGCGCCACTGGTCGGCATGCTCGAGGAGCTGGAGACCATGGCGCGGCACACGCAGGCCCAGGTGCTGACCTGCGAGCAGCTGCCGCCACCGGCGGAGATTCGACGTGAGTTCGACCTTCAGGAAGGAGAGCGTCTGCTTCATCTCGTGCGCGTGCGGCTGCGAGACGGAAAGCCCTTCGGCTACTACCGGAGCTGGACCATGGGCGTCGAACGGGAGATCGACCCCGCGCTACTCGAACGCACACCGCGACTGCAGATGTTCCGAGACTCCGGACTGATCCTCACGCACGTCGCCCAGATGATCAGTGCGGTCGGGGCACCACCTGACGTCGCTGCGGCGCTCGGCGTCGATGTGGGTGCGCCGCTCCTCTCCCTGCTGCGTCGCTCCTACGACGATTCGGGGGGTAAGGAGCGCCTGGTCGACCGCCTCGAAGCCTATTATCACCCCGAGCGGTTCCAGTACCGGATGGATCTGAAGGTCTGATCGGTCGTCACTGGCAGCATGTCGGACTTGGCCGAAGTTACTGCGCCGGCACGCGATACGGCATCAGCAGGCGATACCCGCTCGTCGAGGAGCGACGACGCGCCGATCGTTGATCCGAGCACGCGAAACGGCCCCCGCGCACGCAGGGGCGGGATCGTTCGCCGGCGGCGACGCGATCGCCTTGTTTCCCGGCTTGCCTC
>JBCCZC010000178.1:0-10870 GCA_039188505.1 Pseudomonadota bacterium | reverse complement strand
GACGAGGTAGAACAGCAGGCCGTTGTCTTCCCAGAGGATGACAGGGTGGTCCAGGCCGTCGCCGGTCTCGACGTAGACGCGGCCCGGCTGCATGCGGCGGGTGACCTCGTCGCGGGCGGGCATGATCCAGAGACTCATCGCCATCTTTCGCAAGGAACTCAGGGAAAGCCTGCGCGACAAGCGCTCGCTGACCGCGGCAGCCACCTTCGCCATCGCCGGTCCGGTGCTCGTTGCCGGCATGCTCTCCATCGTCGCTGATAAGCAGACCCGGACCGAGCCCATCGAAGTTGCGGTGACGGGTGCGACGCACGCGCCGGACCTGATCGCCTTCCTCACGGGCCAGGACGTGATCGTCGAAGCACCGGACGCTGCCACGGACGTCCGCATGGTGATACCCGTGGACTACGGGACGCGTTTCGCCGAGGGCCGTCTGATTCGGATCGAGGTGATCGCTGACCGCTCTCGCACCGGAGCACGGCGCGATGCGAGCCGCGTCGAACGGCTGATCACGACCTACAGCGCCGAGCTCGGGCAACTGCGCCTGCTCATGCGCGGCGTGGCGCCCTCGGTCGTCCGTCCGGTCGTCGTCGACGGCAAGGACACTGCGAGCGCGGAGGCCCGCTCGACGACGGTCCTGGGGTTGCTCGGCATCTACTTCCTCCTGGCGGCCTTTGTCGGTTCCATGGCGGTGGCCATCGATTCGTCCGCCGGGGAGCGCGAACGCAACTCCCTCGAGGTGTTGATGGCGCAGCCGGTCTCACCGCTGGCGGTCTTCAGCGGCAAATGGGTGAACGCGCTCCTTTTTGGCACCCTCGGGATCGCCATGGCGTTGCTCGCCTCGAGGCTCGCGTTCAGCCAGGTGCCCCTGACCCAGATCGGCATCACCTGGTCCCTTGATGCGACGGCCATGGGCCTGATGCTCCTGGGGTTGCTGCCGTTGGCTGGCTTCGCGGCGGCGCTGCAGCTGAGCCTTGCCATGTGGGCAAAGACGTTCAAGGAGGCCAGCGCCTACCTGAACATGCTGTCGTTCATTCCCGCGATCGTGGCCTTCGTCGTAGTCTTCCAGGAGATCGAGCCGGAAACGTGGATGTACGCGGTGCCGGTCCTCGGCCACCAGCAGATGCTGACGACGATGATGCGCGCCGAGCCGCTGTCGCTGGCCGACATCGTGCTGCTCACGTCGGGCACGGGCGCGATCACGGCGGCCATCATTTTCGCCGGTGCGCGGATGCTCACCCGCGAGCGCATCGTGTTCGGTCAATTAGACTGAGGCCTCCTAAGGGAAGGCTCGTATCGCTGCTCCGCCTCGCAGGCGAGGCGAAGACGCTCACACTCGCGAGTTTTGTTCTCAGAAGCGTAGAAGCAGAGCGCCAGTGGCAGGCGGCCTTGCCGGTTTGGATCGCGGCTCCGCCCGGCACGATCGCTTTGTTCTCCAGGTCGATGAAGCGAGAAAGCCGAAGAACCGAAGAGCCGAAGAGCTGGGGAGCAGAGAAGCGGAAGTGCGGAAGATCGCACCAACGAAGAGAACGCTTGATCGGTGGGTGATTGACGCTCGATGGGAGAAACGATGACCGCTGCCGCCATGCCAACTGCGGGCGATTCGGCTAGCCTTGCGCCGATGGGTGCCCAGGCGGAACAGCTCGAGACCTGCCGGACGTTTCTCGCCGAGCACGCCGCGCTGCTGTATCGCGTGGCGGCCAGCTACGAAGCCGATCCGTCCCGGCGCGAGGACCTGCTCCAGGACATCGCGCTGGCGCTGTGGCAAGCGACCCCGAGCTTTCGCGGGGATAGCAGCTTTCGAACCTTCGCCCTCCGCGTCGCTCATAACCGATGCGCGACGCACGGGGCTCGGGAGAAGCGCCGGCGGCTGGTCGAGCAGCCCGAGGCCCAGGTTCCCGCGGCAGCCGCCGCAGCGGGCTCCGAGTCGCTCGTCGCCCAGGAAGCGCTGCTCGCTGCCGTCCGCGAGCTGCCCATCGGCCAGCGCCAGGTGGTCGCGCTCGCCTTCGAGGGCCTTTCCTACGAGGAGATCGCCACCGTCCTCGACCTCACGGTATCCAACGTCGGAGTGCGGCTCAACCGCGCCCGCAAGCGCCTGACGGAGCTGCTGCATGGCTGAACGGGAACTCGATTGGAACGCACTGGGTCAGGTCTGGCGTGAGCCGCCGGCCGATCCGTTGCCCGACCTGCTGGCTACGCTGCATCGCCGAACCCGGCGAATCTGGATCCTCACCGCGTGCGATGTCATCGCGACCCTGGGCCTGCTTTACGTCGTCTACCTCCTGGCCCACGACGGCCTCGGCGTTGGAGAAGGCTGGCTCATCGGCCTGATTCTGTTCGGCGTCGGTCTCGGCTGGGCTGCGACGCTGGCCGCCAGGCACGGCACCTGGCGCCGCGCCGGCGACGACCCGGAAAGCGTCGTGGCACTGGCAATCCGCCGATGCCGCGCCTCAATCCTGCTGGCCCGCTTCAACCAGGCCGCGATCCTTCTCGGGTTCGCGCTCGGCGTGATCATGGGCGCCAGCGAGGTTGTGCTGCCGGACTTCGACCTCGGCATCGCGGACGGCGCGAAGGTCGCGGTTCGCATCGGCGCCCTCAGCCTCTTCGTGGGCTGGTTCGCGACATCCGAGTGGTACGCGAGGCGCAAGCAGCGGGAGCGTGATCGGTTGATTCAGCTGCAGGGCCTGCTCCGGGAGACCTGACCGAGCGCGGACATCGGGCCATCTGCAGCGCGGTTGTCAACGCAATGGCGACCCTTGCGTTGCCTGAATAGTCGAACTGATCAAGGCGTAGTGACATGACCCGTCTCTTTCCCCCGCTCCTGCTGCTCCCTGTGCTCGTCCTCGCGCAAGCCGCGAGCGCGCAGACCCGTTTGCCTGCGGAGCTTCCGATCTACGATGTCCAGGTCACCTCCAACGTTGTCTTTGGCAGCGGGGCCGTCAATGCGCCGCTACCCGGCAACATGCCGCTGCTGCTCGATCTCTACGAGCCGCAAATTGCCGACCGGGCCGGGGCGCGCAGCCCGGCGGTCCTGATCATCCACGGCGGCGGGTTCGTCGGCGGCTCGCGCCTGCAGCCCGAACTTGTCCGCTTCGCCAATGGACTGGCGGCGCGCGGTCATGTGGTGGCCTCGATCGACTACCGGCTGGAGGGCGATGCGCCGGTGCCTTCGGAACGGGTCGCGCCGCTGTTCGACCTCGCCCCGCCGTCGTCCCTCGCCAACGCAGTTTTCGCCGCCATCGACGACGGTCTGACCGCCCTCGACTGGTTGGTCGCAAACGCCGAGTCGCTGTCGATCGACCCGGATCAGATCGGCCTGCTGGGCGGCTCTGCCGGTGCCGTCACCTCCGTTCATCTCGCCTACGTCATCGACAACTTCGGCATCGCAGCGCCGCCCCTGTCGTTCGTGGTGGATTTCTGGGGCGGCAGCGTCATCCCACCGGAGGATCCCGAAACCGCGGCCGGCCAGCTCGACGCCGGCGAGGCCGCCCTCTTCGCGGTGCACGGGACGGCCGACCCCACAGTGTCGTTCGAGCTCTCCGAACTGCTGGTGGCACGGGCGGAAAACCAGGGCGTGCCGGTCGAATTCCATCCGGTCCCCGGTGCCGGCCACGGCTTTGGTGCCACGGGCGTATTCACCCGTGAGATCGAGCCCGGACTGACGGTCGAGGAACGGATGTATGCGTGGGTCGGCGAGACGCTTGCGGCGACTCCCGACGCTGCTCGGTTACGGGGTGCATGGTTCGAGGAGAGCCTGCCGGGCCAGGGCTACCTCGTGGACATCAGCGAGGACGGCGGCACGATCTTCGTCGCCTGGTTCACCTTCGATGCGGAGCCGACGAGCGGCGGCGGCCTGCTTCCTGGTGCCGGTCAACGCTGGTTCACGGCCCAGGGCACCTACGCGAACGGACGCGCTGAGCTGGACGTCTTCTCGACCGAGGCCGGCATCTTCAACGAGGCCACTCCGGTCACGACAGCACCGATCGGCACCATGGAGATCGAATTCTCCAACTGCAACGGCGCGACCCTGTCCTTCGATCTGCCGGGTCTCGGATTGGCCGACACCGTTCCCATTGCCCGTCTTTTGCCCGATGCCTCCTGCGAACCCTGAAGCGGCGTTACGGTATCCCTTGGGGCCGACTTTGTCCCCTTCGTGCTCGCGCGCCGCGCTGCAGCGGGACCGATACCGATCCAGATACTGACGCCATACGGACCCGCGCGCGTGAGATAATAGGCGGCCGATCTCACCCGGAAAGCCCATGCGCATCCGCTCGCTACTCTGCGCCCTAGTCCTCGCCGTCCCAGTCGCAGCGCCTGCCCAGGACGCCGGCCCGGGTGTCATCGTCAGCCGGGCCACCGAGGTCGAGTTCCCGTTGACCGTCGAGGCGCTCGGTACGGCCCGGGCCAACGAATCGGTCGAGATCCGCCCCCAGCTCTCGGAGACCGTTCGCGCAATCCGCTTCACCGAGGGCGACAAGGTCGCGGAAGGCACCGTCCTGCTGGAGCTCGAGGATCAGCAGGCGCGCGCAGCCGTGGCCCAGGCCCGTGCAGCCCTGGTCGACTCGGAAAGCCAGTATCGCCGCGCCGCCGAACTGTTCGAGTCGCGCGCCGTGGCCGCCTCCGAACTGGAGCGCCTGGCGGCCCAGCGCGATGCCGACCGGGCGGCGGTCGAGGCCGCCCAGGCGCGGCTCGACGACACGATCGTCCGCGCCCCCTTCGACGGCCGCGTCGGGCTGCGCAACATCAGCCGGGGCGCCCTCGTGACCCCCCAGACCGTGATCACCACCCTCGACGACACCGACGTGATCAAGGTCGACTTCGACGTGCCTGAGACAGCCCTCTCCCTCCTCGCCGAGGGGCTGCCGATCACCGCGCGCAGCGCCGCCTGGCCCGATGAACCGATCGCCGGGACCGTGGCCACCATCGACACCCGGGTCGACCCGATCAGCCGCACCGTGACCGTCCGTGCCCTGGTCGACAACAGCGCCGGCCGCCTGCGCCCCGGCATGTTCCTGACCGTGGAGCTTCGGCGCGACGGCGTGATGGCCCTGCTCATTCCTGAACAGGCCATCGTGCCCGAGCGCAGCCAGCAGTTCGTCTACGTGATCGCAGACGGCAGCATGGTGGAGCGCCGCGAAATCCGGACGGGGCGCCGACGGCCCGGTTCGGTCGAGATCGTTGCCGGCCTGGCTGCCGGGGAGATCGTGATCGTGGAGGGCACCCAGAAAGTCCGACCGGGCCAGCCGGCCACGGTCGTGCGCGAGCTGGAGGACGACGCATGATCCTCTCCGATCTGTCGGTCAAGCGGCCTGTCTTCGCCACCGTCATCTCGATGCTGCTGGTCCTGCTGGGCACGGCCGCCGCCTTGAATCTGCCGGTCCGCCAGTATCCGGACATCGACCCGCCGGTGGTCTCCATCGAGACGAGCTACCGCGGCGCCGCGGCCGATGTCGTCGAGACCAAGGTCACGCAGCTGATCGAGGATCGGATCGCCGGCCTCGAGGGGATCATCCGCCTGACGTCGAGCAGCTCGGACGAACGGTCGGATATCCGCGTCGAGTTCTCCCTGGATCGCAGCGTGGACGAGGCCGCAAACGACATCCGCGACCGCGTATCCCGGGTCCTGGATCAGCTGCCCGACGAGGCCGATCCGCCGGAGATCGCCAAGGTCGACAACGATACCCGTCCCGTCATGTACCTCAATCTGACCTCCGGGGCGCTCTCGGGGCTCGAGCTGACGGACTATGCGGATCGGTTCCTCATCGATCGCTTCTCGACGGTCCCCGGCGTGGCCCGGGTTCGCCTTTCCGGCGCCCGAACCTACGCGATGCGCATCTGGCTCGACCGCGAATCGCTGGCCGCTCGCGGCCTGACGGTGACCGACGTCGAGAACGCACTGCGCTCCGAGAACGTGCAGCTTCCCGCCGGCCGGCTCGAGTCCTCGCAGCGCGAGTTCACCCTGCGCACCAGCACGGGCTACGAGACGGAAACGGACTTCCAGGCGCTGGTCATCGGGCGCGGCGCCGACGGGCAGCTCGTGCGGCTCGGCGAGGTCGCGACCGTACGCCTCGGGGCAGAGAACGAGCGCAGTATCGCTCGGGCCAACACGATCCCTGCCGTCTCTCTCGGCATCGAGCAGCTGTCCACCGCGAACTCGGTCGAGGTGTCGAAGCAGGTCCGGCGGGAGGTCGCCGCCGTTGCCGAGGATCTCCCCGAGGGCATGCAGCTCGACGTCAACTACGACCGCGCCGAATATATCGAGGCCTCCATGAACGAGGTCTACAAGGCGCTGGGCTTCGCCCTGCTGCTGGTGCTTGTCGTGATCTATCTGTTTCTCGGCACCTTCCGAGCGACCCTCGTGCCCGCGGTCGTCGTCCCCGTATCGATCATTGCGACGTTCATGGTCATGCAGACGATGGGCTACTCGATCAACATCCTGACTTTGCTGGGTCTGGTCCTCGCCATCGGATTGGTCGTCGACGACGCCATCGTCGTGCTCGAGAACATCTACCGCCGTATCGAAGCCGACGAGAGGCCGCTTCTTGCCGCACTGGATGGCGCCCAGGAGATCGGCTTCGCCGTCATCGCGACGACGGCCGTTCTGGTCGCCGTCTTTGTGCCGCTCTCCTTCATCACGGGTGACGTCGGTCGGCTGTTCAACGAGTTCGGCATCACGCTCGCGGCCGCGGTGATCTTCTCATCGGTCGTCGCGCTGACGCTGACCCCGATGATGTGCTCGAAGCTTTTCTCCGGTCGACGGGACACGCGCAGTGCCCTGAGCCGCCGCGTCGACCAGGGCTTCCGCTGGCTATCGGCGCGCTATCGGGGTCTGCTGGAGCAGGTGCTCCGACGCAGCTGGATCACCGTTGGCGCCGGTGCCATGGTGACCCTGCTGGCACTCGCCATCTACGCCAGCCTGCCCGCGGAGTACGCGCCCAAGGAGGACCGCGGCGCGTTCTTCATCCTTATGCAGGCTCCCGAAGGTGCATCGCTCGAGTACACCGATCGCTACGCCCGGGAGATGGAGGAGGTGCTCATGCGGGAGGTGGACGACGGCCCGGTCATGCGATTCCTCACCCGTCTACCCGGCGCCTGGGGCGGCAGCGGCGAGGTCAATTCCGCACGGGCCATCCTGCTGATGGATCCCTGGGACGACCGTGATGAAGGCGTGGAAGCGACCGCGGCCCGGGTGCGCCAGAACCTCGCCGATCTGCCCGGCGTGAACGTCCGGGTCTCCACGCCCCAGAGCCTCGGCATTCGAGGCGGGGATCGCCCCATCAATCTCGTCCTGGGCGGCCCGGATTACGAACAGCTGCGCGAGTGGCGTGATGTCATGCTCGAAGAGATGCGGGCCCTGCCCGAATTGGTGAATCCGTCGAGCAACTACCGGGAGCGCAAGCCCCAGCTCCGCGTCGGCGTTGACCGCGACCGGGCAGCAGCCCTGGGCGTTTCCCTGTCGACCGTCGGCCGAACGCTCGAGACCATGCTCGGCTCACGGGTCGTCACCACCTACATCGACCGCGGCCGCGAATACAACGTGATCCTCCAAGGCGAGGATTCCGATCGTTCGAGCCCTGACGACCTCACGAATCTCTACGTTCGGTCCGGGACCACGGGCCGGCTGGTGCCCCTCGAGAACCTCGTGTCGATCACCGAAGAAGCTGGCCCCGACACGCTGAGCCGCTTCGACCGGATGCGCTCGATCACGATCGAGGCCGGTCTCGCGCCCGGCGTGCCGATCGGCGCCGCCATCGATGCGCTGGCCGCGATCTCCGAGGACCGCCTGCCCGCGAGCGCCCGCGTGTCCTGGGACGGCGAAGCGGCCGAATACCTGGAGTCCGGCAGCTCACTCACCTTCACCTTCACGATGGCCCTGCTGATCGTCTTTCTGGTCCTGGCCGCCCAATTCGAGAGCTTCCGCCACCCGCTGATCATTCTCGTCACCGTTCCGCTAGCGATGGCCGGAGCGGTCGCGGGACTCTGGCTTTACGGCGCCACGGTCAACGTCTTCACCCAGATCGGAGCCATCCTGCTCATCGGTCTCGCGGCGAAGAACGGCGTCCTCATCGTGGAGTTCGCGAATCAGCTCCGCGACCGCGGCATGGCCTTCGAGGAGGCGATCATCGAGGGCGCGACCATCCGCCTGCGCCCGATCCTCATGACCAGTGCCTGTACGAGCTTCGGGGCCCTGCCCCTGCTACTGGGGACGGGCCCGGGCGCCGAGAGCCGCCAGCCGATCGGCATCGTGATCGTGTTCGGCGTCGCCATCTCGGCGGTGCTCACCCTGTTTGTCGTCCCGGCGCTCTACGCGGTGCTGGCACGGAATACGAAGTCACCGGAGTACGTCGCTCGCCTGGTCACCCGGCTGAAACAGCGGGAAGCCGGACCGACGACCGCGCAGCCGAAGGCCCGCGACGTCTAGGATCGGCGGTCGCGTCCGGGATGCGGTTGCCGTCGCGCGCGCGCGGGCGCATGCTACGGTCCAGGCGCAAAGGAGGAGCCCACCATGTCCGCAGTCGATCAGGCCATCCACTATCTGGAGATCATCACGCCGGAACCCGAAGCCACCTCGGCGTTCTATACCGAGGCATTCGGCTGGCAGTTCGAGCAGGTTCCCGAGCTCGGCAATGCCTTCGCGGCGCCGATTCCTGGTGGCGCACTTTGCGGAATCCGAGCGCCCATGCACGATCAGGAAGCGCCGATCACGCGCACCTACCTCCGCGTCCCCGACATCGAGGCCGCCGTCTCCCAGGCCGAGAAGCTCGGCGCGAACATCGCCCTTCCCCCCATGGAAATTCCCGGCCGGGGCCGGATCGCGATCTACTTTCTCGGCGACATCCAGCAGGGCGTTTGGGAACCCTGAGCGCCGCCCCCCCAACGGTTGCCCGTGCCGGAGCGAGGACCACACCATGACCACCTTCGAAACGATCCGCGCAGTCCTTGGCTGGTGCACCGTGCTGAACTTCGGACTGCTGCTCGTAGCGGGTGTCGTCCTCATGCTCGGTCGGGAGCCGATCAAACGCATCCATAAGCGCCTCTACGGCCAGTCGGAGACCGACCTGGACGCCGCCTACTTCTCGTTTCTGGCCAACTACAAGATGTTGATCATCGTCTTCAACCTGACGCCGTATCTGGCCATGCGGATCGTGGGCTGACAGCCGTCTCACAGCCTATTTGTGGCCTCAGTTTTCCCGCGCTAGACTCGCGCGTCTGCGGCGCGCAGCCCCACTCCCACAGGAAGAGATCCGTGTTCAAGAACCTTTTCGGTCGCAAGCCCAGGACGACAGGCCGGGGGCTGGAGCATGGCCCTGGCGAGGACCACTACCGGGCCTACGTGGGGCCGCCCGCGGACTACGATCGCATCGCGGCCATGACTTTCAACCTCCTCACCTGCCTGGGTCTGCGGGAGGACGACGTCGCCCTCGACGTCGGCTGCGGCTCCCTGCGCATCGGGCGACTGCTCATTCCCTACCTGGCGCCGGGCAACTATATCGGCGTGGAGCCGAACGAGTGGCTCGTCAACGACGGCATCATCAATGAGCTCGGCGGAGAAGATCTCGTTCGCCTGAAGCGGCCTCATTTCGTCTTTCGCGACAGCATCGCGGGCGAGCCGAACCTGCCGAAAGCGCGGTTTGCGTTCGCCCAGTCGATCTTCAGCCACTGCGGGGGGGACCTCGTCGCGCGCTGGCTGAACGAGCTCCACGGGGCACTGACCGAGGACGGCGCCCTCGTCGCGACCCACTGGCCCGGCAACAAGGACAATGACCGCGAGGGCTGGATCTATCCTGACTGCGTCGGCTTTACCGTGGAGACGATGCAGGCCCTGGGCGAGGCGGCGGGATTCCGCGTCCGCAGACTCGACTGGCACCACCCGACCCAGTTCTGGATGTTGTACGCGAAGCCCGGCTTCGAACATGCCGCCCTCGAGACCGGTGAGGTGTCCTGGAACGGCACCCACGCCGAGACCTGGACGCGGCGCAAGCGGAAGTAGAAACGCCGGTCGACAGAACGCATCGGAAGTGCCCCGGAGCGGGGGCTTCTCGACATCTCCCAAGAAATCGAAATTTCGACTCTAAATAATTGTTATTTCGATATTTAACTCATCTTCGGAGGTGAATCTTGAGAAACCCATGTCCCGGCCTCGGTCCTTCCGGACCGAAATCCCCTCGTCGAGGTCAGGCGAGCCGCACGACGCCAGTGACGAAACACACGCTTCATCGAATGGCAGCCGTGGTAACTTCGCGATCTCGCACTGGCATAGAGACGCGTCAAGGATGCCTGACCAGAATACCGACGATAAGCAGAAGCCCAAGGCCCCAACGGGCACTGGCATCGCGCTGGGCGTCAGCCTGGGAACCGCCCTCGGTGCCGCCTTCGATCAGCTGGGCATGGGCGTCGCCCTTGGCACAGCCCTCGGCGCGGGCCTGGACTGCGCAACATTCGCGGTCCGTCGCTTGCAGCAGCCGGAATAAGCAGCGGCAGCAGCCGGCACGAACGTCGGCCACCAGCCCCGCGCTTCTGAGAACAAACGGAGCGATACGAGCCTTCCCTGAGGTCTTCGCCTAGCGCACGAGGCGGAGCGGTGATACGAGCCGCACGACGGTTGGAAACCACTCTCCGATTCTGCGCTTCTGAAAATAAAGCTAGCGAGTCTGAGCGACTTCGCCCCGCTTGCGGGGCGGAGCAGCGAAACGAGCCGCACGAACGTTGGAAACCACTCTCCGCTTCTACGCTTCTGAGAACAAAGCTGGCGAGTGTGAGCGACTTCGTCCCGCTTGCGGGGCGGAGCAGCGATCCGAGCCGCACGAACGTTGGAAACCACTCTCCGCTTCTACGCTTCTGAGAACAAAGCTGGCGAGTGTGAGCGTCTTCG